>NZ_CP081149.1:650028-975043 GCF_019665785.1 Deefgea piscis
TCAATTACGTATCCTGAGCGTATACGTCATGCTTTAGTCATTGCTTCTGCGCCTAAGCTCACCACGCAGAATATTGCGTTTAATGATGTGGCCCGCCAAGCGATAATTACTGATCCAGAATTTCATGGCGGCGACTTTTATCAGCATGGCGTCGTGCCGCGGCGTGGATTGCGCTTAGCGCGCATGCTTGGACATATTACTTATTTGTCTGACGATGGCATGGGCGAGAAATTTGGCCGCTTATTGCGTACCGGTGAATACCAGTATGGCTTTGACGTTGAATTCGAAATCGAATCGTATTTACGTTATCAAGGCGATAAATTTGCCAATGTGTTTGATGCCAATACTTATTTATTGATGACCAAAGCGTTGGACTATTTTGACCCAGCACGGCATTACGGCGGTAGTTTGGCAGAAGCGATGCGGCAGGCGAAGGCTAAATTTTTGGTGGTATCTTTCACCACCGATTGGCGTTTTGCCCCAGCACGTTCGCGCGAAATCGTTAAAGCTTTGCTCGACGCCGATCGTACTGTCTCGTACGCCGAGATTGAATCGCAGCATGGGCACGATGCCTTTTTAATGCAAGATGCACCGTATATGAATGTGATGCGCGCTTATTTAAACAATGTGGCGAAGGAGATTGCGTAATGGCTCATCAAACTACGCTGCGTGCCGATTTAAAACACATCGCTGAACAAATTAAACCGAACTCGCGTGTACTCGATCTCGGCTGCGCGGATGGTGAATTGCTCGCGTGGTTGCAGACGAATAAACAAGTGCGTGGTATCGGTGTCGACGTGGATGTGAATTCGATTGTCACTTGCGTTGAAAAAAATCTCAACGTGATTCAAGCCGATATGGAAAGCGGTTTGCAGCATTTTGAAGATAGCAGTTTTGACTTTGTCGTATTGTCGCTGACGATTCAATCAATGCATAACGTCGAGCTGATCTTGCAAGAAATGCTGCGCGTTGGCCGCTGCGGGATTGTGACTTTTCCAAACTTTGGTTATTGGGAAAATCGCTGGCAAATCCTCAAAGGGCAAATGCCAGTTTCGGAAACCATTCCTTATGAATGGTATAACACGCCGAATATTCATTTTTGTACTGTGAATGACTTTAGCCAATTGCTAGAAAAATTAGGCATGCAAGTCGATGGGCAAGTGGTGCTGCATCAAGGTGAACCGGTTAATTTTCTGCCTAATTTATTAGGCAGTTTGGCGCTGGTGCAGTTTAGCCAAACGAAAGTGGTCTAGGGGTAATACTCGATAGGTGTATTGCTCCGTGTCATTGATAATCATTCCCTCTTAGGGCTATACCTCAAGGCAAAATATGAAAACGATACGCTTTGGCATTATTGGTACCGGCAGTATCGCGCAACGTTTTGTCTTGGGTTTAGCCCATGTCCCGCAAGCTGAAGCGGCGGTGGTATTTAACCGTACCACCAGCAAAGCCACGCAGTTTGCTGCCGCCAATCAAATACCCCAAGTATATGCCACGCTGGATGAGCTACTCGCGAGCGACATCGACGCGGTGTATATCGCCACGCCACATCCTAGCCATGCAGCGCTGAGTATCGCTGCGCTCAAAGCAGGCAAAGCGGTGTTGTGTGAAAAGCCCGCTGCGGTCACTTTGGCCGAGCTGGATGAGGTCATCGCCACTGCGCAAGCAGCGCAGCGTCTCTATATGGAGGCGATGAAACCGGCGTTTTTTCCTTTATACCAACAGATTCGTGAACGCATCGCTGCTGGCGCCATCGGAGACGTGAAGTTCATTCGCGCAGGCTTTGCCAACCCCAATGTGCCAGCCGGCCACGCGGTGCTCGATCCAGCGCAAGCGGGCGGTGGTTTGCTCGATATTGGCATTTACGCCGCATTTTTGGCGGTGGATTGGCTAGGCGCGGCGAGCGAAGTGCAAACCTTGGGTCGAATTGGCGCCACTGGCGTGGACACCTTTGCCAGTTGGCAGAGCCAGCATCAGCATGGCATTAGCCAGCTCTATTGTGGGCTGGATGTGGCAGGTAGCGGCGAAGCGCTCATTTCTGGCACGAAGGGTTATGTATTGCTTCACGACAAATGGTGGAACCCCGCCCGAGCGACCTTAGTCACGGCGACTGGCGAACGTGAAGAATTAGCGATGCCTCCTGTTGGCTCTGGGCTCAATTACGAAACCGCGCATTTTTGCGAGCTGCTGCGAACTGGGCAGCAAGAGAGCCCCATTTTACCGCACGCGAAAACCCGCGCCGCTTTACAGATGACACTGCATTCACGTCAAGCAGTGCTAGGTACTTGATGCTAAGCCATTCCAATAAACGCATAGAGAGATATACATGAGCAAAGAGTATTTACTTGATGAAAGTCGCATGAAGAAAGTCGCCACCGGCCATGGCCTGTGTGTGGTCAGTGATGAAGTAACGATTGAAGGTTATCCGGTGGGCTTGATGTATCGAGAAAAGCCCAGCAAAGCGGGTGATAGTGGTTGGCGTTTCTTTTCTGGCTGTGAAGATGACAAATTTCTGAATAATCCAAAAAATCACAGTGAATTAGATGTAAACGTCATCGCCAATTACGACGGCAGTGTCATTGCATTGCTCGATTCGCCAATCGGCAGCGTATTTGAAAAAGGCCCAGATGCCGAGGCTTTTGTCGCAGTGACTGATTGGTCGCCGTTGGATTGATTTGGATAAAAAACCATTTACCACAGAGGCGCAGAGGCATAGAGGAAAAGCAATTTTATGCTTGGTATTGCTCTGTGCCTTAGTGCCTCTGTGGTTCAATTTTTTCCTCGTTTGAGGATAAGAGGGCCCTATGCTTCGTATCTCCAGCCAGTTTGATTCCGGCTCAATTGAGGTCATTGACGCGACCGACGCCGCTAATATTCGCCTGAAATTGCGCCCCGATAATGCCTCTGATTTCGCTCAGTGGTTTCACTTTCGCTTAACCGGCGCGCGTGATCAGGATTGCACTTTACGCATTGAAAACGCCGGGCAAAGCGCTTATCCCGATGGTTGGCCTGATTATCAGGCGGTGGCCAGTTACGATCGCGAGAATTGGTTTCGCGTTGATACCGAATACGATGGGCAGACTTTAAGCATTCAACATACGCCAATGACCGATGCGGTGTGGTTTGCATATTTTGAGCCATATTCTTGGGAGCGCCATCAAGCCTTGATCGGTAGTGCCTTAAGCTATGCGCCGTGGGTTGATCTAATACCCCTTGGGGTAACGCCTGATGGGCATGATTTAGACATGCTGCGCGTTGGCATACCCCTAGGGCATAAGAAAAACATCTGGATTACTGCGCGTCAGCATCCGGGCGAATCGATGGCCGAATGGTTTGTTGAGGGCTTGCTAGAAACCTTGCTCGATCCAGAAAATGCCGTCGCTCGCCGCTTGCTCGAACACTGCGTGTTTTATATCGTGCCCAATATGAATCCCGATGGCAGTGTGCGTGGCAATTTGCGCACCAATGCGCAAGGCGCGAATCTAAATCGCGAATGGGGTACGCCAAGCTTAACGCGCAGCCCTGAAGTATTTTGGGTGCGTGAAAAAATGCAAGAAATCGGCGTTGATGCGTTTTTAGATATTCATGGTGATGAGGCGATTCCACATAATTTTGTCGCCGGTTGCGAAGACAATCCATCGTTCTCCAGCAAGCAACGTGATTTGCAAGATACGTTCAAAGCCGCATGGTTGGCGGCGAGCCCGGATTTTCAAACTGAATTTGGCTATACCGACAGCCATTTTGGCCCAGAAACCCTAACGCTGGGTACCAATTGGGTGGGCCACACCTTTGATTGCTTGGCGTATACGGTAGAAATGCCGTTTAAAGATACCGCCAGCCATCCACTGCCCGAAGTCGGCTGGAATGGTGAGCGATCCAAGCAGTTCGGCGCGAGCGTATTGACGGCCTTGTTGGCGGTGGCTCAAAAGTTGAAATAATCAGTTGGTGAGGCTCATTATGGTTGATCCTAGAGTAACGCAGTTATTGCATGATCTGGCCTTGGCCGATGGCGACATACTGGCGATTGTTGAGGCCACCAGAGCGCTGATTTATTCAGTCGTGCCAACGGCCAGCGAGCGCGTGATGTATGGCGGCTTGATGTACGGCGACGCTAGCGATTTTTGCGGCGTGTTTGCGTATAAAAATCACGTTTCGCTTGAGTTTGGCCGTGGTTGTGATCTGAATGACATCGCTGGTGTGCTCGAGGGCGGTGGCAAATTTCGTCGGCATATTAAATTGTTGCGCGTTAGCGATATAGAGGCCAAATCGGTAGCGCAATATATTTTGCAAGCACACGCACTGTAACGAATTGGCAGGATGGCACAAGCAAGAGCAGCCCGAAGCCGTTATACTGGCCCCACTTTAATTAAGGAGAAGGCATGATGAATGCAAAAATCAAACGTCTGACTAAGCGCCAACAAAAACGCTATTTATTGCGTGAAGCTGAAAAAGTATTATGCAATCTGCTGATGAGCCAAACAGCGCCAAGCAATGTGCAGATTGAAGCGGCAGTTTCAGCGCGTTACAACGAGATTTTTAAATCTGCGTAATAGCGATGTGCAATCGCCAATCAACCCCGTAGCTGGCTGCGGGGTTTTTTTATGCGGCGAGAATGTGGATTTGTTGTCTTGGCAAAGGCTCACAAGCAGCGTAAGTTAAAGCTCGTTTCGTCACTTGGGATTTAAAGATGCTTAATCCGTTTGCCACTGAAACAGTGACTTTTGAAACCCCGATCGCCATGTTGATTGCCTGCCATGATCGCGTTCGCCAGTATGCCGCACTGACTGAAACCTTGGCGCTGCATCTGCAGCAGCAAGGCGCCGATGCGGCCGCGGTAGCGGGTGCCCAGTCGATTTTGCGGTATTTTGATATTGCTGCACCGCTACATCATCAAGATGAAGATGAGGATTTATTTCCGGCGTTGTTGGTGCATGCGTCGCCTTCATTGCGCGCAAACATTGAGCAAGTCATGGCGGAGCACGCAGAGCTGGCTCAGCTTTGGCATCAAGTTCGCCAAGCTTTATTGGCGGTGATTGCTGGGGATGCCAGCCGCTTGAATTTAGCGCTGGCGCAGTCATTCGCCAAGCTTTATCCGGCGCATGCCGCCAAAGAAGAAATCGATATTTATCCGGCAGCAGCACAATTGCTCGACGGCGACTGTTTGGCGCAATTGGGCAAAAATATGGCCGCACGGCGAACCGTCGCGGCCGCTTGAATGGCACGTGGCGAGCTGAACTTCGCCACGCCGTCGTTTAGGCGCGCAAGCGGCGGCTAAATAAGTCGAGCGCCAGTTGATTGCCTAAGCCTGCTAGTTGTGGGTCATAACGCTCGCCTTCGTCGCGCATAAAGGCGTGTGGGCCGTTAAATTCATGCCAAGTAAAGGTTTTATCCGCCGCCACCAAACCTTGGTAAACGCGGGCGCGACCTGCGGCAGGAATATGCGGATCTTGCTTACCCCAAATCATTAATAATTCGCCGCTGATTTCTGCCAGTCTATCCATGCTGTGTTGGCCAGCTTGATTTGGAATGACATGCGTATGCAAATCAGTGGCGTAAAAACACGCCGTGGCTTTAATTTCCGGCTGTAGCGCGGCGCGAAACGCCAAATGGCCGCCAATACAAAATCCCATCGCACCAAATAAACCGTTATTCCACGGCTGTGTTTTCGCCCAAGCAATCAGCGCGGCATTGTCCGAATCGTAGCCTTCGATTGATTTGGCCATTTTGTCGGCATTGCCTTTATCACGACCAGCATCGTCATACGCGAGCACAGTGCCAATGGGGTTGAGCTCGTGAAACACTTCGGGCACCAATACATTGTAGCCATAACCGGCAATCAAACGTGCTGCGCGCTCAATTGGGCCGGTTTGCTGGAAAATCTCAGAATAAAACAAAATCGTAGGGTATTGCCGGCCATCGCTTGGCTGGTGTAGGTAAGTACGCATTACCCCTGTTGGCGTTGCTAGGTCGTGGCTGGTGCTGTGAATGATCATCGTGCGTTTCCTTAAATTGATATGCGGTGGTTATGCGTCATTACTTTAGCCCAGGCTGTGACAGTATGCTGGCTGTAAGTAGGCGCTGACTTTGGCGTGCAAAAAACGCCCCGAAGGGCGTTAGTATTATTTAGTCAGTTTTTCCAGCGCTTCGCGGTATTTGGCGGCGGTTTTTTCTGCTACTTCTTGCGGTAGTGCCGGTGCTGGTGGGGTTTTGTCCCAACCGGTGGTTTCTAGCCAGTCGCGAACGAATTGTTTGTCGTAGCTCGGTGGATTGCTGCCCGGTTGGTATTGGTCTGCAGGCCAGAAGCGGCTTGAGTCAGGGGTCAATGCCTCGTCCATTAGGCATAAGGTGCCGTTTTCATCGAGGCCAAATTCAAATTTGGTGTCACCAATGATAATGCCACGGGTGGCGGCGTATTCGCTGGCGGTTTTGTACAGCAAAATCGCGGTGGCGCTCACCTTAGCGGCAAGTTCTGCGCCCAAGATTTCTTCGCAGCGCGCATAGCTGATGTTTTCGTCGTGATCACCCAGTTCGGCTTTAGTCGATGGGGTGAAGATCGGTTCTGGCAATTTATCGGCTTCGCGTAAACCGGCAGGTAAAGCGATGCCACAGATGGTATTGCTCTGTTGGTATTCTTTCCAGCCGCTGCCAGCGATATACCCACGAACAATGGCTTCAACTGGGACCGGCTTGAGGCGTTTACACACGACGGCACGGCCAATCACTTGCGGTAGGTCTTCTTTCGAGACCACGTCTTCGGGTTGATCGCCAGTGAAATGGCTAGGCACTACGTCTTTGAGTTTTTCAAACCAAAAATTGGAAATCGCAGTTAGAATTTTGCCTTTTTCTGGAATCGGTTCGGCCAAAATAACGTCGAATGCCGACAGGCGATCGGTGGCGATCATTAACATACGTTGGTCGTCGATTTCGTACAGGTCACGCACTTTGCCAGAATAGATTTTTTTTAGGCTAGTGAGGTTGGTCGTAGTAAGGCCGGACATACAGATCTCCAGAAGCAGCGGATGCCTTGGTCGTTGGCGGACCAAGATTCAGAAATTGAGGCCGCTATTTTGCCTGAATTAGTGCTGCTGTGCATGACTGCGCTGTGTTCTTTCTGGGCTTGGCTCGATTTCGCCGAGGTTTTTTTCTAGACGAAAAACTTTCGCGCCTTCTGCGCGATGATCTAAGCGCGTTTCCCAACCGGCGATGGTAAAGCCCAGACGTTGATAAAACGCTAGTCCAATTGGATTGCTTTCAAAACAAATCGTGGCCAAGGTGTGTGATTGATAGCGCTCTTTCGCGATGGTTTGTAAGGCACTGATCAAAAAATGCGCCACACCACTACGGCGGTGATCGGGATGTACGATGAAATGGCCAATCCACGTTTTTTGCGCGCGCGGATTATAGAGGTTGGCAAAGCCAACGACGCGGTTTTGATCGCAAACGACAAAGCTTTCTTCGTGACTTGCTAAGTGTTCGACCAACTGCAGCGTTTCGGCAGGCCACGCCGCGCGTGGAAAAATATAGCGTAATTCTTCGGCAGATCGGGCCCATGAAACAACAAAGAGTAGATCGTCCAGTGCTGCGCGGCGAAATGTGTATTGAGTGAGTTCGAGCATCATTTACACCATGGCAACGAAAGAATAGATTGATGTTAACTGATGCTTGTCAGTCTAACGAAATTTTCTACTTAGATACTCTGAAGGTGTTGCTTGAGTGCTTCGCGGCGCGATAACGATGACAGCGCAGTTTGTGCCACAAATTGCTGCACTGCCAGCAGATCCGTGCGGGCGTATTGCCTCAGTGCCCAACCAATGGCTTTGCGAATAAAAAAATCAGTGTCAGCGGCATTCACACGGCAGGCGTGAAATAAGCGAACCGTATCAGTATTGGTTTTCCAGTTGAGCTGATAAATAATCGCGGTGCGGCGTAGCCATAAATTCGGCGAGCTTGGCCATTGATCGAGCTGGGTTAGCAGCGCTGGCTCACGGCGAGCGAGTTGGCCAACAACTTTACTGGCGAGTGTATCAACGCTATCCCACCAGCTTTGGGTGCAAATCAATTGCTCGATGATCGGCAATGCCGCAAGGCTAAGTTTGGCTTGAGCGCGGATCAGTAACTCGATGGCGCAATAGTGGTATTCACGTTCAGGCTGCTGCCATAGGGCTTGAGCGAGCTGGAGTAAGTCGCTTTCGCCATATTGCTGTGCGGCAGAGATTTCGATGGCTTGAATGAGTTTTCGGCGAATCGGAGTGGGTATGCCGATGAAGCTAAATTGATGCCGCATATAGGCAGACATACCCGCAGCCCGAATTGGATCTGCTGCGCGATTGAGCTGGTGCTGATATTCAGCCAAATCGCGCAGCGTAGTCATTTTTACGCCTGCGCTTGGTAACGCAGCATTAGGCTGACATTATTTAAATCATCCGTCACCAAGCCCGGCAGGCTGGGCGCTTTTCGCTGCAGACAACTAAGCATCATCAGACCCTACTACAAAGTTTCTTTGATGGCGTTAGCTTGCTCAAGTGCCGCATCCGCGCTGGCAGCCAGTACGTTAAAGTGGCCCATTTTACGCCCCGGTCGCGCGAGTTTTTTACCGTAAAGATGCAGCTTAGTATTGGGCGCCGTCATCAGGATTTCCCAATTGGGTTCGCTGCCATCGTCTTGCCATGCATCACCCAATAAATTGACCATGACAGCAGGGCTCAGTAGATCGGTTTTGCCTGGGTACAAACCACACATGGCGCGAACTTGCTGTTCAAACTGCGTGGTCAACGTCGCGTTAAGGGTGTAATGGCCCGAGTTATGTGGGCGCGGGGCCATTTCATTAATGACCAATTGCTCATTGTCGAGTACAAAAAATTCCACTGCCATCACGCCAATGTAATCGAGTTTTTCTGCCAATTGCATCGCCATGCTTCGGGCGCGCTCAGCCAAAGCGGGACTCACGCGAGCTGGAACGATGGAGATATCTAAAATGCCATTAACGTGTTCGTTTTCGGCCACTGGAAAACAAGCGACTTCACCGGCTCGAGTGCGAGTTACAATCGCTGAGATTTCGCTGTGTAGCGATAGCATTTTTTCCAACACGCACGGTTGGTGTTTCATTTCCGCATGGGCAAAACGCACGTCATCCAAAGTTTTGACGCGGATTTGACCCTTGCCGTCGTAGCCTAAGCGTGCGGTTTTCAAAATACCGGGTAAGTAAGCGCTTAAATCTGTATCTAAACAGCCGGCGTTTTTCACCGCTAAAAAGGGCGCAACGTCCAAGCCAGCATCACGAATAAAGGTTTTTTCGGCAATCCGATCTTGAGCAATCGCCAAGCAGTCGCCGCTAGGCGCAACTGGAATACCTTGGCTCGCCAGCCAACGCATTGAGTCGGCGTTGACGTTTTCAAATTCGGTGGTAATGGCGGCGCAATGGCTGGCCATATATTGCAAAGCGGCCGGATCGGTAAAGGATTTACACAAATGAACATCGGCAAAGTCGGCCGCTGGCGCGTGCGAATCGGGATCAAGCACGGTAACGCCATAGCCCATGTTTTTTGCCGCGCTGGCAAACATCCGCCCGAGTTGACCGCCGCCTAAAATACCGAGCATTGCTGGGGGAAGAATTACTTTACTGGCCATCTTTATTATTCCTTGTATTCATTCGGTGCTTTGCTGCTTGATGCGATTTATAACCGTAGGCACCCATGCCGTATATGATGCCACCCAGTATGCTAAATGGCATGTCATTCAATACCCCTGCCATAAAACTAGTTTGGCCGCTCGCATAGCGCAGAGCAGCCAAAATTAAACAGCAAGGGCCGCCCCAGAGTAGGCAGCCTCTGAATAACACCCAATACCAAAATGATCGCATTGGGCCTATGTTTGCACTGGATTTCATTCTACCTCAGAGCGAAAGCGCTGATTTGTATTGTAGCTCGATTGAATGGGGGTGGTACGGTGAACAGCGTATTTTACATCAAGCTGCCGTATTGCGAGTACGTTTGAATGTGGCGGGTGTAGATTTTAGCGCCAAGAGGCCGCGTTGACCTTTTGGCGCTTAGTCATCGTGCTTACTCGATGGCGGGTAATTGCATATCAAGGACGGTTTGCTTTTGTGCTTCGCGGAAAGCGTTGAGTTTGGCGCTTAATTCAGCGTTGCCATTGGCGAGCATCGCAATCGCAAATAAGGCGGCATTGGCTGCGCCAGCTTCACCAATGGCAAACGTCGCCACTGGAATGCCTTTAGGCATTTGCACGATGGAGAGTAAAGAATCTTCGCCACGCAGATATTTGGAAGGCACGGGCACACCAAGTACCGGCACTGCTGTTTTGGCCGCCAACATACCGGGTAAATGCGCAGCGCCACCGGCACCAGCAATAATGCAGCTTAAGCCACGTTCCGCCGCAGTTTCGGCATAAGAAAATAGCAGGTCAGGTGTGCGATGTGCAGAGACTACGCGGCATTCAAATTGGATGCCAAATGCTTGCAGCTGTTTGGCTGCGTGCTGCATAACATCCCAATCGCTATTGCTACCCATTACTACACCGACTTGTATCATGGCGGCTTACCCTTTGAGCAAAGCACGCGATTTTACCGAAAAAACGCAATGCTTTGATAGTTATCTCATCTCGCTAGGCGATTTGTAGGCAAAAGCAAGACACCCAATGCATTAGTATTGACTAATATTGCTGTGGCTAGCATCCTATAAGTAATGCAATTGCATTGTTTCCATCCTATGTTTTTTTGCACGCCAAATCGCCCGATTTGGCGTTTTTTTTTGCAAGCGCGTCAGCAGCCCCTAGGGATTGATGCTAATGGCAACGTAATCAATATATTCGCCACCGTCGACCATTTGTTTACCAAAAACATGTGTCCAGAAATAAATGCCTTGCTGATAGCCAGCAGCGTTCGCGGTCAGTGGCGTGCCAACTTGGCCATCGCCAAAAATGCGCACACAAGTACCTGAGCCCGGGTAGTCGTGGCAGAGTTGATAGTTGAGTAAGGTGCCCGTGAGGCTACCGCGCATTTGCCGATTTTGAATACTGCCTGAGGTTTGCGAGGGACCAGCGGTAATCACCAAGGGTGTTCCTGCGGGGCAGGTGACCCAAAATGCCTGTTGAATCGATACGCCTGCTTCGTTAACTGACGGTTCATAGCCGCCCAAATCGCCTGTAGGCAGTGAAATGCTACAGCTGCTGCCCCAACTGGCAGCGTTAATCGCCGTGAAAATTAAGCCGCAAATCCAGTGTTTCATAGCGATTCCTTGCAAATACTCGGTGAAATTTCATTCACGATAGCTTGGCTTGCTGGGACTTCGAGCGTGCCGGTACAGTTGTTGGTCTGAAATGTATATTTTCCTGCGGGTAAGTCTTCAGTATAAAAATAGCCATCTAAAGCAGTTTGCACCTCAATTTGGTGCTTGGCATTGCCAATGGTGACACGCTGATTGGCGAGCGCTTGACCATCTTGTTGTTGTAATTGTCCTGTGACTGCAGCAATGGCTCGTGCCGAAAAAACGATTTTTTGCGCATTGTAATTGCCAGTTAAAACGTCTTTTCTTAGCTGCGGTAAGCTGTAATGCAATGGAATTTGGGATTGATCAACGCTAATTTGCTGCCAGCTATTGTTGGCCAAATCCGGTAAGAAAGCGATGCCCTCGCTATTGGTGGTGGCTATGGCATTGCCATTTTGCAATACCGATACATCGGGAATGTCCGCCAATTGCGCCACGGCAAAACTTTGGTTGATCGGGCGAGTGATTGCATAATGCCCATCGCTATACGCTAGGGCGCTCGACCAAGTAATTTGGCCGTTATTGATGCTTTGATTTGATTGGTTATTTTGTAGGAAGGACAGCTCGACTTGACCTTGTGCTTGTTTGTTTTGCAGCCAAGCGCTGTAATCAGTGCCTTGTTCTTGTTGTTGTACGCCGATGTTATAACCCCAGCCTTGGCCCTGCGGCGTGCTTTGACTGAAGTTGCCACTCGTTAAATACCTTCCGTCTTGCATGCGACTGCTGAGATAAAGGCTACGGCCTTGATCAAAATACCACGATAGATTGATAAAGCCACTGAATTGGCGTTGTTTGGCAAATTGCTGCAATTGCAGCTGCGTGCTGATGGCGACTGAGCGAATTGGTGAGATCGAATAAGCAACTTGGTAGCGAGTGAACGTTTGCTGCTCGTTGGCCCCCATTTGCCGGCCAATATTCAAGCTCACATTACCTAGCGCCGCCGTCCCCCAGCTAACGCCTACATCTGCCGACCAGTCGGGCGCAGTGAGACCGGAAAAAATATCGTTTTTTGAGAGAAAATCACTACTTTGTCGCCGCGCATTGGCGGTTAGGCTGAATGCTTGATCGACAAAGCGATATTGTAAAACTTGAGCCGAGCCACTGCTTTGCCCCGCATGCTTGGCCCATGATGAGGCACTACCCAGTGTGCCATAGGTGCCTAGACCGATATTGGCTAGCACGCCAACGCGGCGCCGATCGCTCTGACCACTGGCTTGCGCGCCGAGGGTGAGCCAATCGGTGAGGCCAAAGCGTTGGTAGCCGGAATAAGTGAAACCTTGGTAAGTATTAAAACTGCCATTTTGCCGAGCAACGCCGACATTGTAATTAAACTCGCTCAGGCCGGCTTTGAGTAAAGAGTCATCAAAGTAATATGGTGTGCGATAGCGCTGCGTATGGCCGCTACTATCGCGAATGACGATTTCTACATCTTGTAAGCCGGTGTAGTAGCTAAGGTCATTAAAATTGTAGATGCCAGGTTGCAAGTTTTGGCTCGAAATTTGTTGGCCATTGAGGTAAATATCAGCGGTTGATGGCTGGGTGACGGGCGCTTGTAACTGAGCGCTGGGGCTGGTATTTAAATCGGGCTGCATGGCAAATACTCGGGCAACGCCAATCCCGGCCATGGCTTGGCTCTGACCTAATGGCCCTGTGGTAGGGATGATGTCGCCGACGCTAAAGCGCAACATGGATTGCGGCACATCGTAAGTCAGCAAGGTATTGATACGCCGCCATTCTGATTGATCTGGCTGATGGTTAAAGCTTTGTTCGCTGCGAAAATTTAAATAGCCATGATTGATATTTAAGGTTGGATTAAATTGAAAATCCACACCTTGTGTTTGGCTTTGTTTTCGTAGCGACAGTTGGTAATTGAAATACCACGATAAAGGTGTTGGTGCGGCATACAGCTGGCTAGGATCGTGGCTGAGTTTGATTTCGTTTTCGCCAAAATGGCGTGCGTCTGCGGTGAGCTCAAGGCTTAATTGCGCTGGATCGAATCGGCTGTGTAGCCCTTTTAGCGAATTAATCGCGTAGTAATTCTCACCATCAAATCGGATTGAATGCTGGGTATTGTCCTCTAAGCCACGTAGTGCACTAGCTGCAATCCAATACTCATTATTATCATACAGCGCAGGCACATCACCTTGCGCGACCCCATTGAGCGTTAGCGAAACGATCAGTGGATCGGCAGCAAGGGCAGGGCTGATCAGTGCAATAAAAAATAAAGCGTTTAAGATTTGCACGCGCGAAGAGGAATGTTTAATGATTGTTCAATATTGGAATGATCGGTTTCAATCTTGATGACTTGCGCTTGATCGCTGCAGGCATTGGGCGGCAGTGGTAGTTGATATTGCCGCGTTGCGCCCGGCAGCAAATACCAATTATCAAATTGTTGGATGGCAGCACCTTGCGTTCCGATTTGAATTTGGCGCAATTTTTGCGTCACATTCCCAGTATTGCTGAGCGTGAAATTGAGTGTGTTTTGCTCGACGTGCATAGGGCTGGCGTTAAGGCCGATTTGCTGAGGATTGGCGGCAATAAAAATCGGTACGCCAAAACTCACTACCATCGCCACATTGCCGCTTTGCGCTGAGTCGGCTGCGCTCGGTTGCTCATTAAAATATAAGCGGTAGGTCGATTCTTGTTCTTGGCTGGCGGATTTACGCGCAATACGCACCACTTGTTTTTGCTTGGGCTGCAATTCAAATTGGCGCGGGAAATAAATTAAATCTTGCTGGGCTTCTAAATAGACATCATTGGCCGCCGCATCCTGCGTCCAGCGCTTGAGCACCAGCGCAATGCGTAATGGCGTATTGCCATTATTGCTCACGGTAATCGCTTGGCTTTTGGTTTGGCTGGTGAAATCGAGCCTAATTGGGCTAATGGCAAATTCACCTGCCAGTAAGAATGTGCTGGCCAAGGTCATTATGAGACTAAGTATCCATTGCATGATTGGCGCTTTGTTGGAAGTAATTATTTACAAGTGTAGATTGTAATTGATTTGAGTTAGGTCCTCTTTTTATTCAGTGTAAAAGAGGACGCTTTGATTTTACGGCAACAGTGTTAGCACTACGGTATCAGTATAGTCGCCTGCGGGTTTGTTATTCGCCGCAGTCGCTTCCATCGTTGCGTTGACTGTTAATTCGATTGGATTGCTTTTTCCAGCGCCAGTCTCCGATGCTTTGCTGAGTGTTAAAGCATAAGGAATCAGTTCTGTATCGCCTGTTGTTGATTTTAAATTCATTTGCGAACTTACGGCATTAGCGCCTTCGTTTGCGGTGAGATTCACAGTCGTACCTTTAGTACACCAGAATTCAGCTTTAGCTTCTTGTGGGGATGGCGCAGTGCCTTCGGTTAAACTGCCAAAATCTAGTTTGATTGCATCTGCATTAACAAAGGCACAAGTCCCGACAATATTGGCTTTAACTTCGATATTTTTTGTGGCAGCAAATCCACTGCTACTCAATAGTGCGAGTGCAATGGCAAGGCTTTGAGTTAGTTTTTTATTCATGGCTAATTCCTGATGAAATAAATAAATCGTGTTTAGGATTAATTTGATTGATTTATGTATTTTAAATGGATTGCCGTATTGAGCGCTTTGTAAAAATACCAGTAGTTACAATGACTTATTTTTTTACTTAATGACTGAAGTGTGTTTAATTTGTTGAAATGAATTTGTTGTGAAAGATTTATGAAATAAGTTGTTGGTAATTTGGTGGAAAATACATTTAATAATTGGTTTGTTTTTATGGTGTAATTGTAAGTATTACGACGTCATTGTAGCGACCAATGATTTGGTTTTGATAGTCGCTTTCTTGCACAGTGGCAGTGAGAGTGACATTGATATTTTGTCCGTTGCCCGTTCCAGCACTCGGGCTGACGCTGAGTCCGTAAGGTAGCCATGCGGCTTGGGTCGCATGTTTCATTCGACGCTGTGAGCCTGCCGCGTATAAACCATTGTTCAGTTGTAATTTAAATGCGGAACCACTCACGCAGTTAATCTGTGTTATTGCTGTAATACTTTGATTGCCTTGATTTAAATCACCAAAATCCATATTGATGTTATTGGCATTGGTGAACTTACATGCAGACTCAACAAAAATCCGCACTCGCATACTCCCGCCTGATGAGGCGAGGCTGGGCATGCTCAATGTTAGCGCCAAGCCCAATGCCGCTAAAAATCGTAAGTTGTATTTGGCCATGACGCGGTTTTGTCCTGATAGATTCGGGTTGCCATTGCTTGCTTTGAACGGCAGCTCACTTTGATTTTGGGCGGCACTTGCTCGCTGGCGCTTTGCCATTGAGTTTGGCATTGCTCAACGACCTTGGCGTGCAAAATCAGCTCTTTGGCCATGCTCGGGTTCAGGTAGCAAAGTAAGCTTAAGCAATACAATGGCGCATGGCGAGGCATGGTTATTTGCCGATACAAAAACGGCTAAAAATCACGCCGAGTAGGTCGTCAGAGGTGAATTCGCCAGTGATTTCATTAAGGCTTTGCTGAGCAAGGCGCAGTTCTTCGGCCAAGATCTCGATTTGCAAATAGCAGGCGTCCGCAGTATTCAGGTGCTCACGAGCAACGCGAATCGCGGCGAGGTGGCGCTCGCGAGCGATAAATACCCCATCGTTCATACCTTGCCAGCCTATCTTCTTCAACAGCTTATGTTTTAAATCTTGCAGCCCAATACCCTGCTTGGCAGAAACATGGATTTCATCGTCAGCGATTTCACCAGCTTGATCGCCAGTGAGATCGATTTTGTTAAACACGCGTAAAACGCTTAGCGAGGCAGGCAAGCGCGCCAGAATGTCGTGATCATGCTCAGTGATACCTTCGCGGCTATCGAGCAGTAATAGTGCCAGATCGGCTTTTTCTACTGCAGCCCAAGTGCGCTCGATGCCGATTTTTTCTACAGTGTCATCGGTGTCGCGCAGGCCCGCAGTGTCGATAATGTGCAGCGGAATACCGTCGAGTTGAATTAGCTCACGGACGGTGTCGCGGGTGGTGCCGGCAATGTCGGTAACAATGGCCACATCTTCACCAGCAAGTGCGTTCATTAGGCTAGATTTGCCGACGTTGGGTTGGCCAATCAGTACTACATGCATGCCCTCACGCAGTAATTTGCCTTGCGTGGCGGTGTCCATCACGCGCGCGAGTTGGGCGCTGATGGTGTGTAATTTACCGCGCGCATCGGCAGCTTCTAGAAAGTCGATGTCTTCTTCGGGAAAATCCAGCGTGGCTTCAACCAGCATGCGTAGATTAATCAGCGCGTCGACTAGCGTATGCACTTCACGCGAGAAGGCGCCATCGAGTGATTTGATCGCTGATTTGGCTGCGGCCTCCGATTGTGCGTCGATAATATCGGCGACGGCTTCGGCCTGCGCTAAATCGAGTTTGCCATTCAAAAAAGCGCGCTTGGTAAATTCACCCGGCTCGGCGTGGCGTGCACCGAGTTCAATGCAGCGTTTGAGCAGCATATTCATTACCACTGGGCCGCCGTGACCTTGTAGCTCTAACACGTCTTCACCGGTGAATGAGGCTGGATTGGGGAAGAAGAGGGCAATGCCTTCGTCGATGGTGCTGCCATCAACGGCTTGGAAATGGGCAAAGTGGGCAAAGCGCGGCTTGAGCGGGCGCGCAATGAGGCCGGAGATGACGCTTTGGATGTCTTTGCCAGAAATACGAATCACACCAACGCCACCTCGACCCGGTGCGGTAGCAATGGCGGCAATGGTATCGGGGGTATAAAGCATGGTGAATTCTCTTAGGGTATTGACTGCTAATTATTGTAAAACAAGCGCTGTCGCTCGATACATCGTTTTGAATTGAGTTTCAGTAAAGATAGCAAAACGCCGCCCGAAGGCGGCGTTTTTATTTTAAGCCTTGCTAACTATTTTTGGCTTTTTTTGCAGCGTTTTCAATTTGCTTGGTAATCACATATTGCTGAATGATCGACAAGATATTGTTCACAACCCAGTACAGCACCAAACCAGCTGGGAAGAAGAAGAAGAACACCGAGAAAATCAATGGCATAAACTTCATCATCTTCGCTTGCATCGGATCCGGCGGTGGAGGCGACAAGGTCGTTTGCACGTACATCGATACCGCCATAATCAGTGGCAAGATGTAGAGCGGATCTTTCACCGATAAGTCATGGATCCAGAATTCCCACGGTGCTTGGCGCAATTCAACTGCGGCCAGCAACATCCAGTAAAAACCAATGAACACCGGAATTTGCACCAGCATCGGTAAACAACCCCCGAGCGGATTCACTTTTTCCGTTTTGTACATTTCCATTACAGATTGCTGGAATTTCACGCGGTCTTCGCCGTGACGTTTTTTCAACTCTTCCATCCGTGGTGCTAACAAGCGCATCTTGGCCATTGAGCGATAGCTGGCGCTAGCTAATGGATAGAACGCGGCTTTTAGCAAGAGGGTCACGATGATAATCGACCAACCCCAGTTGCCAACAAGGCCGTGGATAAACTGCAATACGGCGAATAAAGGTTTCGAGAAGATGGTGAACATCCCGTAATCTTTAACCAGATCAAAGCCTTGTGCCACGGTGTCTAAACGTTTACTTTCTTGTGGACCAACAAAGATCGGTACCGATTTTTCAAACGTTTGGCCAGCCGCAATGCTTGGCAATTGAACGATGGCGCCGACGGAGAATAAATTATCCGGTAGGGCTTTCATTTCAATTTGGCAGGCATTTGGCGTGCAAGCATCACCACCGGTTTCTGGCGTGAAAATCCAAGCCGAAACAAAGTAGTGCTGAATCATCGCAATCCAGCCGTCTTTGGCCCAAGGGATGTATTTCGCTTCACCTTTACGGATCTTATCGAAATCCACTTTTTGGAATTTAGCTTCTTCGGTGTAGACCGCAGGACCGGTGAAGGTATGCGTACCAAACATGCCTGGGTTTTCTACTTTGCCGTCACGCACCAAGCGATAGTAAGCACTGGTCGTTAGCGGTGCAGTGCCCGCATTGACGATTTGGTACTTCACATCGACTAAGTATTTGTCGCGTTTGAAGGTGTAGATTTTGGCAATTTTGACGCCGTTCGGGCCGGGCGCTTCTAAGCGAACGACAACTTCATTTTGGCCTTCAGCCAAGGTGTAGTTGCTTTGTGCCGCAGTGAAAACGCTTTTGTGCGTTGGCATGCCTTCGCCAAGTAAACCGGTTTGCGCGATGTAAACATGCTCGCCTTCATCTTGTAATAAGACAAAAGGTTTGCTTGGATCATCGGTAGCACCGACTTTAAGCAGCTCAACATGGCGTAAATCGCCACCGTTGGCGTCGATTTCAGCGCGGAATAAGTCGGTAACGACGGTAATCCGCTGGCCTTTGGCGACATTGCTTTCTGGCGTAGTGTTGGTGGTGGTGGTATTGCTGGTCGTTGTTGCGCTAGCCGAAGCGGCACTGGCTGTGGCACTGGCCGTTACTTTGGGCTGCGGATAACGCTGCTCCATGTATTTTTGCCAGAAAAACAGAATGCTGAAAGACAGCGCAATAAAGAGGATTAGTCTCTTAGTATCCATTTGAACGGAAGAGCTCCCAACTCGGTGGGTTATTTACGGAACAGGATCATGTCCACAGCCGCCCCAGGGGTGGCATCGACACAGACGTTTTGTCGTGAGCCAACTGCCTTTTATTGGCCCGTATCGGCTCACCGCTTCAATACCGTATTGTGAACAAGTCGGCGTGAAGCGGCAACGAGGACCTAGCAGTGGACTGATCATCAACTGATAAAGTTTCAGCAGCGTGATGATAAGGCGCGACATTGCTTGATTCGTTTAAATAAACTCAATAACGCGGCACGCGCAGCGGCCCCGTCCTGACGTGCAAACGGTTTTCGCGATCTAACGACCACATCCAGACCGAGTAGCAATTCAGTATTTTGACGAAACAGCTCGCGTACAGTGCGCTTAATATAATTACGACCTACGGCACGTTTATCGGTTTTTTTGCCGACCACCAACCCTAAGCGAGCATGCTGGCTTAGATTGGGTTTACCTAAAACTTGGAAGTAATCATTGCTCACTGAAGCACGCAAACTAAAAACGGATGAAAAATCATCCGTTTTTAGTAAGCGTGCATCACGCGCAAAGCGGTAGCGTTTTTCGCTCTGCATGCCGAGTACTCCGCAAGCAGGGGCGTTGGTTCGCAACAGCTTAAGCCGATAAAACTTTGCGGCCTTTGGCACGGCGAGCGTTTAAAACGCGAACGCCACCAACAGTTGCCATGCGAGCACGGAAACCGTGAGTACGTTTGCGTTTGATTACAGAAGGTTGGAAAGTACGTTTCATGACTAAATCCTAAGTGCTAATTGGGCAGTAAACACGCGATTTAATCAGTACTGCTAGTAGCTTGTCAAGTGAGAGTCGTAATTAACCGTGGATCGATTGCCTACTGTGCTTGTGGATAAGTATTGCACTTGCGAGTACAATGCCTCACTTCTCGGTAACTCTCAGTGGCCAAAATGGCCGTGCGAAACTTGGCTTAATATTCAAGGCTTTGCGCGGTGTGCCTCAAATTCCATGCCAATAAATAAAATAACATCGCCGAGTTTGGCCTTGATCTGGTGCCCGCTGACCCTAAGCCGTGGTAATTTATTCCTATGCAAATAGAAACACTTTGGCCGCATTGCCTCAATGAATTGCAACAAAATTTAGGTGCCAGTCAATTTAATATCTGGATTAAGCCTTTATCGGCGCAGATGATTGACGACACTTTAGTCATTGCAGTGCCCAATCAGATTTTTCTGCAATTTATCCGTGATCGCTATCTGGGCATGATTGAAATGGCCGCAGCGAAGTTGTGTGCTGGCGTTCCGCCGCCGATTGAGCTTAAAGTCGGCCAGATGAGTGCGCCTGCGCCGCGTGTTGCTGCGCGCTCAGCCAATGCCGCCAGTGACGAACCGGCACCTGCTGCAGCGGCAGCCCCGGTTAAAACCGGTAAACGCTTTGACGCCGGTGGCGCCAGCCATGAAACGACGCGGCTTAATCCATCGCATAGTTTTGAGACGCTAGTCACGGGTAAAGCCAATCAGGTGGCGCGCGCAGCTGCAATGCAAGTGGCCGAAAACCCTGGCGTGAGCTACAACCCGCTATTTGTATACGGCGGTGTGGGCTTGGGTAAAACCCATTTGATTCAAGCCATTGGTAATTTTGTTCACCAGCATAATCCGCAGGCCAAAATTCGCTATATTCATGCCGAAAAATACGTGCAAGATGTGGTGAAGGCGTATCAACATAAATCGTTTGATGAATTTAAGCGCTATTACCATTCGCTGGATTTGTTGCTGGTCGATGATATTCAGTTTTTTGTCGGTAAAGACCGCACCCAAGAAGAATTCTTCTATCTATTTAATGCGCTACTTGAAAGTGGCAAACAAATTATCCTCACTTCGGACAAAATCCCGCGTGAAATTGATGGTTTGCAAGAGCGTTTAACCTCGCGTTTTTCTTGGGGTTTGATCGTACCGATCGAGCCGCCAGAAACCGAAATGCGCGTGGCCATTTTGCTGAAAAAAGCTGAAGCCGAGCATTTCAAGCTCGATGCCAATGTCGCCTTTTTTATGGCGAAAAACATCCGCTCCAACGTGCGCGAGCTGGAAGGTGCTTTGAAACGCGTGCTGGCATATGTGCGCTTTACTAATCAACCGATCACGGTTGAATCGGCCAAAGAAGCGCTGCGTGATATTTTAGCCTCGGGCAACCGCCAAGTTTCGGTGGAAAATATCCAGAAAACGGTCGCTGATTTTTACAAAATCAAAGTCGCCGATATGCATAGTAAAAAGCGCACGCGAGACATTGCGCGGCCACGACAAATGGCAATGACGCTGACGAAAGAATTAACCCAGATGAGTTTGCCAGCGATTGGTGATGCATTTGGCGGTCGCGACCATACCACTGTCTTGCATGCGTGCCGCACGATTGAAGAGTTCCGCAAAAATGACAGCGAAATGGCGCATCAATACAGCGTGCTGCTGCAAATGTTGCGTTCTTGATGTTGATGGCATATTTATAACGAATATATCTATTTGATGGGGTATGTGAGTGTGAGCCCTTAGCAAAATTGCTAGCAGCCACATACCCTCGTTATATGCCATACGCTATTTTGCTTTAAGTGTATTTATACCTTGAAGCGGCATCGCCAATGCTGCAAAGCTTTCGCATTCCTGATTTTGGCCTCGATTTGAGGTAGAATCGCGGATGCTACCGATAAACTAAATAAACAACTTGGGTGAGAGTAAATGCAACTGCTGCAGGCTGAACGCGATTCGCTCCTAAAACCACTGGCCACTGTAACGGGTATTGTCGAACGTCGACACACCTTGCCTATTTTGTCGAATGTACTGATTAAAAAAGACGGCGATGCCTTGTCTTTTACCGGTACCGATCTTGAAATCCAAATCAGTAGCCAACAAACCGAAGGCTTTTCTGGTAGCGATTTTGCGATTACCGTTGCGGCAAAAAAAATGTCGGACATTTTGCGAGCGATTCCCGATAAAACGGTGGTTACGCTCGAAGAGGCCGAAGGCCGCCTAACTATTAAAGCGGGCAAAAGCCGCTTTGCGCTGCAAACTTTGCCAGCGGCTGATTTTCCTGAATTAGCCGTTGATACCAATCTGCGCGCAACCATTCGCTTGCCACAAGGCCAACTAAAAGCCTTGCTCGGCCGCGTACAATTTGCGATGGCGCATCAAGATATTCGTTATTACCTCAATGGCCTGTTTATGGTTACTGATGGTAATTTACTTAAACTGGTGGCAACGGACGGCCATCGTTTAGGTTTTGTTTCTACCGAATTGAGCACGTCGTTTGATAAAAACGAAGTCATCTTGCCGCGCAAAACGATTTTGGAATTATTTAAATTGCTGTCGGATGTGGATGATGAAGTCACCATTGATATCGCCAGCAATCAAGTGAAGTTCAGCTTTGGCAAAATTGTGATTCACAGCAAAGTAGTTGACGGGAAATTCCCCGATTACAACCGCGTGATTCCACAAAATAACGACAAACTATTAACGGTTGATCGCCAAGCGCTATTGTCGTCGATGCAACGTGCCGCCATTTTGTCGAATGAAAAATTCCGTGGCGTTCGTTTGGTGCTCACTGATAGTACCTTAAAGATTTTGTGCAATAACAATGAGCAAGAAGAAGCTCAAGAAGAAGTTGAAGTCGGTTATAGCGGCGAAACGCTGGATATTGGCTTTAACATTCAGTACTTGCTCGACGTATTGACCAATCTGTCGGTTGAAAACTTGCATTGCTATTTTGGCGACGTCAATTCGAGTGTGCTGGTGACGATTCCAGATAATGAACACTTTAAATACATTGTGATGCCAATGCGTATCTAGGCTGCGGTGAGTAGGGAGTAGGGAATGGGGCATTCGCCCCAGTTTTCTGCGCCTCACTCCCTAATCCCCACTTCCTAATCCCCATACTCAAAAAAGCCATGAACGAAGAAAAAAACCTCCCGCAAGCCCCAGAGAGCGCCCAGTCAGCCGACTACGGTGCAGATAGTATTCGTATCCTAAAAGGTCTCGAAGCCGTTCGTAAACGTCCCGGTATGTATATCGGCGACACCCAAGATGGCACCGGTCTGCATCATATGGTCTTTGAGGTGCTCGACAATGCGATTGATGAAGCATTGGCCGGGCATTGCGACACCATTCGCGTCATCATTCACGCCGATAGCTCGGTGAGTGTTGAAGACAATGGTCGCGGTATTCCAACGCAAATTAAAGAAGACGACGAATTTAAGCGCTCTGCCGCTGAAATCGTGATGACTGAATTGCACGCTGGCGGTAAGTTTGACCAGAATAGTTATAAAGTCTCCGGCGGTTTGCATGGGGTGGGGGTATCGGTTGTTAACGCGCTTTCAGACTGGCTGCGCCTAACGATACGTCGTGATGGTAAGAAAAACACCATGGAATTTCGCCATGGCGAAGCCGTTTCTCCGCTAAAAGAAGTTGGTGACACTGAGCGCCGTGGTACTGAAGTGCACTTTATGGCATCAGTCGAAACCTTTGGCGTGGTTGAATATCATTTTGAAATTCTAGCCAAGCGGATTCGCGAACTGTCGTTCTTGAACAATGGCGTCAACATTCAGCTATTGGATCGTCGTAGTGGCAAAGAAGAAATCTTTAACTACACCGGTGGCGTGAGTGGTTTTGTTGAATACGTTAACCGCACCAAATCGGTATTGCATCCGCATATTTTTTACGCCATCGGCGAAAAAGACGGCATGAGCGTGGAAGTGGCGATGCAATGGAATGATTCTTACCAAGAATCAGTGCAATGCTTTACCAATAATATTCCGCAGCGTGATGGCGGTAGCCATATGACGGCACTGCGCCAAGTGATGACGCGTACGCTCAATCAATATATCGACAGCCATGACTTTGCCAAAAAAGCCAAGGTAGAAACCGGCGGTGACGATATGCGCGAAGGTTTAACCTGCGTGCTGTCCGTCAAAATGCCGGATCCAAAATTCTCCAGCCAAACCAAAGATAAATTGGTTTCGAGCGAAATCGGCCCCGTGGTCAGTGAAGTCTTGAGCGGCGCCTTGGCCGACTTTTTGATGGAAAACCCAGTCGACGCCAAAATCATTTGCGGCAAAATCGTCGATGCAGCCCGTGCGCGTGAAGCGGCGCGTAAAGCGCGTGAAATCACCCGTCGTAAAGGCGTGCTCGATGGCTTAGGCTTGCCGGGTAAATTGGCCGATTGCCAAGAAAAAGACCCTGCAATGTCAGAAATCTACCTCGTCGAGGGTGATTCCGCGGGTGGCTCGGCCAAGCAAGGGCGCGACCGTAAATTCCAAGCGATTTTGCCACTCAAAGGTAAAATTCTGAACGTTGAACGCGCTCGTTTTGATCGTATGCTCGCTAGCCAAGAGATTGGTACTTTGATCATGGCGCTCGGTTGTGGCATTGGTAAAGACGATTTTAATATCGAAAAACTGCGCTATCACCGCATCATTATCATGACCGACGCGGACGTGGATGGCTCGCATATCCGTACCTTGCTGTTGACCTTCTTCTATCGTCAACTGCCAGAACTCGTTGAGCGTGGCTATATCTACATCGCACAACCGCCGCTATTTAAAGTCAAACAAGGTAAAAACGAAACTTACCTTAAAGACGAACAAGAGCTCAAACAGCACTTGCTGCGTGCGGCAATGAATGGCGCGCAATTATCGACTGGCGTCGATCAAGCAACGATAAGCGGTGAAGCACTTGAAACTCTGGCGAAACAGTTCTTCTTGACTGAAGCCGTGATTGAGCGTGAAAGCCGTTTCCTTGATCCAATGATTTTGAACGCCTTGCTCAAAATTAAAGCCCTGGTACTCGATGACGAAGCCAGCGCCAACGACAGCATTGCGCGCCTAAGCGCCGCAGTAAATCATCCGGCATTTCACTTTGCCGCTGAACTCGTCGACGCAGGTTGGCAGATTCGCATCGAGCGCCGCTTGCATGGCGTGGTAACAATGCAATACATCGACAGCGACTTCTTGTTGTCGGGCGATTATGCGCAAATTACCCGCATGGCCGACGCCTTGATGGGCCTCATCCACGCCGATGCCGTGATTCTCCGTGGAGCCGCCGAGCAGCCAGTGAAAAGCTTTAAAGAAGCCCTCGATTGGTTACTCGCCGAAGTGCGCCGCAATATGAGCATTCAGCGCTATAAAGGTCTGGGTGAAATGAATCCAGAACAATTATGGGAAACCACGATGGACGTCACCGTTCGCCGCTTGCTGCGCGTGAACATCGAAGACGCCATTACTGCGGATGAAGTATTCACCACATTAATGGGCGACCAAGTCGAACCCCGCCGTCAGTTCATCGAACAAAACGCCCTCGTAGCGCGCAATCTCGACGTTTAAAAAAAAATATTTTTTAGTTAGTACCAAAAAGCCACCGCATGCGGTGGCTTTTTGTTTGCTTGGGTATAGCTATGCAAAGCTTATTTGTTAATGACTGCATGGTGATACTTTGATTAGCGACCCAGCTCAGCACAATCTCGTAGGAGCGGGCTTGCCCGCGAAAGCAATGCCAATATCAGCTGAATCTCCCCAATTGACGACCCCTTTGATTTTTTTGCCGATTATTTATTGGCCCAACTACCGATGTTTGGCTTACTCGTCTAGTCACCTATTTTGATGCAGAAACGGAGCAGACTTATCAGTTCGTCACCAATCGCCAAGATTGGCCCACCAAGACCGTGGCTGACTTGTATAAGCAGCGCTGGCAAGTTGAGTTGTTCTTCAAATGGATTAAGCAAAACTTGAAAATCAAGGCCTTTCTAGGTTTGAGTCGTAATGCCGTTTTTACTCAGATCATGGTGGCATTGTGCGTCTATTTGTTGCTGGCCTATTTGAAATTTAGCACGGGTTTAACCCAGAGCTTGCAGCAGATACTGCGTTTGTTGCAGTTGAATCTTTTCATCCGCAGGCCGTTGCTGTCGCTGTTTCGGCCGCCAGACAAAGTACCTGACTCCCCTCAGTTAGCGTGGGATTGGGCATGATGAAAATTAACTGGGACAGCAGTGAGTCTGACCCCTTTGATTTCCAACACTTAGAAAATGAAAGGCTGCTGCCTGATGGTTTGCGATTTTTGCTTGTGTATTTGTTATATTTTCTGCAACGACGTATCGACGCTTCGACCAACGCAGACTTTAAAGTTTTTAGGAAATACGGATTAACTCAGGTTATGAATTTGAATTGGCAAATAATTCGTGGCGGGCTCTTTCTGTTACCGCAATCACAGCAGGGTGACGCAATTTACGCTGCACCGAAATGGCATAAAACTGCTCTTTGAGCTCGCCAATGACGCCGCGAACTGCTACTTGATATTCTTGGCAAATACTATGAGCGAGCACAGTCGGTACCACAAAGAAACCTGCCCCTGCTTTACCAAATGCCTTCAGTAATGCGCCATCATCAAATTCAGCCACGACTCGCGGTCGTATATGCGCACGCTCCATCCATGCCTCAAGGCGCGGACGGATCACGGCATCTGCGCCAGGCAGCAAAAAAGGTGCACCATGTAGTGCGGCTGGAAAGTCCCCAGCCCATTGCGCACAAAGCGTTGCCGTGCCGAGTACACTCAGCGTACTTTCACCCAATAAATGATTAAATCCGCGAATATTGGCCTCTGCAGGTAATGGCCGATCCGCCAGTACTAAATCCAGCTTATGTGTTGCCAAATCAGCGAGCAGGTTGAGTAGCCGCCCTTCACGACAAATCAACCTCAAGGGATAATCCATTTGTAATGCGGGTTGCAGCAGTTCAAACGCCACGGTTTTAGGCACCATATCCCCAATTCCGACTCGAAATTCTTGGGCCACCCCTTGTGGGCCAAGCTCAATCGCCTCCTGCAATGCTTCGCCAAGACTAAACATCTCATCGGCATAACTCTGTACCAAGCGACCCATATCAGTCAGGGTAAGTTGACGCCCCTCGCGGCGAAATAGCGGGCTACCGATTTGTTCTTCGAGTGCTTTGAGCTGACCACTAATCGCTTGAGGCGTTAAAAACAAGCGTTCACTGGCGCGAATCACACCACCTGTTTTGCAAATCATCCAGAAATAATATAAGTGTTTGTAATTTAGCGCCTGCATCGAGGTTATTGTTCCAAAAAAATGAATAAAGAACCAAGAATATCTGATTTTTATATTTCATTACCAGCACTTACATTGATTAGTGAAACTAAATCACTGGAGCGTAAAAATGAAAATCGAGATCAAAAGCAAAAACATTGACCTGACAGTCAATCAACAGCAGCACATTGCTCGGCAAATCGAATTTGGTCTTGGACGCTTGAGTAGCCATATCCGCAAAGTCAGTGTACGCCTGACCGACATTAACGGGCCGCGCGGCGGCGTGGATCAACACTGCCAACTCATCGTGAGTATGGATCAACTACCGGATGTGTTGATTGAAGATACTGCCAGCGATTTGATCTTTGCGGTGAATCGTGCCGCGGATCGCGCCAGCCGTACGGTCAGCCGCAAACTTCGCCAAAATCGTAATTTCGCCCCAACGGCTCAATTGAGCTAAACCGTACTCCCTGAAATACTGCCTTTTTTGACGCAACTGGAGATCTAAAATGCGCCGTTATTCTGTCAACAGTCATGAAGCTGTATGCCGTTTACTTGCCCTCTCGCTCGTCTCAGATGGCGGTATTGATCAATCTGAATTTCAAGCCATACGTGACAGTAAAGTACTCACTCAATTGGGGATTAGCGAACACACGCTTCATGATGTGATGCAAGGGCTTTGCGATGACCTGATTCACTATGCTAACGGCCTAAATCAACTGGAGCTCGATGAGGTTTTGATTGATCAATTGCTCGCTGAAATTGACGAGCCACGACTACAAATGACCGTACTGCGTGCCATGCTCGGGATCGTGGACGCAGATGGTTGGTTTGCTGATGGTGAAGCCGTTCTAATTGCTCGCGCCATGGCTTGCTGGCAATTTGATTGGTTTTCAGTACAACCCATCGTTAGGAATGCAAGTGCTCGACGCAGCGCAATGCGAAGTTGACTAGGTAGTCGTTCTGTAAATTAGGTAAGGAGTGAAGTAAATGGAATTTTTCATGGTGGTATGGCTAGGACAGCCAGTTTGGTTATGGCTGTCTTTTATCGCCATTGTGTTGGCGCTATTAGTCTTTGATTTGGGCGTACTGCACAAGGAAGATCACGAAATCGGTGTACGTGAAAGCCTGAAGTTATCCGCTTTCTACATTACAGCTGGCCTGCTGTTTGGCGGATGGATCTGGTGGTACTTGGGTTCGGTCTCTGGTATGGAATATTTCACCGGTTTTTTGATCGAAAAGAGTTTATCGCTAGACAATGTATTTGTGATTTCCCTGATCTTTACTTACTTTGCGATACCCCGTATTTATCAACACCGAGTTTTGTTCTGGGGCATTCTGGGTGTTATCGTTTTACGTGCGATCATGATCGGCGTAGGGGCAACACTGGTCGCGGAATATTACTGGACACTCTACATTTTTGCCGTGTTCCTCATTTTTACCGGCTTAAAAATGTTGTTTGCCAGCGAACAAGCCACTGACATGAGCAAAAATCCACTACTCAACTTTTTACGACGTCATATGCGCGTGACGGATCAGTTGCACGGCCAGCAGTTTTTTGTTCGAGCACCTGCGGTGGAAGGGCGCGAAAAAACAGTATTGTGGGCTACTCCGCTGTTTCTAGCACTAGTTATGATCGAGATTGTGGACCTAGTTTTTGCTGTAGATAGCGTGCCAGCAATTTTTGCAATAACCACCGACCCATTTATTGTCTACACCTCGAATATCTTTGCTATTTTAGGTTTGCGAGCGCTGTATTTCGCATTGGCAGCAGTGATTCACCGCTTCCATTATCTAAAGTACGCGCTCGCTTTGGTGTTAGTGTTCATTGGCTCGAAGATCTTTTTGGGTGATTTTGTATTCGATGGCAAAGTACCACCGGTCTTATCATTGGCGGTGACTTTTGGACTACTGGCAGCGGGGGTACTGTTCTCTCTATGGAAAACTCGAGATACAGGGGAGTAAAATCTGACTAAGTTAGAGAAGATAAGCGACGTAATCAATAGTTCACTTTACTGTAGTGGTTTAATGATTTTGGATATTTAACTATAGGGGTTGATTAGTTCGTTAAGGCCGAACAGCACTGGCACAAGTCAGAAATATTGAAGGCAGCAACCAGATGGTTTGCTGCCTCTCATTTTTCACCCATCGGTATCGATATTTCGGCCAAAGCGGACTTTCTAGTTTTATTGTGTGGACGGACATTGCTTCAAACTTTGATGTCCATATTTTCCTGTTCCCCTCATTACGCTCCAAATGCTTTCATGCGGCTGTCAGCTCGTCAACATTCTAGCCACAATGCCCTGCGGCGACGATTTATTAAGTCAGATGCGTTCACTATGTCGCATAAAAAAACCGCCCAAAATCTGGGCGGCTGTTAACGAATTAAGTTGGATTACTTAATTTTCACCACGCGATTGAGTGTAGGCACGGCAAGGTTAGGATTGGCTTTGATATACGCTTCGAACGCATCAACATCTTGCGCACCGCCAAGGATATTCGTGCCTTTGGTGAGCACGGTAAAACCATCGCCGCCGGACGCAAGATAATTATTCACCGTCACCCGGTAATTGAGCACACTGGAAATCGCCACGCCATTGAGCTTGATGCTGGCGGCATCGACTTTTTGCCCCGCCGCCAGCGTTGAATCCCAGCTGTAACTAAAACCATTGGAGACCAGCAAAATACGGTTAAATGGCTGATTATTGCTGTAGCCCATAAATTGCTGTTCGAGCATTTCCTTGATTTGCGCACCATTGAGCGTCATCGATACCAAAGTATTGCCAAACGGTTGCACGGTGAAGAGCTGGCCATAAGTCACTTGCGCGGCGACCGGTATTAAATCAGCACGCACGCCGCCCGGATTCATAAACGCAATTTGCGCTGCGCCCATGTTGGCGGGGGTGGTGGCGGCCAATTGCGAATCGGCAATCACATCGCCCAGAGTGCTTTCACCGGCGGGATTGGTGGTTTTAAGCAAAGCACCGGCAATCGTACCCACAATGCGATTTTCCAGTGGTGTAACCAGCGCATCGTATTTGGTGATGATTGCAGTTTGTACAGCGTCTTTAGCGACATCATTCGTCACGACGATGTTTTTCGCCGATGATTTAATCACATCGCGCGTTTTAGGATCTAATGTCAGATCGATCTCAGAAATAACTCGGCCATATTGATTGGCGCTGGTGACCAATTTGCCATTAATTTGGCAGTTATACGCTTGATGCGTGTGGCCAGAAACCACGGCATCTACCGCCGGATCAAGGCGTTTCACGATGTCGACAATCGCGCCCGATACGCCTTTGCATTCGTTCAAACCGCCAAGCTGCGTGCCACCTTCGTGCACCAACACCACAATGGCCTCGATGCCTTGTGTTTTAAGCTTAGGCACCAGTGCATTGACGGTGTCGGCTTCATCTTTAAACGTTAAGCCCGCCACGCCTGATGGCGTCACAATGCCCGGTGTGTTTTTAAGCGTCATGCCAATAAATGCGACTTTAACGCCGCTAAATTCTTTGACTTGATATTCGGGAAAGAGTGTTTTCCCCGATTTGCTATCAACGACATTCGCCGCTAAAAATTTAAACTTTGCACCGCCAAATGTCGTTCCCGCTTTGCAGCCATCTGTTGGATGGCAACCGCCGCTTTGCATCCGCAATAGCTCGGTACTGCCTTCGTCAAACTCATGATTGCCAACCGCGTTGAGCTCCAACCCCATTTCATTCATGGCTTCAATCGTTGGTTCGTCGTGAAACAGCGCCGATAGCAGCGGGCTAGCGCCAATTAAATCGCCAGCGGAAACAATAATATTATTCGGGTTTTTGGCTTTCAGCGTTTTTAGCCATGTTGCCAGATATTCGCTACCCCCTGCGGCGACCTTGATGGTTTTAGTTGCATCGGCAGGATCGGGAATCGTTACCGTGCCACCAGGTTTTAGATTGCCATGAAAATCATTAATCGCCAGCATTTTAACTTCAATCGGCGCCGTATTAACCACCGGTATGGGAGTCGGTGTTGCAGAAGCAGGCGTTGTTGTTGCGGCTGGTGTTGTCAGCGTCGGATCAGTGAATGAGCCGCCACCACAAGCGCTTAAAAACAGCGGCATGGCGCAAATTGCCAGTACCGCTTGAACAGAAGCACGAATTTTCATTGCATTCACCTCGTAAGAATTGAGGAGAGCATAAGCTTACATTCTTTCAGTTTAGATACGGCAAGGTGAAGTTTTTGTTAAGCTCTTTTTGAAACTGTCGGCCTCGTGAGGCAAGCAAAACAAACTAGTGGGAACTGTAGATGCGATTAGCGCAGCGTAATCGCAGGTATGAATTGATTGAGATTAATCGACTGAGATCAATGCATATCGTGTCGATAATTAAATGCTGGGAGTCGCCAGCCGCGTTTGAGGGCGGTGAGTCTTAGTAGTAGGCCAAGGGCGAAGCAGGCGGCGACGTTGAGGTCGTGGTCGATTTTGAGTGTGAATAGGCCGATATACAATAAGCCGACCAGCATCGAGACGCTGGCGTAGAGCTCGCGCAGAAAAACGATAGGTACTCGGTTGCAGAGCATATCGCGCAAGATGCCGCCGGCAATACCGGTGATCATGCCAGATAATAAAACGATCAGTGGGTGGTAGTTCATCTCCAAAGCCACGTCGCAGCCGATGATGGTAAAGGCGATAAGGCCAAGGGCGTCGAGGAACATAAATAGCCGATTGAGGCGCTTCATATGGCGGCTAATCAAGACGGCGGCGATGCCGCTGGCGATCACTAAAGCGACGTATTCAGGATGCTGCGTCCACGCGATGGGGTAGCGGCCCAGCAAAATATCGCGCACCGTGCCGCCGCCTAAGGCAGTTAAAAAAGCGATCACCGATACGCCAAAGATATCCATATTGCGCCGGCCAGCGGCCAAGGCGCCGGTCATGGCTTCGGCCGAAATAGCCAATAAATAGATTAACGTGAGCATGGGCGAACTCGCTCTTTGCTGCTTGGGGTAGTTTGCTGCGGATAGATTGCGGACAAGGTGGGCTCCTAGCGTAAATTCCAAGTTTTGGAATAGCCTCTCCCTTTGTCCTTTTACCTGAGAGTTGCGTGGCGGGTGCCACTTGCCCCTTCGGTGGGTTGCGCTGGGCAACCGCTCTCCAATTGGCTGAATCAAAATTCCTGCGGTACATGGGCCTGAGCGATTCTGGGAGCTTGCGTCTTCGGCGAAGGCAGATGCCTTTCTCTCCCGCGAGGAGGGGCGATGCTAACGCTAAAGCGAGGACGAGTCAATTTCAGCGTCGCCAGAATTGCCGGCAGTTAAATGCGGATTTCATCGTGATGAATAGTGAATTACTGGATTTAAAAATAGGCGTATCAAATGCATTTAGATCATTGTGGCGTTGTCACATTGCATCCGTATGCTGGCTGTAGTGCGCTTAATTACGCTTGTTGTAGGAATTTCGCTGCGTAATTCGGGTAATTGTTAGTTTGGCTTTAGAAATCGGCTAAGCTAAGTCTCTATGGTGATTTGGCAAAGGTAGATCATGAATAATGTATTGATTGTTTCAGTGATTGGTCCAGATCGTTCGGGTTTGGTTGAGCAATTGGCGGCAACGATTGCAGCTAAAAATGGCAATTGGCTGGAGTCTTCATTTTCTCGTTTGGCTGGCCAGTTTTCTGGAATTGTTAAAGTTGCCGTTACTGGTGCGGGTGAAGAGGTGTTATTGGCTTTGCAGCAAATCGCCGGTTTAGATATTCGTGGTGTATTGGATATTGAGCGAGAAGAAACGGCAATCATTTCGCAAAGCGTGGAATTAAGTTTAATTGGGCATGATCGGGTTGGGATTGTTAAAGATGTGGCGACGATTTTGGCGCGGTTTGCAGTGAATATTGAAAAACTCGAAACATGGTTATCGAGTGCTGCGATGTCGGGTGAAATGATGTTTCATGCGCAATTAATCTTATCTGCGCCGTTGGACGTCGATTTAGACCAAGTGCATCGCCAATTGGAATGTATTGCCGATGATTTAATGGTGGAGTGGACTGACTAATGTCCCGTTTACGTTGCTTTGCGCTGCTGCTATTTTTTATTGCTTCCTCCGTTATGGCTTTTCCCTTAGTGATTGTGGTGGAGAGTTATCATCCTGAAAATGATTGGGATAAAGCGTATTTAAATGGTTTACGCAGTAAATTGGATGGCGTTGCAGAACTGGACTTTATTGCTTTGGATACCAAACGTTTGCCCACTAGCGCGCATTTGGAACAAGCTGATTTGGCTTTTTATGAAATTCAGCAAAAAAAGCCCGATTTAGTGATCTTGGGTGATGATGCCGCCTTGGCTCTATTGGGGCCAAGATTGGCTCGAATGAAAATGCCAGTGGTATTTTTAGGCATTAATGCGGATCCGGCGCAGTATTTTGGCGGTAAATTACCCGAGCATATTACTGGGGTGATAGAGCGGCCGTTGTACCAGCAAAACTTTAATTTGATCCGCGAGTTATTACCGCATGCCAAGCGCATTTTGGTGTTATTAGATCAAGATCGATCGGCATATTTTTTACAGACGGATATTCAACGTTTAAAACGCAATGATATTGATGTGGTGCTGGTGAGTAATTATTCGATTTGGCAAAATAAAGTGATGAATGCCAATTTGCAATACGATGCAATCGTAATAGGGACTTATCAAGCCTTAATTGGCGCCGATGCCCAGCATGTGAATGCCGATGAAGTGATGGCGTGGACGCGCGCGCACAGTCCGGTGCCCATTTTTGGCTTTTGGGATTTTGCCATTAGTCGGCAGGCGGCAGCGGGCGGCATGGTGTTATCGGGCTTTGAGCATGGTGCAATGGCAGGCAGCATGGCGCGTTCGATATTAAAAAATCCTCAGCTATCACTGCCGGTACGCCAAAGTGACCACGGCCATCTAATATTCAGCCGAACACAGGCGAGCTACTGGAAAATTCAAATTCCCAATAAATTGAGTAAACGAGTGAGTTGGCTGCCTTAATTTTAAAACCTTTAAGTATGGGTATGTGAAGATAAGTCTTTTTATTAATGGCTTATCTTAATATACCTATAGATATAAGAGGTTTTAATTGCGTGCAGCCAGCGCGGCATCTGAGGTGACAGTGGCTCGGAGTTGTAGCGGTTTGACGCCAAATTGCTGGCTAAAACGGCTGCTAAAACGGGATGCCGAGGCATAACCACATTGCTGCGCGATATCGCCAATGCTGTGCGAGGTGGTTTGTATCATCCCCAATGCGGTATTTAAGCGAACTTGTTCGAGCAAACGCCGAAATGAATTTCCTTCTTGCATCAATTGTCGGCGCAATGTCGACGCGCCTAAATGCAATTGCTGCGCCATCTGCTCAACCGTCCACGGCTTACTGGTATGTAGCAATAATAATTGCTGTACGCGCTGGCTAATTGAATCGCCTTTATCGATAAAAATCGCCTGTCCTTGCCCCGCCATGGTCAAAGCCAGCAATAAGCCCACCGCACGATGGTGCTGCAATGCCGTCGGTTCGACGTCGCTGGCTTGAAATAACTGATCCCATTGCATGGCGACCCATGGATCAAGCTTGACGCAAAGCTGTGCGGGTTGCTGCAGTGCCGCCCGCAAAACTTCGGGGTATTGCTGCCGACAGCGTGCAATCAGCTGTGGATCGAGCAATACCACATCACAGGCATAGCCAGAATGATCGGCTTGATTGCGCAGCGTCACTTCTAGCCCGGCGGGCGCAATCACCAAATCACCCACACGGGCAATGAAATGCTGTTCGCCAATAAAGAGGTGTTTTTCACCTTGGCGCACGCGCATCAGCATAGGCTGCAAGCAGCAAATTTGGCGCAAAGACTGCGTTGACTTGGCTTGGATTTGGCTCAATTTGATTTGTTTGGTGTGTAATGCAGGCATTGCCGCTGGCTCTTATGTGCTGGCGGCAGTTTGCCGCGTGGATTATTTGCTGCGCTGATAGGTGGCAGTGAGTTGTGCTTTAGCCAGTTGATGTTGGTTGAGCATAAAGCCCACTAAGGCACCGCTGGCATTGGCATCGACTGGGAGTTTTTCAGTATCTAAAGCCCAAACGGTATAAATATAGCGATGCGCTTTATCGCCAATCGGTGGGCAAGCGCCGCCGTAGCCAGCTTGGCCAAAGTCGGTGCGCGTTTCAAGTGCGCCGGCTGGTACTGCACCGCTGGCAATCGATTGCACTTGGGCCGGAATATTCACTACACTCCAATGCCACCAGCCACTACCGGTTGGTGCGTCTGGATCAAACACGGTGATGGCAAAGCTTTTGGTGCCGGCTGGAGCGTTTTTCCAGCTGAGTTGCGGTGAAATATTGCTGCCACTGCAACCAAAACCATTGAATTCTTGCTTTTTAGTCATTGGCGCATTGGCTTGGATGTCTTGGCTGGTGAGTTGGAACTCAGCGGCAAAGGCGGTGTGCAGACTAAGGGCCATAAATAAAGCGCTGCTAATGAGTTTCATGATTGCTCTCCGTGTTGTTGAAAAGCCATCATACGCAGCATCTTAAAGAGCGATGGTTCAGAAAAGCTCATATTTTATCCTTAAACGCTCTATTTTGTGATTTATTTATTATTTTTGAGCGTTTATGCGTTTTGGCTGATGGATTTAAATGCCGAGTTGGTCGCGCAAGGCGTAATACCAAGCGCCCAATGCCGTGAGCGGTACGCGCAATAAGCGCCCGCCGGGAAAAGGGTGGTGCGGGAGTTTGGCAAAAGCATCAAATTGGCTGTTATGCCCTTGTATGGCTTGCGCCAATAATCGCCCAGCCAAATGCGTATAAGTCACGCCGTGGCCGCTACAGCCTTGTGAGTAATACAGATTGCTGCCCAGTCGCCCCATTTGCGGTAAGCGCGATAGTGTTAATGAGAAATTCCCAGTCCACGCATAGTCGATTTGAATATGGCTGAGCTGAGGAAAAGTCTGGCGTAAATTCGGCACAATCACTGCCTCAATATGCGCTAAATCGCGTGCGCCATAGGTAACGCCTCCGCCATAAATTAAGCGGCGATCGGCACTTAAACGATAATAATCGAGCAAAAAATTACAATCTTCGACGCAGTAATTGCTGGGAATTAGTTGCTCAGCCAGTGCGCCCAGTGGCTCAGTAGCGACGACTTGGCTGCCACAAGGCATGGTTTTGGCGGAGAGCTCTGGGACTAAATCGCCCAAATAGGCATTGCAAGCGACAATCACAAACTGGCAACGTACCGAGCCCTGCGCCGTTTGCACCACCGGGCGAGTGCCACGTTGAATCTGCGTGACCGCCGATTGCTCAAAAATTTGCCCGCCCAAAGATTCAAATGCCGCAGCTTCGCCGAGCGCCAGATTGAGTGGGTGGATATGCCCGGCACTATGGTCAACTAAGCCGCCGACATAGCGCTCACTGGCAACGGCTTGGCCAATTGCCGCTTGGTCTAGCATTTCTAGCTGGGTATGGCCGTAGCGCTCCCAGAGTGCCTTTTGTGCAGCCAGATGCCCCAGTTGTTTGTTGCTGAGCGCCGCAAACAGTCCGCCATTTTTAAGGTCGCAATCGATTTGATAATGCGCGATTCTTTGGCGAATAATTTGATTGCCGGTAAACGCCATTGCGCCCAAAGCGTCGGCAGTAGCTTTGCCATATTGCCGTTCAATCACATCCATATCGCGCGAATACGAATTCACAATTTGCCCACCATTGCGCCCCGAAGCCCCCCAAGCGATTTGTGCTTGCTCCAAAATAACCACGTTATAACCGGCCTCAGCTAAAAACAGACCGGCAGATAATCCGGTAAATCCGGCACCAATAATGCAGATATCGACGTCTAAATCGCGATTGAGCTCCGGCCTTGCTGGTTGTGGGTGGGCGCTGGCGGCGTAATAAGAGGCGGCGTGACTGATTTTTTGCATTTTTTTCATTCAATAAGTTGAGGTGGTGAAAATGACGACATGGCGAGATAGGCAAAGGAATTTGGCTTTTTAACTTTGGATGTTAAAAACACAGGCTTTATTGCGGCTCTCGGACATGAAAAAATCGAATCAATTCTTGTAACTGTACGGCTTGAGTATTCATTTCATCAGCCGTTGCAGCCAGTTCTTCTGATGCTGCCGCGTTGATTTGCGTTGCGGCGGATAGTTGATCTACCGTAAGGCTAATTTCATTTATGCTCTGGGTTTGCATATTCGTGGCACTACTGATGGCTTGTATCAGCTCGGCAGTGTCTATCGTTGCGGGTTTGATTTTACTGAGCAATTTACCGGCCTGTGTGGATTGCAGCACACTGCTATCAGTAATATCGCTGATTTCTTTGGCGGCGATTTGGCTTCGCTCCGCTAGCTTACGTACCTCAGAGGCGACAACGGCAAAGCCTTTGCCATGATTGCCGGCTCTGGCTGCTTCAATTGCCGCATTGAGCGCCAATATATTGGTTTGATAGGCGATATCGTCAATGATGTGGATTTTGGTTGCAACTTGCTCCATGGCGAGCGCTGTTTTTCTGACGGCCTCTTCACCAGTTGTTGCATCGTTTGATGATTGTTGGGCGATGTCCGTGCAGGTGACCGCATTTGTAGCGCAAAGGGTGAGTGAGTGATTAATTTCTTTGATTGCCAATCGTGTTTCTTCAACGTTAGTGACTTCGGAAATCGTATTTTGACTTAATGCTTCAGCTGCATCCGCGATTTGCTCGGCTGAATTAACCAGCGTGGCAGAATTATTACGAATATTGTGTAAAACGTGATTGAGTTTTTCGGTCATTTGTTGCAAGTGATACAAAATACTCGATTGATCATTCTTTTTTAAATGAATTGACACTGCCAAATTGCCAGAAGCAATCTCTCGGACAATCACTGAGGCAACTCTTGGCTCACTGCCAAGTAAATTAAATAAAGAATTCATAACATATAGTGCAATGATAGTGATCACAATCAGCAAGCCAAAGCTGATGATTAACAGTCCAAGTAATGATTTATTGACCAATGTTTTGGCTTGATCTTCTAATTGTTGCTGTTGTTGTTTGAGAATCGGTACCAGTTCATCCACAGCTAAACGATGTTGCTTATAGAGTTGATCTAATCGCGTTTTTGCCGCAGCAATTTTTACTTGATTTTTGCTTTCTAGAGCTGGAATTAAAACTTGTTCGGCTTCTTTATAAAAGGCATCAGCAGGCTGAAAAATAGATTGAGTTAGGCTATTGAGTATATTGGGTGGTAGATTACTTTCTTTCCAGTGTGCTTGTCCTCGATAGAATTCATTTTTAATTGTTTTAAATCGATTGATTAGCTCGGTGGATGGAGGGCTAGTTTCACTTAATTGGTGTGACAGTAAATAGGCCTCAATGATGTATTGTGGTGGCGGCAAAATGTCGGCGATTAAATTGCTGTTGTCGTCAATTTTATGGTAAAGATCTCCATTAATCATTACTGTACGCATGGTCTGATAGGACCAAATTGAGAGTAATAATAAACTGGTCAAAACAGCAGCAAGCAATATGTAAAATTGCTGTTTAAAGGGAAGATTTTTCATTGGTTTATCCTTGCTCGTTATTCCGTGGATAGCCCTTAAATGGTTTGGGTTTGTAGCACAAACCATTGTAAAATTAATTTAGTCACTGTATTTTTAATATATTCCATGTCAATTTATATGTACTCTGTGTAATTAGCGTTAATCATCTATTTTTAATAAATTTAAATATTCAAACATGCAGTAGCAAATGTTTACGCTCCCACGGGCTGATCACTTTGGCGTATTCGATATATTCAGATTGTTTGACGGCGCAATACGCTTTGATGAATTTTTCACCGAGCACCTCGGCAATCGGCGCGCATTCGGCCAATTGGTTGATCGCACCTTCTAGCTCTCTGGCAAAGGCAAATGGCAGGCTATATGCGTCGCCCGTGAGCGGCTCGGTCGGTTCGAGTTGTTCGACAATACCCAAATAGGCGCAGGCCAAAGTCGCGGCCAAAGCCAAGTAGGGATTGCAATCGACCCCCGGAACGCGGTTTTCAATTCGCCGTGCTGCAGGGGTGGAATACGGAATGCGAATGCCGCAAGTGCGGTTATCAAAACCCCATTGCACATTGATCGGGGCGGCGTAATAGCGAGTGAGACGGCGATAGCTATTCACAAACGGCGCAAAGAGCGAAATCACCGCCGGAAAGTATTTTTGCATGCCAGCGATCGATTGATAAAACACCGTGCTCGGTTGCCCGTCGTCATTGGAGTAAATATTTTTACCGCTGGTTTTATCGACCACACTCATATGAATATGCATGGCCGAGCCGGGCTCGTGCTCCATCGGTTTGGCCATAAAGGTGGCATACATTTGATGGCGAATCGCCGCTTCGCGTACGGTGCGTTTAAATAAAAAAATCTGATCAGCGAGTTCTAAGGCGTTGCCATGCAAGAAATTGATCTCCATTTGGCAAGCGCCGACTTCGTGAATCAAGGTGTCGATTTGCAAACCTTGCGCATCGCAATAGTCATACACGTCTTCAAATAAATCATCATATTCATTCACCGCATCAATCGAATACGCTTTGCGTCCGGTTTCGGGCCGGCCAGTTCGTCCTAGCGGCGGTTGTAAGGGCAGGTCGGGGTCGCGATTAATATCGACCAGATAAAACTCCATTTCGGGGGCAACCACTGGCTCCCAGCCGCGATCTTCGTAGAGCTTTAATACCCGCCGCAACACATAGCGGGGTGATAGCTCAACGGGTGTGCCGTCAAAATGAAAACAATCATGAATCACTTGCGCCACCGGGTCTTTGGCCCAAGGCACTAGGCGAATGGTATTCGGATCGGGAATCAGCACCATATCGGGATCGGTACTGGGGGTAATGCCGTCGGCGTATTCACCGGTTACGGTTTGCACCAGCACCACTTGCGGCAAGCGCATGCCGTCGTCTTCGTTAAACTTCTCGCGCGGAACGATTTTGCCGCGAGCAATCCCAGTAAAGTCTGGGGTCACGCATTCCACTTCGGTGATTCGCCGCTCGCGCAGCCATTCGCTAATTAAGCTCATCATCATTCCTTCAAACAAAAGTGCTGCGCTTGGGTGGGGGCGGATTATCTTGCCCGTTTAAGCGAAATGTTTATGTTGGTAATGCGCTTGGCAGGCGGCAGCAAAAGCGTTAAAGATCGCCATCGACAGTGGGTTGTCGGCGTATTGCCATTCCGGATGCCACTGCACCGCCAGATTAAAACTTGGCGCGTCGGCCAAGCGAAACGCTTCGATTAAACCGTCTGGCGCAATCGCCTCGGCGACTAAACCGTGCCCTAATTGTTTGACACCTTGTTGATGCAGCGAGTTGACCATCGCCTGTTGCTGTCCATATAGGCGGTGAAGTAAGCCGTTAGGCACCAGCTCGATCGGGTGGGCGAAACCATACATGGTGTCGATATCCCCTTCGGGTTCGCGGTGATCGAGCATTTGATCTAGCGTTTGAATTTGTTGATGCAGGCTGCCACCGAAAGCGACATTGATTTCTTGCGCCCCACGGCATAAGCCCAAAATCGGGATGTGGGCCGCAATGGCGGCGCGAATAAAGGGCAGCGTGGTGGCGTCGCGCGCTGCGTCATTAAAATCATCGGCTAAGGGCGTTCCGCCATAATGCTCGGGTTCAATATTGCTATTGCTACCGGTAAACAGCAGCCCGTCGACCAACGCTAGAATTTGCGCGTGATCACGAGCGCCTAAGGCGGGAATCAACAGCGGTAGCCCACCGGTTCCGGCAATGGCGGCGAGGTATTTTTCTCCGACTAAATGATAAAAATGGCCACTTTCTAGGCGCCAGCGGCAGCAAACAATACCAATGATGGGTAGACCCATAACGATCTCTTTATATTTAAATCAATGTGGCTAACAGTTGTTCGCTCGGGGTGTAATCCAGCTCCAAATCACGCGCCACCGCAGCATAAGTGAGCTTGCCACGGCAGATATTGAGGCCATTGCGTAAATGCGGATCATCTTGCAAGGCGCGCTGCCAACCTTTATTAGCCAAAGCCAGCGCAAACGGTAAGGTGGCATTGGTTAGCGCCAAGGTGGCGGTTCGCGCTACGCCGCCGGGCATATTGGCGACGCAATAATGAATTACGTTATCGACAACATACGTTGGCGACTCATGCGTGGTGGCGTGAGAGGTTTCAAAGCAGCCGCCTTGATCAATCGCCACGTCGACTAACACCGATCCCGGTTTCATTAGCTTGAGCATTTGCCGCGAGATTAATTTTGGCGCGGCAGCACCAGGGATTAACACTGCACCGATCACTAAATCGGCACTCGCCAGTGCCACTTCGATCGCGTCGGTGGTCGAAAACAGCGTAGTCAGTTGTGGACCATATTGAGCGTCTAGCTCTTTGAGGCGCGCTAATGACACATCAAATAGCGACACATTGGCACCTAAACCCAGCGCCATTCTGGCGGCATTGATCCCCACCACGCCACCGCCGAGTACGATTACATTGGCGGGTGCGACGCCGGGTACGCCACTGAGTAAAATCCCTGAGCCGCCTTGGGTTTTTTCTAGGCAGTGCGCGCCTGCTTGAATCGACATTCGCCCAGCGACTTCAGACATCGGTGCCAATAATGGCAAACCCCCGCGTGAATCGGTGACGGTTTCATAGGCAATGGCAATGCATTCGCTGGCCAGCAAGCCTTGGGTTTGCTCGGGATCGGCAGCTAAGTGCAGATAAGTAAACAGGATCTGCCCGGGCCGAAGTAGGGCAATTTCGCTCGCTTGTGGCTCTTTGACTTTGATAATCATCTCGGCGCGTTGATAAATTTCTTGTGCCGAATCGACAATCTGCGCGCCTGCGCCGATGTAATGGTGCGCGGTAAAACCCACCGCGTCGCCTGCGTATTGCTGGATTAACACTTGATGGCCGTGTTTGACGAGTTCTTTCACCCCACTGGGAGTAAGTCCAACCCGATATTCGTGATTTTTAATTTCTTTCGGTATGCCGATCAACATCTGATTCACCTTGGCGCGCAATGGCGATGATTATTTTTAATGAGCTTACTTAGAGTGTAGCTAGGTAATTGCCTTTTCCAAGGTCGGTTTCTAGCTATGGTGTATGCTAAAAGTCAGCTAGCTTTGGTTTTACCCAGTGGCTGGATGCAATATTTGATTGATACCACTGAAAATAACTCGAGTTCACCCGGCTGCGCTGCTAGATCTAAATCACGCTGGCACTGCCGCATTGCCGCGTTGATTCAGCCACTTCAAAGAGATTAAATCATGGCAAAAACTCAACAAGATTGGTCGGCGCTCGCCGCGCAGTTGCAGTTTGAAGGGCGTGCATTTATTGATGGCGTGTATTGCCAAACAGCGAGTACTTTTCCTTGTATTAATCCAGCGACGCGGCAGGTTTTGACCGCAGTGAGTCTGTGCTCGGACATTGAAGTAAATACGGCGGTGCGTGCGGCACGCGCCGCGTTTAATGATCAGCGTTGGGCGGGCTTAGCGCCTGCCGCGCGCAAAGGTATTTTGCTACGTTTAGCCGCTTTGATTCGCGAGCACGCCGATGAGTTGGCGCTGCTAGAAACACTCGACACCGGCAAACCGATTTCGGACGCTTTGGCGGTGGATATTGCGGGTAGCGCGTATTGCATTCAGTGGTTTGCTGAAGCGATTGATAAAGTCGGTGGTGAGGTGGTGCCCGTGGCGGGCAATATGCTGGGTATGGTGACCCGAGAGCCAGTGGGCGTGGTCGCTGCGGTAGTACCTTGGAATTTTCCACTGTTGATGAGCAGCTGGAAAATCGCTCCCGCCTTGGCCATGGGCAATTCGGTGATTTTAAAACCATCCGAAAAATCGCCATTAACAGCAATTTATATTGCCGCTTTAGCCAAAACAGCGGGGCTGCCTGATGGTGTGTTGCAAGTGCTACCGGGTGCTGCTGAAACCGGGCGCTTATTGGCTGAGCATCTCGACGTGGATTGCATTACTTTTACCGGCTCAACGGCGGTGGGCAAAGCGATTATGCAGGCGGCAGCACAGAGTAATTTAAAGCGCGTTTGGCTCGAGTTGGGCGGCAAATCGCCGAATATTATTTTGGCCGATTGCACCGATGTGGGCGCTGCCGCCGCGGCTGCAGCGGGTGGGATTTTTTATAACCAAGGCGAAATGTGCTCCGCTGGCTCGCGAGTTTTGGTGCAAAAGGCGATTTACCCTGAGTTTATGGCTGCCTTGCAAGCCGCCGCTACGGATTACGCGCCAGCCAATCCACTCGATCCGGCAACCAGAATGGGCGCCATCGTTGATGAGATCCAATACCAAAAAGTGTTGGCTTGGATTGATATCGGTAAGCAAGAGGCCGAATGGTTGGGCGGTGGCGAAGCGGTGCCGGCGGCAACGGGCTGGTTTATTACTCCCGCCATTTTTAAAGCCAGCGCATCAGCGCGCATAGCGCGCGAAGAAATCTTTGGCCCGGTGTGTACGGTGATCGTGTTTGATACGCCAGATGAAGCGATTGCCATTGCCAATGATAGTGAATATGGTTTGGCTGCTGCGGTGTGGACACGCGACTTAAATACCGCGCACTGTATGGCCAAGCAACTACGCGCCGGTACCGTATGGATTAATTGCTACGACGAAGGCGGGGATATGAATCTGCCTTTTGGTGGCTATAAGCAATCGGGCAATGGCCGCGATAAATCGCTACACGCATTAGAAAAATACACCGAGTTGAAGTCGACTTTGATTAAATTGTCTTAAAACAAAGATTTTGGCAATTGAGCCACTGTATTGCGTAGCTTTGTATATAAAATAATAATGGGTATTTAACGCTAGAGCTTATTTTAAAAAGCCTGGCGTTAAATACCCTTTTGTTTTGTGTGTGGCTGCTGGCGTTGATTGCTGCTGCTTTTCAAATTGCAGCTTTTTTTAGTATAAAATCGTTGCCGATGAATCCCCATCGAGCGCACACCTCATTATGACTCAATCATCGGCCTTGTTTTCATCGGCGCTCGCCTTATTGCGGCAAACTCAGCATGGTGTATTGGCGACGCAATCGCTGGTGCTGCCCGGCTATCCACATGCTTCATGGCTACCGTTTGTATTGGATGAGGCTGGACGTATTGTGCTAGTAATAAGCCGTTTGGCTGAGCATACGCAAAATGTTTTATTGGATGAAAAAGTCAGCTTTTTAGTTCATGAGCCAAGCGCCACATTATCGGGTGCTCGGTTGACGATTTTGGGTGATTTACAGCCAGTGCCGGATGATCCATTGCTGGTGGCGCGCTTGGCGCGGCAAAATCCGCAATTAGCCAGCTATTTGGCGATGGCAGATTTTTCGGTGTGGCGTTTATGGCCGCGCCGAGCGCGCTATATCGCCGGATTTGGCAAAATGGGCTGGATCGAAGGGGATGAGTGGGAGACTGCAGCACAGCTGAGTTTGGCCGATGAAGCCGCACTCATTCAGAATACCCAGCTACCCGAGGGTTGTGAATTGATTGGTGTTGATTGGGCTGGCTGTGATGTGCGCCGTAATGGACAACTAGAACGGCATATTTTGCATTGCGATCGTTTCGATCTGGCTGCGCTACGCGTGGCAATTGATTCTGTGATTCGGGCATGACTGCCCAAGGTAAGACAAAGGATAAACAATGAGTACCCGAGTATTATTTGTTGAAGACGACGCTGAATTGGCCGAATTGATTGGCGGTTTTTTGCGCTCGTTTGAGTTTACCGTCGAAGTACTCGGCGATGGTTTAGGGGTGAATGACAATGTGAAAGCCAATCCCCCTGATTTGATTTTGCTCGATATTATGTTGCCCGGCAAAGATGGTTTGACCATTTGCCGCGAACTGCGTGAATTTTATACTGGGCCGATTGTGCTGCTCACCTCGCTCAATAGCGATATGAATCAGATTTTGGGCTTTGAAATCGGCGCGACCGATTACGTGGTCAAAACCACGCCGCCTTCAGTGCTATTAGCGCGGATTCGTTCCCATTTACGCCACGCCGGTAGTGGCAGTTTGTTGGCGGCGGTGCCAGTGCAAGATCAATCACGGCTTAACTTTGGTCGTTTACAAATTGATGCGCGCAATCGCAGCGCGGTGTATCGCGGCGAGCAAATGGGTTTGTCGAGCAGTGATTTTGATTTGCTGTGGGAATTGGCCAGCCACGCCGGCGAGATTTTAAGCCGTGATCATTTGCTGAAAAAACTGCGCGGTATTGAATACGATGGCCTTGATCGCAGTATGGATGTGGCGATTTCGCGCTTACGTAAAAAACTCGACGATGATCCGATTGACCCCCGCAAAATCAAAACCATCCGAAACAAAGGGTATTTGTTTGCGAGTGATATCTGGCAAGACGAGTAATCATATACCCTCATGTTTATTCTAAATACGAGGGTAAAAAAACGATTTACCACAGAGGCACAGAGACACAGAGAAAACCATTAGATTGGGTGCTGTAGCGAAACCAAAACTGATTTTGTTCAAAGATGTCTTTTGTTTTTCCTCTGCGTCTCTGTGCCTCTGTGGTGAGGTTGTTCTAGCCATATTCTAATATTTCGCCCCTCGGATTTTTCATGCGCCAAGTTTTTTTGCGATTTTATTTGACCGTTGTCGTGTGTTTTTTAGCCACGTCTTTACTCATTGGCGGCATTTATAAGCAGCTCATCGAGCGCACTAATCAGCGTTACCTCACTGATATTTTTAAATCGACGGTGTCGATTATTGAAGAAGAACTCGGTGATTTGCCGCCGTCTTTATGGCATGACGAAGCATCGCGTTTGCGCGGTAAATTGCCGGTGCCGGTGCAAATTGAAAAGCTCGGCGAATATAGCTTAAGCGCAGAGAATCAAAAGTCTTTAGAAAAGGGCGATATTATTTTATTGCTCGATAAAGGGCTTTATATTCATCGGATTCACAAAACCGATCAAATGGTGGTGTTGGGGCCGATTCCATTTTTGACCGATTTGGATAATATTTCTTGGCTCGATTTCTTGGCCTTATTGATGATGGGGGCGGCGCTGGGCTTGCCAACTTGGCTTTGGTTGCGGCCATTTTGGCGTGATTTATTGCAAATCATTCAACAAAGTCGCCGCGTAGGGCAGGGGGATTTTGCTGCCCGAGTCAAACTCGATGAAAGTTCGGCCTTGGCTTCTTTGGGGGTGACCTTTAATAGTATGGCGCAAGACGTTGAGCAGCTAACGACTTCGCGGCGGGCCATGATTGATGCGGTCTCGCATGATTTGCGCACGCCCTTAGCGCGGATGCGTTATCGCTTAGAGGCCATCAAATCTGGCGCCGACAGCGGCCCGCAAGTGGCCGCATTAGAGCGCGATTTAGGGCAGATTGATGCCTTGATCGAAGAATGGCTAACGATGTCGAGCTTGGATAGCCCGCAAATGCAGATGAATATCCAGCCGCAGGCAATGTTGCCTTGGTTGGGTAAAATCGCCGCAGAGTTAAGCTTGAGCGGCAAAGCGCCACAGATCATCAATCAGACTGATTCAATTGATCCGTATCTAGAGATGGATAGTTATTACTTTGGCCGTGCGGTGAGTAATGTTTTAAGTAATGCCCGCCGTTATGGTGGCGATACCATTGTGATGACGCTCAAATGGCATGACGGCATGGCGCAATTACTGATTGATGATAATGGCGAGGGCATTCCAGAGGAACAACGCAGTCGTTTATTGCAACCCTTTACGCGAATGGAAGGCAGCCGTAATAAAGCCACCGGTGGTTTTGGTTTGGGTTTAGCGATTGTAGCGATGATTTTGCGCGGTCATGGTGGGCAGGTGAGTATTGAGAGTGCGCCAGCAGGGGGCGCGCGGATTATTTTGGCGTGGCCAACGGCTTTACGACTCGACTTGTAAGCAATGTAATTTAACTACGTACTTTCAGTTACAAGACGCAACCAAGGTCCACTTCTCTCTTTAGTACGCCCAACGCATAATCCGTTCCGTCAAAGCTGCGATACACATCCAGCTAACCCAATTTTAAGAGATGATCAAAATGAACAAATTCCTCGCTATCGTTGCAGCTGCTGTTTTGTCTTCTACTGTTGCTATCGCTGCTGCGCCAGCTTCTTCTGCTTCTGCAGTAAAAGAAGTGAAAGTTGAGAAACACGCTAAGAAAGCTTCTACTGCACAAAAAGCATCGACTGTACAAAAAGCACAAGCTAAAAAAGCTTCTGGCGCTTCTGTAGCTTCTGCTGCTCAAAAAGCACAAGCTAAAAAAGCTTCTGGCGCTTCTGTAGCTTCTGCTGCTCAAAAAGCTCAAGCTAAAAAAGCTTCTGGCGCTTCTGTAGCTTCTGCTGCACAAAAAGCCCAAGCTAAAAAAGCTTCTGGCGCTTCTGTAGCTTCTGCTGCACAAAAAGCTCAAGCTAAAAAAGCTTCTGGCGCTTCTGTAGCTTCTGCTGCACAAAAAGCACAAGCTAAAAAAGCTTCTGGCGCTTCTGTAGCTTCTGCTGCACAAAAAGCACAAGCTAAAAAAGCTTCTGGCGCTTCTGTAGCTTCTGCTGCACAAAAAGCACAAGCTAAAAAAGCTTCTGGTGCTTCTGTAGCTTCTGCTGCTCAAAAAGCTCAATCTAAAAAAGCGTCTGCCGTAGCTTCTAAAGCTTCTGCTGCTCAAAAAGCACAATCTAAAAAAGCCTCTGCTGTAGCTTCTAAAGCTTCTGCTGCTCAAAAAGCACAATCTAAAAAAGCTTCTGCTGTAGCTTCTAAAGCTTCAACTGTTGCAGCTAAATAATTAGCCGCATCGTTGTAAACAAAGGGGACGCGCTAGCGTCCCTTTTTGCATTGTGGATTGGACTGATATGATCATTGAAGAAAAAATCGCCGTTGCATTGGGCTTAACAGTGACTGCCTGCACGCTGATCGGTGCCGTGGCGCTGGCGTTCAATCCTCCGCGATTGAATCCCGCCAAACCGATAGCGAGTGTGCCGGTTGCCGAATTTGTGCGTGCTGCGAGTATGCCAGACAAACAAAATCCCGAACTCTCTCGGCAGCAGCAGATTTTATTTTTTGGCACGGATGACCGCTTGGTGATTCCAGCGCCGTATCCAGCGCCGTTTGCTGCGATTGGCCAGCTCACCACCAAAAATGATTACAACTGCACTGCCACCTTGGTGGCTTCTGATTTAGCGGTGACTGCGGCGCACTGCTTTATGATGGAAGCGCGTAAACCCGATGCTGGTTTATGGTTTAAAGCTGGTTTTCATCAGGGCGAATATCAAGCCAAATACCAAGTACTCGATCAAGTGTTTCACCCGGCGTTTAAACGCGGATTGCAATACAAAGGCAATGATGTGTATATCTTGCCGCAAGCGGCTGAACACGATATTGCCTGGTTAAAAGTAAAGCTGGTTGAAGGCGTGGCACCCACGCCAATGCCTTTGTTTAAAGGCGAACGAGCGGCTTTAGAGCAGGCGTTTAAAACGGCGAATATGCAGCTCAATCAAGGCGGTTTTGCTGAAGATCACGATCAATTACTCACTGCGCATCTGGCTTGCAGCCTAACTCAATTTCGTCAAAACAATACCTTGTTTCATCGTTGCGACACCTTATCGGGTGATTCTGGATCGCCGATTTGGTTAACGACCGACCAAGGTCCACTCTTGATCGGTGTACAAAGCTCGGCCCCCGATTGGTTTAATCGCCAAAAAGCGGACAATGTCGGCGTGAGCGTCTTGCAATTGCCTGCGCTATAAGCACGTGCGGTTATTAAAGACTGCAGGCGGGTTGAAATAGATTGCAGGTATATAGCGGTAAGCTTTGTTAAATATATTTAACGGCCGTATACCCATTGCTGAATACATGGCTTGGTTCGACCGCCTCAGCCAGCTGGCTACAAACCACTCGTATTGCTCGCATTGACCGCAATTGCCGCACTTGCCAGCGAGTATGTGTGAGATTAGGGCCTTTCCGCTACAATTGAAGCAAATCTTTAATGGAGTCATCGATGGATATCCAACAATATATGCAAGACGTTGGCCGTGCTGCGCGTGCAGCCAGCCGCTTAATGGCCAAAGCCAATACTGGCGCCAAAAATGCCGCACTGAATGCGATTGCTGATGCCATCGAGCGTGATGCAGCGCTTTTACTCGCCGCCAACCAACAAGATATGGATCAAGCGCGTGCCGATGGTTTGGATGCGGCAATGCTTGATCGCTTGCAACTCACGCCAAAAACCATCGCCACAATGGCGCAAGGCTTGCGTGAAATGGTGGCTTTGCCCGATCCGATCGGCAATATGGGTGATTTTAAATATCGTCCGAGCGGGATTCAGGTCGGCAAAATGCGCGTGCCACTGGGTGTAATCGGCATTATTTATGAAGCTCGCCCGAACGTGACTGCGGATGCGGCGGGGCTGTGTATCAAATCGGGCAACGCAACGATTTTACGCGGTGGTCGTGAAGCATTTAACTGTAATCAAGCGATTGCGGCTTGCGTTAAAGAAGGTTTATCTGCTGCAGGTTTGCCAGCGAGCGCGGTGCAAATTATCGAAACGCCAGATCGCGCTGCGGTTGGCGAACTGATTACGATGATTGAATTTGTCGACGTGATTATCCCACGCGGCGGTAAAGGCTTGATTGAGCGCATTAGCCGTGATGCCCGCGTGCCGGTGATTAAGCATTTGGACGGTATTTGCCATGTGTATATCGACAATGAAGCCGATCCAGTAAAAGCCGTTCGTATCGCTGACAATGCCAAAACGCACCGTTATGCACCGTGCAATACCATGGAAACGCTGCTGGTTAATGAAGCCATTGCCGCGACGATTTTGCCGCAAATTGCCGCTATTTATCGCGAAAAAGGCGTAGAAATGCGCGGTTGCTTAGCCACACAAGCGATTTTGCCAGATGCTTTGGCAGCGACAGAAGCCGATTGGCGTACCGAATATTTAGCGCCGATTATTGCTATTCGGATTGTTGACGATCTGGATCAGGCGATGGATCACATCAATACCTATGGCAGCCATCATACCGATGCCATCGTGACCGAGAATTACACTAAATCACGACAATTTTTGCGTGAAGTGGATTCGGCTTCGGTGATGATTAACGCATCAACGCGCTTTGCCGATGGTTTTGAATATGGTTTGGGCGCTGAAATCGGCATCTCAACCGACAAAATCCACGCGCGTGGTCCGGTGGGTTTAGAAGGGCTGACTAGCGAAAAATGGATTGTGTTTGGTGATGGCGAGATTCGAGTTTAATTGATGAGCGTGCCCGCTGAGTTACTCGCGTTGCGCGAGCAAATCGACGCGCTCGAGCAGCAATTGTTGATGCTGCATCCGCAGTGCTGATTGAGTTTAAGCATGCAAAAAATCGGCATTTTTGGCGGTACGTTTGATCCCATTCATTATGGGCATTTGGCTTTGGCGCGCTGTATGCGCGATCAATTGCAGCTCAATGAAGTACGCTTAATCCCCACCGGTTTACCGCCGCATCGTCCGATATCGCCAGTATCTCCCGCACAGCGTTTAGCATGGGTGCGGGCGGCGACTGCGGGCGAGGCGGGTTTACTGGTTGATGATCGAGAAGTTCGCCGAACGGGTTACTGTTACACTTTTGATACCTTGCGCGAAATTCAAGCAGAGAATCCGCAAGCTTTGCTGGTTTGGTTGATCGGGGCCGACTCTTGGCAGCATTTACCAACGTGGCATGCTTGGCGTGAATTATTGGATTTGGGGCATTTACTGATCGCAGCGCGGCCAGAGTTTGATATTGACGTGGAAAATTCACGCTTAAGCCCTGATTTAGCAGAAGAATTTGCCAGTCGGCACGTAATAGCCAACACCAATACACTGTCTCGGGGTAAAATCAGTTTATTATCCAGCCCGCTTATGCCTATCTCGTCGACGCAAGTGCGTGATTTATTATCACGTGGGGAAGATGTTTCAGCGCTCACCCCCGTGTTCGACCTGTTAGATCAAAGTGGGCTTTATCGTTAAATTATAATGCTGCGCCGTAAGTAGCTGATTTGGTTAAAAATCAGCTTCGGCGGTGGCGATGAAGCTTTTACAAGGAAATACAATGACAGAATACGTCGACGCAATGCGTGATATCGCCGTTTTGGCGCTTGAAGATATTAAAGGTAAAGAAATCCAAGTTTTGGATACCACCACACTGACTGATTTATTCGATTGCATGATCGTTGCTACCGGTGAATCAAACCGTCAAGTTCGCGCTTTGGCTAATAATGTGGCCGTTGAATTGAAAGCCAAAGGCTATGAAATCCTCAGCACCGAAGGTGAAGAGACTGGCGATTGGGTATTGGTTGATGCCGGTAGCTTGATTGTTCACGTGATGTTGCCTGCAGTGCGTGATTATTATGACCTTGAGCAATTGTGGGGTGGTCAAAAACCAACCTTTAACCCAATGGGTAAAGCTTGGTCAGCAGTTTAATTACTGCACAAGGTGAGTTTCAGCTTTGCTGGACTCGCCTTTTTTTTCGCTTGCGTAGTTCAGACGCAGGCCGACTCTGCGCAAAAGTTTGATCAGAAAGTGTCGCCGCCTCAGGCCGTACATTCAGTACGACTTGGTTAACGGCACTGCGCAAAATTAAGTTATGTCATTGATGCTGACCCGGCATTATATCTATATAAGCAAATGATCTTTTTTATTCGCTTAATATTCCGTACAGTTCATCCATTCCCAGATCATCTTGATTGTAGGCGCTATGAATACTTTGTCTGAAGCAAGGCTGACGCACTTAAAGCAGCTTGAAGCCGAATCGATCCACATCATTCGTGAAGTGGCCGCTGAATTTGAAAACCCCGTCATGCTGTATTCCATTGGCAAAGATTCTGCCGTGATGCTGCATTTAGCCAAAAAAGCCTTTGCGCCGGGCAAACCACCGTTTCCTTTGATGCACGTTGATACCACTTGGAAATTCCAAGAAATGTACAAGCTGCGTCAAAAGCAGATTGCAGACGGCTGGAATTTGATTACCCACGTGAATCAAGAAGGTGTTGCGGCTGGGATTAATCCGTTTACTGCGGGTTCAGCCAAGCATACTGATGTGATGAAAACGCAAGGCTTGAAGCAAGCTTTGAATCAATACGGTTTTGATGCGGCTTTTGGTGGTGCACGCCGTGACGAAGAAAAATCACGAGCCAAAGAGCGCGTGTATTCTTTCCGCGATAAAAACCATCGTTGGGATCCTAAAAATCAGCGTCCAGAGCTGTGGAATATCTACAACTCGAAAGTCGACAAAGGTGAATCGATTCGCGTATTCCCGATTTCGAATTGGACTGAGCTCGATATCTGGCAATACATCTTCATGGAAAACATCGAGATCGTGCCGTTGTATTTGTCGGAAGAGCGCGAAGTGGTTGAATACAATGGCTCGCTAATCATGATTGACGACGAGCGCATTTTGCAATATCTAACGCCAGAGCAAAAAGCGACAATCAGCAAGAAATGGGTGCGTTTCCGTACCTTGGGCTGTTATCCATTGACCGGTGCTGTGGAATCTACAGCAACGACTTTGCCTGAAGTGATTCAGGAAATGTTGTTGGCGACGACCTCCGAGCGCCAAGGCCGCGCCATTGACCATGACTCATCAGGCTCGATGGAAAAGAAAAAAATGGAAGGCTATTTCTAAAATCGGGGAATAGGGAATAGGGAGTCGGGAGTCGAGCTTAGCTCCTCCGATTCCCCAATCCCCAATCCCCACTCCCGGGGTTTTACACATGTCAAATCAATCAGAACTGATCGCCAGCGATATCTTGGCGTATTTGAAGCAACACGAAAACAAAGACATGCTGCGTTTTATTACTTGCGGCAATGTGGATGACGGTAAATCGACTTTGATCGGTCGCTTGCTGCACGACTCAAAACTGATTTTTGAAGATCACCTCGCGGCGATTCAAAAAGACAGCCAAAAATTTAACACCACCGACCAAGAAATCGACTTAGCGCTGCTGGTTGATGGCTTGCAAGCCGAGCGCGAGCAGGGCATTACGATTGACGTCGCTTACCGTTATTTCAGTACTGAAAAACGCAAATTCATCATCGCCGATTGCCCAGGTCACGAGCAATACACGCGCAATATGGCAACCGGTGCTTCAACGTCTGATCTGGCGATTATCTTGATCGACGCGCGTTACGGCGTGCAAACGCAAACGCGTCGCCACAGCTTTATTGTGTCCTTGCTGGGTATCAAGCAAGTCATCGTTGCTGTGAACAAGATGGACTTGGTTGAGTTCTCGGAAGCGCGTTACAACGAAATCCGCACGCAATATTTGGATTTTGCTAAAGATTTGGCGATTGAAGACATTGAATTCGTGCCATTGTCGGCGCTGCGCGGCGATAACGTCGTGAATGAGTCAGAGAAGACCCCTTGGTACGAAGGCCAAACTTTGATGGGCTTGCTCGAAAGCGTGCAAATCAATAAACACGCCAAGCTCGATGCCTTCCGGTTGCCAGTGCAATACGTGAATCGCCCGAATCTGGATTTTCGTGGTTTCTGCGGCACCATTGCCGCAGGGCATGTGTTGCCGGGTGACGAAATCATTGCGCTGCCATCAGGCAAAAAATCGAAAGTTAAGGCGATTGTGACGTATGAGGGCGAGCAGCCAGCCGCATATTCAGGCCAAGCGATCACATTGACGCTGGAAGACGAAATCGATATTTCTCGCGGCGATATGATTGTTCGCGCGCAAGATGCGCAGCCGCATGTCGGTAGTGCGTTTGATGCGCATTTGGTGTGGATGAACGAAACACCGTTGGTGGTTGGCAAGGAGTATATGGTCAAGCTTGGCGGTAAACAATGCTTTGGGCGTGTTACCTCCATCCAGTATCGTATCGATGTAAATAGCCTTGATCATCTAAACGTGCAAGAACTGAAACTCAATGAGATTGGTTTGGTGCGTATCGATTTGACCGCGCCGATTGCGTTTGATACCTACCGCGAATGCCGTGGTACGGGCAATTTGATCATCATCGACCGTTTAAGCAACGCCACTTCTGCTGCCGGCATGATCCACGCGCCAGCAACGGCCGCCGTGGGTAGCGAAGTTGATGAGTTAACACGCTTGCGTGCCTTTGAAGCGGATTTGAATGTGCTGGTTCGCAAACACTTCCCGCATTGGGGTGCAAAAGACATCTTGGACTTGCTCAAGTAAGCGCATTGAAGCAGCAAAACTAAACCCGCGATGTTGCGGGTTTTTTTATGGGCGCTGATTTAAAGCGCTGGTGTGTTGATGATGATTTAATTGCGAGCGAAAGCTTACCGAATTTTGATTCTGCATCTAAACTAAGGCAATGAGTTTACCCGCTGACGCGCCGATACTAGGGTCTGTTGACATTTGGTTGCCAGCAGCGGAAAACCAAACGTCAACAGACCCTGGGAACACTAAAGATGTCGCTGGCCATTGATTTTTACTTTGATTTTTCTTCGCCATACGGTTATATCGCTTCACAATTAATCGATCCCCTCGCTGAAAAATACGGCCGCTCTAGTCATTGGCATGCGATTGTCTTAAATGATAATTTTCAATCGCTTGAGCGAATGAAAATGGCCGGTAATATGATGCGAACCGATTATATTAAGCGCGATGCCCAGCGTTTGGCGGCTTATTATGGCATTGCTTATCACACCCCTTCTTTGGTCGGAGTGAATACCGAGCAAGCGGCACGGCTGTTTCACACCATTCATGATCGTGATCCGCAGCAAGGTACGGCTTTTGCCAGCTTGGTGCTCAAGGCTTATTTTGTCGAAAACAAAAACATTGCCATCTTAGAAGAGCTGCAAGCACTGGCAAGCCAAGTGGATATCTCAGCAGAAGAATTCCACGAAGCCTGCAGTAATCCAAGTAGCCGTGCTCGGGTGAAGGCAGAAGTCGATATGGCGGAGGCGCGCGGCGTCTTTGGCTCGCCATTTTTTATGGTGGGGGGCGAGCGCTTTTGGGGTAATGATCGTTTGCCGCAACTCGAGCGCTGGCTGGCCACAGGTCCATACTAACGAGGTTTTGCGAATGCGGACCGGCGCTTAGTCGCGCGTTAATACTTCTAATAATTCAATTTCAAAATACAAATCAGAATTGGGTTTGATATGTTCGCCAATTTGGCGCTCGCCATAGGCCAAATGCGCTGGAACGAATAACTTGCGTTTGCCACCGACTTGCATTCCCATCAGCCCTTGATCCCAGCCTTTAATCACGCGACCAGTGCCAATGACGCATTGAAAGGGTCGACCTTTCAGGTGTGAAGAATCAAACACCGTGCCGTCAAGCAAAGTGCCGGTGTAATGGGTGGTAATCAACGCACCTTTGACGGCGGTTTTGCCATCGCCGACGATGAGGTCTTCGATAATGAGTTCTGTGGTCATAGTCTTTGAATCATAAAGTGGATAAAAAATTAACGTTTGGCAAAGGCTAAAGCACCACCTACGGCAAAAAAAGCCAACGCACAGCTGCGATTAAACGCTTTAATTCTTTGACCGCTGGCCAACCAGCGCGCCAGCGACATCCCACCCAAGGCATAAATCAGTTGCCAACTGAGCTCAATCACAAAAAAGCTACTGAGTAAAATCAGCCATTGTGGGCCTTGCGGCAAATTGGGGTTAATAAACTGCGGCAAAAAAGCACCGGCAAATAAAATGGCTTTAGGATTGGATAAAGCGATAGTGAGTCCGGTTCGAAAGCGGGCGCGGGCAGTATCGGCGTTGGCGTTTGGCAGCGACAGTTGGCTACCTGCATTCCAGCATTGATAGCCTAAATACAGTAAATACAAGGCACCGACGATTTTTAAAGCGGTGAATAGCAGCGCTGAAGCCGCTAAAATCGTGCTGACGCCCATCGCCGATGCACTCAGTAGCAAGGCCAAACCGACAATGGTGCCTGCCATCGTCGCCGTTGTTGCCCGCCAGCCGTAGCGGGCACCATGGCTAATCATTAACAACATATTTGGCCCCGGCGTCGCCGAGATAAAACAAGTGGTAGCAATAAAAGCCAACCATATCTGCAAAGACATTTGTATTTCCTTTTGGACTGTTGGCCATCGCTTGTTTACAGCAACACCAGATGGCAAGCTAATGCCGACAGACTATAGGTATTGCTCAGTATCTTTTTGTGAATAACGGCTGTAGTCAGATACCCATCTAGGAGTTGGTAGTTAGCTGCGGCCTTTCCAAGTGGTGTTGCAGTTGTTTTGCAGATATTTAAATGCCCGCTCCATATAGAGATCTGGAAACTCAGGGTCTTTATTGGCAAGAGCCGTGTCTGCGTCTTCTTTTAAATCGTTCAACCAAAAATCGGTCAGTTCTTCGCGTAATTCAACTGGCACATTGTGCTCGATAAATTCAATCACAGCGGCGTCGTTGAGGCCATGCTCGCGCAGCGCTTGCACCATAGCGGTGGCTTCGCGCTTGAGCATGGCTGATTTGACTGGCTGGCCAGTGGCGACCAATAAAAACAGCGTAGCAATCACACTATTGTCGTCGTTATGGCTAATGCGCTGCCAATTTTTGGCAATGGCTTCATCGTATTCGCTAATCGCATCAATGCCGCCTTTCAAATAATAATGGGCAAGATTAAAACTATTATTGCGAATTTTTGGCCATTCTTGGGCGATAAATCGCGCCATCTCTTTTTGGGCGATTTGCTCGATTTTTGTCGGCGCATCGCTAAAAAATAATGCGAATCGCTCAGGGTTTTCGCTGACTTTTTTCGGTTTAAGCGCTTTAATCAACGCATCAAACTCACTGCGTTTGGGCAGTTTTATCGCGGCTTTAGGCGCTAAAATCAACAGCATCGCGGTGTTGATCAGTTGCTCAGCATCGCAAATTTCTTCGCTGGCTAATTGCAGTTTTTTGGCTAGCCAAAAGCCTAAATCCAGTAGGTTTTGAGTCGCTTGCCCACGCGCCAATTCAGCCTTGTAGTCAGGCCACGAAATCTGCGATTCTCCGCTCATTTCATTTAAAAATGATTGCTGCTCGTCGCTAGACGCTGGGCCATGCTGCAGTAGCAAGGTTTCTTTGGGCATGGCGTGCAGGCGGCGCAGCATATCGGCGCCTTGTTTCGAGTGCGATAGCAGCGAGTTATTTTGCAAAGACTGCGCGCCAATTTGCACATCACCTTGAGCATGGTCTTCAAGGTAAATGCTGATCAAATTGGTGATGCGGATAATAGCTAGCTCTAGATCAGGGCGCAGGTAGGCCGTGCCAAAATAATTGGCAATCTGCACCATGCCCTTGGCTAAATCAGCTTGAATCGTCGTCTGCCGTTCAGCACTGATAATGCCGTGCTGAACGCCATACACAAAGGCTTTATCAAAAAAGCGGCGCGAGTCAAACGCGGTGATGGTCGTGCTTATTGTCATATTAAATTGCCGATTCCTCAGCATCATCCGTTTTGCTAATCGCCTGCATGAGGCTTTCGAGTGCGCTATCACTAATGGGTTTGCTGCGGCGCTCATTGTGCATCGCTCGCATCAACACACGGCCTTGTAATTCGCCGATGAGTAATTCAAATTCATCAGGAAGCTCGTGAAACAGTAGCCAAATGGTTTCTTTCCAGTCGTTATCGGCCACTTCTGAGCGGGTATAGCTCCAATTGGTTTTATCCAAAATATGTTCCAGCGAATGAAACACATTAAAGAATTCGCGAATTTCATCACTGGTGCTATCGCCATCATCCGATAAAAATGGCAGTGGTGTGGTGGTATTGCTGGCGTGCATCACAAAGTTGAGCACGTCTTCTAAACGGCCATAAAAATAATCCGCCATCGTTTCAACGCCACCGGCTTCTTTAAAAATCGGCTCAAGATATTCGCTGGTTAAATCGGGATTTTTATAGATCACCGCATTAATCATGCCGCGCATTTTGTCTTTATTGCGCTCGCCATATTGCTTATCGAGAACAACTGCACGGGCAAATTGCTCGGGCGTGACCATCATGCTCAGTAACGATTCTTTTGATGAGTCATATTCGCGCATAATGGCCAGCAAATCTTTGGGCGCAACATCGCCTAGAATTTGCATCAGCGCTGTATCGCCGTGTTGATCGGCAATATCGGACAGCACTTTTTCGGCGCCTAAAATATCGCCGACCAAAATAAGTTGTGAGGCATTGATAATTGCTGGATGCATGATCAGTCCTTTTGCAGCGTTGAATTTCGGTAGCAAGAGTCAATGGTCAACCGACGCGTATCGGCGTCGGTGCCATAGGGGTGTCGCTTATTTACTCTCTGATTCGTGCGATTCAAAACCTTGTTCTGATAACCAAGATGCGCCTGACGCATCTAAATCACCCATCTGCCCGCCATCGTCGTCTGAATTGTAAACATCATGATCGTCGTCAATTGATTCTGACTCGGCATGGCTCTCGGGCGCGCTGCTGTAGTGGCCGCCTTTGATTCGCAAATATTCCAGCGCAGCGGCGATAACTAAAAATTGCTCACCACCATCGGCAGCAACAGCTGCTGCAGTGTATTGCTGAGCCCAATCGGCAATATTGAGGTTGTCTTGCAATTGATCCCAAGAGATAAAATCATCCCCATCGGGCTCGCTGGCGATCAGTGCTTTCATCATTGCCGGCGAAGTAAAGCTAAATGCATTGTAGAAAACCACCGCCACCATTTCAGGGCTGAATTCAATCATCGGCAATAGATGAGCAAATTGTTGGCGTTTTTCATTCAGGCGTTTTTTTAGCGCCGGACGACCTTCTGAATCGGTCATTAAGTCATCAAGTTCCGCGTCGTAAACGGGCATTAATTCGGCAAAAAAGGGCGATATATTCACTGAAACAAACCTTGTAGATATTTGGCAGTAATCTCTTGAGCAACAGCCAAAGGATCATCAATTAAGCTGCGCTGACGATAATCATCGTAAGCTTTACGTTTTTCGCTATCGGAAAGCACTTCATAGGCGACTTGGATTTCTCTAAATCGCGCAGCGGCATCAGGGGCCGGATTTCTATCGGGGTGAAATTTAGTCGCATTTCTGCGGTAGGCCGATTTAATCTGCTCGATGCTGGCATTGGGCTGAACGCCAAGCCGAGCATAGTGATCATGTAAAGACATCCAGTATCCTCATTGTGAAGAGGGTGATCTTGTGAACTAGCAAACAAAAAGCCCACTTCTTGCGAAGCGGACTTTTAGCTTGATGACTGGGAGAGCTAAACGAGTGAGATAAGCTAGCTCGTTTAGGTGCTATTGAGTGAAACCCAGCTCAAAATATAGCAACAAGTGGGCGCAATTATAGCAGATTTTAACTCACCCCATCGCCATGAAATCAATGCCTGTTGGATTGTCGGTAACTAGCAGTATATTTGGCCTATTTAGCTTGTAATGCATGTAGAGGCAAAGAACGGGGTGCCGTTGTTTTATAGGTAACGAGCTCGCCTTGATGAATAAGCCGTACACAAGCAAATGAAATAATCCCAATGATCGCGGTTGCAATGGCGACATACCAAGGCTGACCATCATTGGCCATTAGCAGTAGGATCGCGGTGACGGGAGTCATGCCACCGGCAATGGCTGACACTTGATACGCCACAGATAGACCGGTATAGCGAACGCGAACATCAAAAATTTGTGAAAACATCGTAGCTTGTACGGCGAAAATCAAAGTCGGTCCAAGGTTGTAGCCCAAGATCATCGCAATAAAAACGAGTGTGGTATTTTGCGTGCCAAGCAACAAGTAAAACGGAATCGCAAATAACACACAAAATGCGGAGCCAAATAGGTAAATTGATTTTTGTCCATAACGATCAGAAAGCCAGCCCGCAATAGGGCAAGTTATGATCCCAACCGCTGCAGCACAAAGTAGCGCCATCAATGGCAGTTGTCGATCCATATTGAGCGATTGCGTCATATACACAATGGCAAATGCATACACGATATTAAACATTACGGTTTCAATCAATCTTGCACCCATGGCCAATAGTAGATTGCGTTTTTGTGTCCGTAACAGTGTGATGAGTGGGAAACGATGACTGACATTAGCGCAAGGAGTGGTTGGCGCAGGCTGTGCAGCATGCACAAAATCACTGGTTTCTTTTACATTAAATCGGATATACATGCCGACGAGTAATAACAAGGCAGAAAGCAAGAAGGGGATACGCCATCCCCATGTGATGAATTGTTCATTACTTAAAGTTGCATTGCATAGAGCAAAGACAGCGGTAGCTAACACTAAGCCCGCCGATGCGGCTGCCTGGGGTAAAGAACCGATAAAGCCGCGGCGATTTTTTGGCGCCGATTCAATAGCCATTAACGCCGCGCCGGCATATTCGCCACCTAGGCCAAATCCTTGGATTAATCTGAGCACGGTTAATAAAATAGGTGCCCAGATACCCACTTGAGCATAGGTTGGCAAACAACCAATGAGTACGGTCGAAATACCAACAATCAAAATGGTCCACAGTAATGTGGCTTTTCTGCCTAAGCGATCACCAAAATGACCAAAGACAATTCCGCCAATTGGACGAGCCCAAAAACCAACTGCAAATGAAGCAAAAGCACCGAGCATACCGATCATTGGATCGGCATCAGGAAAGAATAATTGTCCAAAGAGTAGGCCAGAGGCCATGCCATAAATAAAAAAGTCATACCATTCCAACAAAGCACCGGCAAAACTTCCAGAAACTACTTTGCGAATCTCTTTGTTTTGAGAGGTCGTTTTATCATTCATTGTCATGACCATTGCTCACTTTCAATCAATAAATTGTTACTGAAGTTGAGAAGGCAGATGTGAGGTGTTGATTCAATCTTGGTACGCTCAAATCTGCCTTGATACGCTTGGATTTTTCTTATTTAAGCCGTTTGCTCAGCACGGATTGCAGCGATTTGTTTGCCAAAGATCAACTGTAATAAACCCAATAAAGCAAAGACAGGACCGAGTACCGCATAAGCAGGCCAACCTGTGGCGCCTTTAATGAGCATGCCGCCTGAAGCAATTAGCAAGATAAAGACTAATTTGCGAAATAGAGCCACCGGTAAACGTTTGTGCACCCATTGACCAACTAGCGAACCTAAAATCATCGTTGGAATCGCAAACAGTACCAGTTTTACAGTCGAAACCGTCATGATGCCGCTGCTGGTTAGGCCAACGATGATCGATATATTGCTAGCGGTAAAAAAGGCATTAAGTGTGCCGCGAAAGGCTGCAGGACCTAAATTACGCAACATGCCGTAAATCACCACCGGTGGTCCATTGGTTGAGAAGGCGGCGCCCAATGCACCAGCAATCGTACCCATTGGCGCGGCAATCCAACGTTTGTCATACACGGGCAAGCGAGGGATAAACAGGCTGTAGAACGAGTAAATCAAGAGGAACGTTCCCAAACCGATTTTCATCGTTGCATCAGGTAGATTTGAGAGTGCATAAAGGCCAAACGGAATCCCGAGCAGGGAAAACCCAATCAGTACTGCTGCAGATTTCCAATCGGTTTCTTTTCGTGAGAGCCAAGTGGCGTATAAGGCTGTCGCCGTACCGACAATCACCGACATTGGCGCTGCCATTTTGACTGGAATCAGCATTGAAACCAGCGGCATGGTGGTGAGTCCACCACCAAAACCAGCGCAAATGCCGACAAAAGTGTACATAAACATCAAAAGCACCACCGAAATGATGGTTGCCGGTGACAGTTGCTCCCCATCAGGGGTATTTAGAGTAAAAAAGTCCATGCTGATTAGCTCCCTAGTTGAGTGACAAACCAGCATCAACGACGAAGTCTTGGCCAGTACATCCACAGGACTCATCGGAACCTAAAAAGAGTGCTAGGCGTGCGCAGTGTGTGCCATCGAGGCGGAATTTTAACGCCTGTAATTCAACAAACTGATTGACCGCTGCTGGGTCCATTTTGGCCCACATGGCATCTTGTTTTGCTGTACGAATCGCACCAGGAACTAAACTATTAACGCGAATATTTCGTGCCCCTAGCTCTTGCGCCAAGGTACGAGTGAAACCATGAATGGCCGCTTTGGACAAGGAATACAACACACGGCCAGGACGACCACGCATCCAGTTAATGGAGCCCATATTGATAATCGAACCACCACCTTTTTTGGCCATGCCATCAATGACGGATTGAATGGCAAAAATTTGGTGGCGTAAATTAACGTTGATTCGATTTTCAAAATACGCTTCAGTAATGCTTTCGATATTGTGGTGATCATCACTACCGGCGTTGTTGATCAAAATATCGATGGTGCCGAGCTTAGCTTCGATTTGTTTGAAGCTATCTTGGAACGCCGCCAGATTGCTGACGTCACAGAATAAAAACATACAGCCTAATTCTTGCGCTAATTGTTCACCGGCGTCGGTATTGAAATCGAGAAAAGCAACTTTAGCGCCTTGATTGACATAAGCACGAACCAGCTCTTCACCGATTCCTGATGCGCCACCAGTAATAACGGTAACTTTATCTTTCAAAGAGGCATAGACAACGTGTTCTTGATAATTCATGACTTACTCCTTAAGGAAAATAAAAAATCACTTCAGTTCGCTTGGCTATTCGATTGCACAATTTTGTAAGTTGCACAGAAATCTTCACCGCCCAGTCCTGTGGCTAAACCTTGTTGATAAACTTGGTTGACTAGCTCAACACCGGGAAGGCGGAGGTTTTTTTCTTGCATCATGCCCAGCATGATGTTGACGTCTTTTGCCATGTTTTGTAGCGAGAATGCCGCGTTGTAATTCTCTTCAGTGAGGCTTTTAATTTTGCTACTGAGATAAAAATTACCGCCGCCGCCAAATGAAATAGCTTCATTAAATTGTGGTTTGGCAATGCCATAGGCTTGGGCAGATGCCAACATTTCGTTCACACTGTTTTGAATGCCGGCAACTAAAACGTTGTGCAACATTTTCATGACCAAACCTGAGCCATTGTCACCAAGGTGGATTTGATTGCAGCCCATCATGGCCAGCACGGAACGAACTTGTTCATGCGCAGCGCTGTCACCTCCGACATAAATGCCGAGTTCAGCATTGATCGCGGCAGGTACAGACTTCACAACAGGCGCATCGAGCATGCTGGCGCCAGTGGCTTGAACTTGTTTGGCTAAGCGCTGAGAGACGGCTGGATCAATCGTTGACATATCGATGGTGATTTGCCCTTGATGCAAATGTGGCAATAATTCGAGGTAGACCGCCTCTACATGCTCAGACTTTGGCACCATGGTGATAATGACATCGGCGTCTTGGGCGATTTGTGCGATTGAATACGCAGCTGTTGCGCCGCAAGCGACCAGTTTGGCAACGGCCTCGGTACTGATGTCATACACCAGTACGTCGCCATTAAATTTGTCGATAATGTTTTTTGACATTGCCGAACCCATCAGACCAAGACCGATAAAACCGATTGTTTTCATGATTAATTCTCTTTAAAAGTAGGTTTAACTAAGCCTGCAACGTCAGTTCGCAGGTAAAACAAAGCGCCAGAAAGCGGACGTTCTGCTCGTTCTTCTTCACTCATGTTTTCGCGAGTGGTGGTGATAAACAGCGTTTTCATATCCTCCCCGCCAAAACACGGCATCGTTGGGCAGCGAACAGGGAGTGGGTATTCTTCTAGGACGTCTCCAGTCGGCGACAGGCGTGCAATGCGGTGCCCATCAAATAGCGCTGTCCAGTAGCAGCCTTCACTATCCATCGCTGCGCCATCGGGACGCCCTTGGCCGGTGGGGAATATTTTTAGCGTTTCTCTGAGACCCAATTGGCCACTTTGAGGCGTTCTAGGGGTGCGATATAAACGGTGGTTGGGGGTATCGGTGGTATACATCCATTGCCCATCGGGGCTAAATGCCAAACCGTTAGCACCCAAGATGTCGCATTGCATGACTTGTGTTTTTAAATCCGCATCCACTTGACACAGGAAGGCGCCGTTGTAGTCGCGCGGCGACCAATACGTTCCGGCATAAAAACGACCTTCTGGATCAACACCGCCATCATTGAATCGTGCTAGCGCTGGGTTGTTTGGGTTATCACAAACCTTTTTCTCGATCAGACCATCAGCATTGGCCAGATAAATACCGCTGCGCATGGCTAAAATAAAGCCGCCTTGTTCACGTAAAGCAAAACAGCCGACTTCTTCTGGCATGGCTAAAACACGATGTGTTTTCGATTCAATCTGCAAACAATGCAGTTCTTTTTGCAAAATATCGGTCCAGTAGAGACTCGCCGTTTTGCTGCACCAGACGGGGCTCTCAGGAAGCTCACCGATATAGTCAAATAACACTTCAACTTTATTCATCACCAATAATCCTTATGGTCATTGAAATCGAGTGCGTTTCACCGCTCGCCAAGTCATACATCGCTGCGCCATGATCTTGATTGATGGCATTGTTGCTATGGCTGACGGGTTCAAAAGCGAGGAAGTTTTTCTCTCTTGAAGGCACAAAAACGATGGCATTACCGGCATCAGGTGATGTGATTTCGACGTGTAGTTTTTGTGCTGGCCAGTTAATTTGCGCTGAGCCATCCCAGCCGAGAAAACAGTTGTCGATTGAATTGGGCTCAACCGGACGTGCTTGTCTGAAATCCCACTGGGGCGGAATCGCTGTGCGTGCCGCGGGCAACATATTGCTGTCGTTGATTAAGACGCTCTGCGCACAAAATTGCAGTTGGGCTTGATCGGCGTTGGCAAAGTACGGGTGAAATCCGAGCCCAACAGGCACAGCATGTGCGGCATCATTGAGATAACTCAATTGAATGTGCAGGCTGTTTTCTGTCAGTGAAAACACTTGTTTTGCACGATATGGCCAAGGCCAATGGGCGGTTTGATCACCTGGCGCGTCGTGGTTTAGCTGCAAAACGATTTGCTGCGTTGACGTTTCAGCAACGTGCCAAACCGATTGCCAGCCATTGCCATGAATTGAGTGCGGATGATCACCAAAGTTTTTTGCCAGCGTGTAGTGCTGATCAGCAAATGTAAATTGCCCGTTCTCAATCCGATTTGAATAGGGTATGAGAGGGAAAGATCCGCATTGATTGGCTTGCGAGGCAATACCTAGCGGCATTGACCGCAAGATATCAACGCCTTTGTATTTCAAAGCGGCAATTGCGCCACCCAATTGGGGGACTAATATCAACTGCAAATCACCGCATTGTTTACTTATTAGCGTCAGCATCAGTACACCTCACCGCCGCTGACTGTGATGCTTTCGCCACGAATTGCTGCGAGCTGCTCTTTGGCTCTAGCCATCAACATGCTCATATCAGAACCGAGCGCGACAAAACTAAATCCCCACTGCTGATATTTATTCACCAAATCAGGATTGCCACCCACAATTCCGCAAGGTATGCCTAGCGCTTGGCATTGCGCTAAACCTTGTTTGATTTTGGCTTGTACGTCTGGGTGTGATGGATTGCCAATGTGGCCCATCGCCGCAGATAAATCGCCTGGGCCGATAAATAATCCAGAAACACCTTCGATGGCGGCAATCGCTTCGATTTGATCAATGGCTTCCGGCGTTTCTAGCTGCAAAATTAAACACAAGTCTTCTCGTGCGGCTCGAACAAAATCAGTTTGATGTCCGTATTGACTTGCACGATGAACCGCAGCAAAACCACGCTTACCCAGAGGAGGGTAGTAGGCGGCTTCAACGGCTTTTTGCGCTTGCTCTGCGTTTTCAATAAATGGCACCATGACACTCATTGCGCCACCGTCGAGCGCACGCTTAATCAGTACGGTGTCATTCCAAGCAAGGCGATACAAGGGTGTAACCTGCCCCACAGAGCGAATCGCTCGATCAATCCGAATCGCATCTAGCGTGTCGACTGCAACATGCTCTTGGTCGAGCACTAAAAAATCAAAACCAACGCCAGCCATGGCTTCGGCAACGGTTTCGCTGCCCGTCATCATCCATGTACCCAATTGCGTTTTTCCGCTTTGAATGGCGGTTTTAAAGTGATTCATTGTGATGTCCTTAACAGATTGCTGGTTCAGGCACGTCGCTGCCTGCTTGGAGAAAATCAAAATCGCAGCCTTCATCCGCTTGAGTTACGTGCTGTTGATACAAGGCGGAAAATGAACGCTGATAAACGCGATGGCTAGGTTGCAGTGCGGCTCGGCGTGTAGCGAGCTCCTCGTCAGACACCAACATATTGAGTGTGCCTGCGGCGATATCGAGCTCGATCATGTCGCCGGTTTTGACTAGCGCTAGCGGGCCGCCGACTGCCGCTTCTGGAGCAACATGCAAGACACAGGCGCCGTAATGGGTTCCTGACATTCGGGCGTCAGAAATTCGGACCATGTCGGTCACACCTTCTTTGAGCAGCTTTTTCGGGATCGGCAAATTGCCCCATTCCGGCATGCCCGGTGCGCCTACAGGGCCGGCATTGCGCAGAACAATGACTGAATCTTTATGAATATCGAGCGCAGGATCATCGATCTGTTCTGATAGCGCTTGGGCCGAATCAAACACCACCGCAGGACCACAATGTCGATGTAGTTCAGGTTTGGCTGCAGACGACTTCATGACAGCGCCATTCGGGCATAAATTGCCGCGCAGAACGGCTAAAGCGCAACCTTGCTCAAGTGCAATAACTGGGTTATCCATGCCACGAATCACATTGTCATCGTAGCAATCGGCATGTTTAATCCAGTCAGCAACCGGTTGATTGGTGACACCAACACTGTGTGTGTGAAGGAAAGGCTCAACTTTTTTGAGTAGCGCCATCAAGCCGCCGGCAAAGAAAAACTCGTCCATCAGTTGATCGCCAGATGGGAATAAATTGGCGAGGACTGGCACTTGGTGGGCGATTTGGGCCATGTCATCCAGCGTAATTTTGATGTTGGCGCGATTGGCCATTGCGATTAAATGGATGGCGGCATTGGTTGATCCGCCGAGCGCCATATACGCCACAATGCCATTGAGGAAGTTTTCGCGTTGTAGCCATTTTGACGGTTTGTGGTCATACCAAACCATGTCGACAATGGTTTTACCGCATTGCGCAGCCATTTGCGTATGGCGCGAATCTGCTGCAGGGATCGAGCTGGCACCCGGTAAAGTAAAGCCAATGGCGTCGGCGATTGAAGTCATGGTCGACGCCGTTCCCATCGTATTGCAAGTACCAATTGAGCGCGTCATTGCGCCTTCTAGTTCAACCCAATCATGCTGTTTAATGGTGCCAACACGGACTAAATCCCAATATTTCTTAGTATGAGTGCCCGCACCGGTGACTTGACCGCGCCATTTGCCTGTTGACATTGGGCCCGCAGGACAAAAAATCATTGGGATGTCCATGCTCAATGCGCCCATCAATAGCGCAGGAGTCGACTTGTCACACCCGCCTAAAAGCACCGCGCCATCGATGGGGTGTTGGCGAAGTAATTCTTCCGCTTCCATCGCTAAAAAATTGCGGTAAAGCATGGTCGTTGGTTTCACCATCACCTCACCAACAGATAGCGCTGGTAGCTCAACTGGATAACCACCAGCAGCCCATACCGCCCGCTTTACAGCTTCTGCTCGATCACGTAAATGAATATGGCAGGCACTCATTTCGCTCCAAGTATTGATGATGCCAATAACGGGTTTACCCATGAATTCTTCACGGTTTAAGCCCATTTGCTGAGTGCGTTGGCGATGGGCAAATGCCCGAATGGTGTCGGGGGCATACCAGCGCTGACTTCGTAGCGCTGTTACATCAAGCCGCTGTAGGTTTTCTTTGTTAAACATGGATTCCAACCTGTGGTTTCAAATGTGTAGTTGATGGCAATCACTCTACAATCGTAGCGCTACGATTGAAACAGTATTTTTCACACTACATTTTTGTGCACAGTGGATTTTAGTGGTGTATATGAAGGGATTTTATTGCGATGACGAGTATTGCAGCGCTGCAATTTTTTGCTAAAATGAATCAATGTTACATTTAGGTAAATGATTTTTAATTTTTTGCTGACGTATGTTTTGTGGGTGTTTGATTTTTTGAGTCATTTTATTGAAAGGAGGTGAATTCCTAAGAATGTGATTTGTATCTTTAATGACTCACTAGGAAATGTTGCTTATGCGTTCTCGTTTTAAACCCGCAGTAAAGCTCGATGATGTGGCAGCACATTCCGGCGTTTCGCCATCAACCGTATCTTTGTATATGCGACATCCAGATAAGGTTTCGGCGAAATCAGCAGAGAAAATTAGCCGAGCAATTGAAGAATTGGGCTATGTGCGAAATAAAATTGCCAGCCAATTTACTGGCGGCGCTCGGTTGTCGATGGCGGTTATTGTGCCGTCGGTGGCGAATATTATTTTTGGTGAGGCGGTTCAGTTAATTGAAAAAATTGTGAGTGAAGAAGGTTTTCAGTTATTGATTGCATCGCATAACCACAGTCTTGAAAAAGAAGAAGCCCAAGTTCGGTCATTTTTGGAGTGGTCGCCCGCAGCGATTGCTTTGGCTGGTCCAGAGCATACGGATGCGACCATTAAGATGCTGCAGCAAAGTGGCGTACCTGTCGTACAGATGTGGCAGGTTGAGGGGCAACGATTCTCGGCTCAGGTGGGGGTTGATCATTTCTCGATTGGTTATCATGCCACGCGTTATTTGTATGAAACAGGCTGTCAGAAAGTGGCGTTTTTTACGACGCGATTTGAAGAGGATGTACGAGCAGGCAAGCGCTACACCGGCTATCTAAAGGCCGTCGCCGAGCAAGATCAGTTGCCGATTGTGGTTAATGTTCCGCAGTCGGACAATATCTATACGGCAACACGTCCTTTGCTGTTGAAGACCATGATTAAAGAGCGTGGGCTTGATGGCATTGTTGCGTCCAATGATGGAATTGGTGCTGCGCTATTAATTGAAGCGGCAGATAAAGGAATCGCAGTACCAGATAAGCTCAGTGTGCTCGGTTTTGGTGATTTTCCGATCAGCGCGCATCTGGCGCCTGCCAGTTTAAGTACGATTAATATTCACGCGCCTTGCATCGCAGAAACCACAGGAAAAATGATGCTGAGAATGAATCGCGATATTGATTATCAAGGAGATATTGTCGATGTTGGTTATGAAATTATTCCTCGTGGTAGTACACGGCTGGTGATTTAGTTTTTTCTGTATTGGCGCATCTTAAGGCTGCCAATCTTGGTAGGGTTTATGGACTTTGGCGTAGGCTTTTTCAAGCTCACCGCTGTCGCGGGCGGCTTTGATGGCTTTGCTGATGGCGTCATTGACGAAATCACCACGCTCATTGCAAGAAAAGAACAAGACATCGGGGTAGTCATCAAAGTGCGCACGGTGAATTTGTTTTAGTTTTAATTTTTTGATCAGATAGTCACTTTCTTCTTGTGCCCACAGCACGCCAGCAATTCGGCCAGCATTGAGTTTTTTGAGTGATTGCTCAAGATTGATGACGCTGCGAGTTGGAAAGCCCCAGTCAGCAGGGGGGGCTTCAATTAGCGTGTTGGTGTCTTGGTTGGCTTGAATTACTTGTTGTTTGGTGACAATTTGGTTTTTGTTGGTGTACAGCACGAAGGTGACTTTACCGAGCATCTCTTTGGAATACTGATAAGGCGCAGCATTTTTTGCGCCATCTTTGATCTTCATCGTTGGAAAGCGAAAATCGGCATTTTTGTTATTGATGTCGAGGTAGACTCGTTTGACAGGTTCAAGGCTAAATTTGATTGTGCCGGCGGGATAAAATTGATTGATGACGGCGATGAGCTCAGGAAATGGTCCTGTTTTACTATTTTCTAAAATTCCCGGTAATTCAATCGCGACACCGTGAAAGTTGGGTGCATTAATTGGAAAGGTGTAGTTGGTCGTCTTGATGCCATTGCAGTCATCAGCGTGGCTTGTTGTGAGGTGAGTCATGCCAAGTAGCAATACCAGTAATATTTTGCGCATGTTGACCGGCTCCCAAACAAATCTTCGTGTTTAAGCATACAAAATTAGCAATGAAATAGACAGTTTTTGCTGGGGTTTCCATGGGGGGAGTTTCTTTACTGGTGTGCTGTAATTGATTGATGATATAAAAAAACTAACGAGTCGATGTAAATATTTCATTTTAACTATCGATACATTGTGGCTAGAATAGCTCCTGTCAATTACACACAACGTTGTTCACAAGGAGCTACACCATGGCCATTATCAATACTGTTATCAAACCTTTCAAAGCAACTGCTTACCACGAAGGCAAATTTGTTCCGGTTAGCGATGAAACGCTAAAAGGTAAGTGGTCGGTTGTTTTCTTTTACCCAGCTGACTTTACTTTTGTTTGCCCAACTGAGTTAGGCGACTTGGCTGATGTATACCCAGAATTCCAAAAAATGGGTGTTGAAGTGTACTCAGTATCCACTGATACCCATTTCACCCACAAAGCTTGGCACGATGCATCTGACACCATCAAAAAAATCAACTACCCAATGATTGGTGATCCAACAGGTACGATTACTCGTAACTTTGATGTGATGATCGAAGAAGAAGGCTTGGCATTGCGCGGTACTTTCGTGATCAACCCAGAAGGCGAGATCAAAGTTGCTGAAATTCATGACTTGGGTATCGGCCGTGATGCCAAAGAATTGCTACGCAAAGTACAAGCAGCGCAATACGTTGCGAGCCATCCAGGTGAAGTTTGCCCAGCTAAATGGACACCAGGCGAAGACACTTTGAAGCCGTCTTTGGATTTAGTTGGCAAGATCTAAGTCCTGCGCTGTAAACCCTCTGCTTTAGCGATCTAAATATTTAGATCAGTCTGTTAATCCGTGCCGCCAGCGGCGGCATGGATTTCAGTGATCAAGCTTCGCTTGATCAGTGAAATTCAACCGGAGAATCCCCATGCTCGATGCTCAAATTAGCGCCCAATTGCAGGGCTATCTCGAAAAACTACAATATCCGATCGAATTGATTGCTTCGTTGGACCAAAGTGCCGCCGCCAATGAAATGGGCACTTTATTGCAAGAAATCGCCGCTTTAAATTCTAAAGTTACTGTTCGTTTGGATGGCATTGCCGCCTTGCGCCCATCGTTTGCCATTGCTCGCCTTGGCGATGCGCCACGGGTGCATTTTGCCGGTATTCCCTTGGGTCATGAATTTACTTCTTTGGTCTTGGCTTTATTGCAAGTCGGTGGGCATCCGCCACGAGTGGATGATGCCACGATTGCATCGATTAAATCATTGCCAGGCCCATTGAACTTTGTATCGTTTATTTCTTTGTCTTGCCACAACTGCCCTGATGTGGTGCAAGCCTTGAATTTATTGGCGGTGCTCAATCCAGCGATTACCCACACCATGGTCGATGGTGCTTTGTATCAAGATTATGTTGCTGAGCAGCGCGTAATGGCAGTACCAACCGTGTTGCTTAATGATCAGCCTTTTGGCCAAGGTCGGATGACGATTGAAGAAGTTGTGGCCAAGCTCGATACCCGCAGCGGTGAGCGTGCAGCACAAGACATCAATGCCAAAGCAGCGTTTGATGTGTTGGTGGTCGGTGGCGGCCCAGCCGGTGCTTCTGCTGCGGTATATGCCGCTCGTAAAGGAATTCGTACTGGCGTTGTCGCCGAGCGTTTTGGCGGTCAAGTGCTCGATACCATGGGCATTGAGAATTTTATTTCGGTTAAAGCCACCGAAGGCCCGAAATTGGCCAGCGCCTTAGAAAACCATGTTCGTGAATACGATGTGGATATTATGAATTTGCAACGCGCAAGCAAATTAACCCCAGGCGATTTGATTGAAATTGAATTGGCTAACGGCGCTAAATTGCAAAGTCGCAGTGTGATTTTGTCGACGGGTGCGCGCTGGCGTGAAATGAATGTGCCGGGTGAGCAAGAATACCGTGGTCGTGGCGTAGCATACTGCCCGCATTGCGATGGTCCTTTATTTAAAGGCAAACGTGTGGCGGTGATTGGTGGCGGCAATTCCGGCGTCGAAGCGGCGATTGATTTGGCGGGGATTGTGAGTCATGTGACCTTGCTTGAGTTTGGCGAACAAATGCGCGCTGATGCGGTATTGCAAAACAAATTGCGCAGCCTGCCGAATGTAACGATTTTGACGCAAGCGCAAACCACCGCAGTGATTGGCAATGGTGAAAAAGTAACTGCGCTTAATTACACCGATCGTGCTTCTGGAGAAGCGCGCAGCATTGAGCTAGAAGGCATCTTTGTGCAGATTGGCTTGTTGCCCAATACCGATTGGTTAAAAGGCGTGGTGGATTTAAGCCCGAGCGGCGAAATCATCGTCGATGCTCGTGGCCAGACTTCGGTACCGGGCGTATTTGCCGCCGGTGACGTGACCACCGTGCCGTTTAAGCAAATCATTATCGCCATGGGCGAAGGTGCCAAAGCCTCGTTATCAGCTTTTGATCACCTGATTCGCAGCGGGCATTAAGCACAAGATTGAAATGACGTAAAAAACGAGGCCAAGCGCCTCGTTTTTTTATGGGGTAAATTAAAACCAGCCGCCTCAAGTTTTTTGCTGCCTTATCTTGCTTGTAGTGCCATGTTGTTATGGGATTTTATTTAGGTATGTGACTGCAGGCTTTTATTTGTTTGGAGTGGCAGGCAATACTATGATGTTCAGTGTCGAGTAGATAACAAAAAACCCCGTAATCCTAAGATTGACGGGGCATTTGAATTCTCTGTGCTAGCCAGAGAATGGTAACTGGTGGCTATGGCGGGACTCGAACCTGCGACCCCAGCATTATGAGTGCTGTGCTCTAACCAACTGAGCTACATAGCCAAGAGAGGGCGCTATTATCACCGATGAATTTAGTCTTGGCAAGCCCTTTTTTAAAAATAATCAGATAAAACGCAAAATATTTATAAAACCATCACCGCAACCCAACCAAACGCCATCAATGGCAGGTTGAAATGCAAGAAAGTCGGTACCGAAGTATCCCAAATATGGTTGTGCTGACCATCGACATTCAAACCAGCAGTTGGGCCCAGTGTTGAATCAGACGCTGGCGAGCCAGCATCTCCCAATGCACCCGCTGTGCCCACCAAGCAAACAATCGCTGCTGGGCTAAACCCGAGTTGCATCGCCAGCGGCACATAGATGGTGGCTAAGATAGGTACTGTTGAAAATGAAGAACCGATGCCCAATGTCACCACCAATCCGACCAGCAACATCAAAAACGCTGCCAGTGCTTTGCTATTGCCGATTAGATCGGCCGATTGCGTGACCAAACTGGCCACATCGCCGGTGGCTTTGAGTACTTCGGCCATGCCAGAAGCAGCAATCATAATCAGGCCAATGCCGGCCATCATTTTCATGCCTTCGCTAAAGACACTATCAGCTTGTCGCCAAGGCACTGCGCCACCGAGCACACAAACGGTAAAGCCCGCTAGCGCGCCGAGCAACATCGAGTCAACGCACAGCTGCACGATAAAGGTCGTTACCATCGCCAGCACCGCCACGCCCAATGAGCGAGGCGTGTAGCGACTGTCTTCGCGCTCAACCGCTTTGAGCACGTTCATATCGTACTGGCGCGGTTTACGGTAAGTGACAAATACCGCGGTGAGTAAACCAAACAGCATCCCCAGTGCGGGCAGCGCCATCGCGTGCATCACATTCACGTGGGTGACATCTAAGCCTGATTTGGTAATGCTGCCCAATAAAATTTGGGTTAAGAAAATCTCGCCAAAACCAACAGGGAACAACATATACGGCGTAATCAAACCAAAAGTCATCACGCACGCCAATAAACGGCGGTCGACTTTAAATGTCGCCAGCGTAAATAGTAGCGGCGGAATCACCAAAGGAATAAACGCGATATGAATCGGTAAAATATTTTGCGATGAAATCGCCAGCGCCAAAACGGCCAACACAATGCCCCATTTAACTCGCTGGGTATTGCTGCTTTTGGCACTTAATTTGGCCAAGCCATCGGCCATCGCGTGCGGTAAACCGGATTCGGCCAGCGCCAAGGCAAAAGCACCGAGCAGCGCGTAAGACAGCGCAATCCCTGCGCCACCACCGAGGCCGCCATTGAATGCGGCGATGGTTTTACTTAATTCTAATCCCCCGACCAATCCACCCACCACGGCACTAATGAGGATACTGACCACCACATGAATGCGGCTCAATGAGAGCGCGAGCATCAGTGTTACTGCAATTAAAACGGCATTCATAAGTAAAAAGCTTGGTCAAAAAGATGCCACTTTACCTGTAGTAGGGGGGAGTTGTTTAGAGAAAAATCATTAATTGATGTTTCGCTTGATTGCGTATATGGGATTTTATGGGTATTAGGAATCGATCTGAGCTGATACCATCTTGTCCCCTTGGGGGTGAAGATTGGTTTTGCTCCCCGTTTTATGTTCAAAGGATTTAGCATGATCGCAGAGGAAGTCCAGACGGCACCCCACCTCAAACGCAATTTGCGTGTTCGTCATCTTTCCATGATTGCCATTGGTGGCTCGATTGGGACCGGTTTATTTGTGGCTTCGGGCGCGACGGTGGCCCAAGCGGGCGCTGGTGGCGCTTTGGCTGCTTATGCCGTAATCGGTTTGATGGTGTATTTCTTAATGACCAGCTTGGCCGAAATGGCCGCTTATATGCCGGTTTCAGGCTCATTCTCGACTTATGGGGCTAAATTTGTTGAGCCTGGTTTTGGCTTTGCCCTCGGGTGGAACTACTGGTACAACTGGGCGGTGACCATTGCCGTTGAATTGGCTGCGGCCAGCATGGTGATGAAGTTCTGGTTTCCAGACAGCTCAGGCCTGATGTGGAGCGCCTTGTTCCTCGCGATGATGTTTTCGCTCAACTACCTCTCGGTGAAAGGCTTTGGCGAAGCGGAATTTTGGTTCTCGCTGATTAAAGTCGTAACCGTGGTGATTTTTATTGTCACCGGTGTATTGATGATTTTTGGCATCTTAAATGGCACGCACAGCGTTGGTTTTGAAAACTTCACCATGGGCGACGGTCCTTTTGTTGGTGGTTTCCCCGCGATGCTCGGGGTGGCGATGATTGCCGGGTTCTCATTCCAAGGCACTGAATTAGTCGGTATTGCCGCAGGCGAATCAGAAAACCCGCAAAAAAACATCCCGCGTGCGATCAAGCAAGTGTTTTGGCGTATCTTGCTGTTTTATGTATTGGCGATTTTCGTTATCGGTATGTTGATTCCCTATACTGACCCGAATTTGCTTAAAAGCGATTTAGCCAATGTCGGTGTTAGTCCGTTTACCTTGGTGTTTCAAAACGCCGGCATTGCCTTTGCTGCGAGCGTGATGAACGCTGTGATTTTAACGGCGATTTTATCGGCCGGTAACTCAGGCATGTATGCCTCAAGCCGGATGCTGTATTCATTGGCTTCGGAAGGCAAAGCGCCAAAAATGTTCGCTAAATTGTCAAGCAACGGCGTGCCACGCAATGCTTTGTACGCCACTTGTTTGGTGGCAATGTTGTGCTTTTTTGCCTCGATTTTTGGTGAAAAAACCGTGTATTTATGGCTCTTGAGCACCTCAGGGATGACCGGTTTTATTGCTTGGCTTGGGATTGCGATTTGCCATTATCGCTTCCGTAAAGCGTATATCTTGCAAGGCCGCGACATTAATGATTTGCCGTATCGTTCGAAGTTTTATCCCTTTGGACCGATGTTTGCCTTTGCCTTGTGTATGGTGATTATGCTCGGCCAAAACTACCAAGCCTTTATGGCCGGTACCATTGATTGGGGTAGCGTGGTTGCCACTTATATCGGGATTCCGTTGTTTTTGTTGATTTGGTTTAGCTATCGCTACAAAAACAAAACCAAATTTATCACGTACGAAAAAATGGATTTAGACAGCCAGCGCGATTAATCTCGCCAGCAAATGCAAAAATAGCCCCGCAGCGTCGGGGCTATTTTTTGTCGAAAAAATCAAAGTGCAATATATGAATTATATGGGTATTGCCTGCTATAGCTTGTAGATAATGACCTGCAATCAAATACATTGCTTTGCTAGGGTGGAATAAGCTCCGCGCATTCCACCGGATCGTTGTGGACTAGGTGGAATGCACTTCGTTTATTCCACCCTTGTATCTTTCTCTCCGTGGTGGTTAGCTACTACCACACGAGGCGAAGTGAGTTTGGTTCCACCCTTAAGGCATTGACCTTGTTTTGTAGATTAAACCCTTCGCCTCACTTCTTTCGCCAAATCAGACACTGAACGGTAGCCAAGGGCTTTGACCCTGTATGCACAAGGCAAGTGGGCGAATTAGGCATTTTTACAGGAAGAATCTTCATGTTTTATCTCGGTATTGATGTTGCTAAAGCTAAACTCGATTGTTACTTGTTAACTCAACTTGACCCACTCAAAGGCAAGGCCAAGGTCGTACCCAATACCGCCAAAGGCCTTGCTGATTTGCTGGCTTGGCTGACTAAAAATCACATTCCGCATGACCAGCTGCACGTCTCAATGGAGGCCACTGGCGTGTATCACGAACTGGCCGCCACACTACTGCATGATGCAGGCGTTTGCGTCTCGATTGCCAATCCCGCACAAGTGAAGCATTTCGGCCAAGGCCTCGCGGTGCGTACCAAAACCGATGGCGTTGATAGCCAAGTTCTGGCGCGTTATTGCGCAATGATTAAGCCTGCTGCGTGGCTGCCACCTCCGCCTGAAGCCCGCATTCTAAAAGGACTTCTGGCTCGCCGCGAAGCGATTTTGCAAGACTTACTCCGCGAAAAAAATCGGCAAGAAAAAGCCGAATCTACGGTGACGACCGAGCTGATTCATCAATCGATTAACGACAGTATTGTCTTTCTAAATGCTCAGCTCAAAAAGCTACAAAGCCAAATCGACGACCATATCGACCGTCATCCTGGCCTGAAAAACGACCTCAATTTACTGCAAACCATCCCAGCAATCGGCCCACAAAGTGGCACGCAATTATTGGCGGTGATGCATACGCATCAATTCAATACGGCCGAACAATTGTCGGCCTATTTGGGCTTGGTGCCCGTCGAGCGGCAATCGGGGTCATCGATTCTTGGGCGCGCCAAACTGTCTAAAGCTGGTCCTGCAAAGGTTCGTGCCGTGCTCTACATGGCTGCCATCGTCGCCACCAAATACAACCCCCACGTCAAAGCCTTATTTGAGCGTTTGCTTGCCCGAGGCAAGAGCAAAATGTCGGCGCTCGGTGCTTGCATGCGCAAATTAGTTCACCTGTGCTTCGGCGTACTGAAAACCCAGAAAAAGTATCAAGCTGAGTACCAAAATGCTTGACCGGCAAGACAGTATCTACGAATTGAGGTGTGGTTCATTCATTAGCTGGGTGGGATATGTTTGAGAATTTCTTTAACTTCCTGAAAAATGGCACTGACATTGTCCGGCATCTTGCCTATTTGTTTGATCGCGGCTTCATCGGCGGCAATTGCGGTTAATATTTCGGTTAAAAATCCTTTATGTTCCGAGTCAAGTCTTGAAATAATGCCAATCAGCAAATATTTCAAAGCGCCTAATTTTGCATTGATCGATAACTCAATATTGTCCACTACTTATTCCTTCCAATTGGCCGTATTTGATTACAGCTTTTGATCTAAAAGTTTTTGCTAGCGATACCCAACAACTACCCCTCACATCGTCAAGCTACCACCTCATCCACACCCTGCGCACAGGCTTGCTGCGGTTAGGTGCTCATCTCTTGCAAGCTTTCATGTTTGGCGCGGATCATGGCTTCGACTTCTTTGTTGAGGCTGCGTCTATCTCGTCCTTCGGGGGTGAGTGGCGCTAGAAAATGGATTTCGATACACAGTTGCTGCGCGCCGGTGATTTGCCACAGCGAGTCGGCGATGCTCATGTCGTCGATATACGCCGCGTCGCTGACGTATTGACCGGCGGCATTGGTGTAGCGCAGGTAAATCGGTTGGATGGTGGCGTTGGTTTCAAAAGCACTTTGGATGAGCGAGGCTTTAAAGGGGCGAATTGCTTGGCCGTCGCTGGTGGTGCCTTCGGGGAAAAAAGCGATGCATTCTTGATTATTGAGTGCGCAGCTGATGCTGGCGTTAACGCGTTGGGTATCGCGCGTTTTGCTACGATCAATAAACACCGTACCAGCGCCTTGGCATAGCATGCCGATGACCGGCCAAGTTTGCACGTCGGCGCGGGCGACAAAGCGGGCGACGGTGACGCTATTGATGGCAAAAATATCAAACCATGAAATGTGATTGGCGAGCAGTAGATGATTGGCAGGGTGTAGCGGAGTGGCTTGGCCAAAGACTTTGATGGTGAAGCCCAGTTTTTGCGCCAATTGTTGCGACCAAACTTGAGTTGTATTCAGTCGCGCTGCGTGATTGAGCCGAGGAAACTGAAAGCGCACCAGCAACATGCCGTAAATCACATGCCGCACAAATTGCTGCAATCGATGGATTCTCAACCATGTTTTCATCCCGACTTACCCTTGTTCAATTGGCGTGACCCCTTGCGATTATTACTTACGCGGGCATCAAAATACACCAACTGCGTGGCATTGCGCATCGTGGCTAGATTTAAAGCGGATTTATCTGTTTTTGTGTGTGATTTTAGCTGCGGTTTATGGCTAGCAAGCGCCGCAAGCTGCGCCCCACGCGGCGGTGGGGCGGGATGGATTTACAGCTCGCCAGAGCGATCTCGACCGCGTAAACCGGGGGCGGTATCGCCAGTAAGGCCTTTAGAAAAAGCGATGACTTTAAAAATCTCGCCCATTTCGGCGTGTGTAGTGAGTTTTTGAATCGCTGCGACGCTTTTCATATAGTCGATGCTGGTGGTGGGTAGTTGCTGGGCAAAGTCGAGAATGCCTGCGTCGAGCAAATAGCTGGCTTGAGTGGTATACCCCTCTAAGCTAAGTCCACTAGCTTCTGCAGCGGTATACATTGCAGTAAAATCAACGTGGCAGGTAATGTCAGTGAGTCCAGGATAAAAGAATGGATCGTGAACGGTGTGGTGGCGATAATGGCCAATCAGCGTACCCATGCTGCGTTCAGGGTGGTAATACTCGCGCTGCGGGAACCCATAATCAATCAGTAAGATCATACCGCGCTGCAAGCTTTGCCCGAGTGCGGTGATAAAGCCTTGCGCTTCAAGGTGAATTTCGCTGGTGTAGTTCGGAATCGTTGGCAAAGGCTCGCAAGCTGCGGCCAATTGCGCAGATTGAATCGGCCGATTTTGCATGGCAAAACCTTGCTCGCTGAGGATAACGCCGCGTTGTTGCCATTGCCCATCGGCCAGTTGCACCAGCTCGCATGGCATGGCGTCGAGCACTTCATTACCGAGCATCACGCCGACAAAATGATCGGGCAGCGCATCGAGCCACTGCACGCGATCGATTAAATGTGGTACTAAAGTAAGCAAAGTTTGACGCTGACGCTCGCGTAATTGGCCAGAAAGCTCCAAGATGGCATAGTGTACGGGTAAGGCGTTGCGGCGCTCGAGTTCTTGCAAAATTTGCGCCGCCAGTTGGCCGGTGCCAGCGCCGACTTCCAAAACACTGGCGGACTCTTGACCGATTTCATCGAGAACATGCGCCAACGTGGCAGCCACCGTCGCACCAAAAAAAGGCGATATTTCTGGCGCGGTGACAAAGTCGCCAGCGCCGCCAAATTTGGTTGCGCCGCCGCTGTAATAACCTAGCGCTGGGGTGTACATCGCCAAGCGCATAAAGTCGGCAAAAGAAATCCAGCCGCCGTGGGCGTTAATCGATTCGGCAATATGCTGACACAAGGCTTGGCTGGCTTCGAGCGCATCGCTCGATGGCAAGGGTAATTGCAATTGATTCATGGCGAAGTCGATCAAATAGAAAGGTGTCGCCGATTTTAGCATTGTTGCTGCATGGCGTACCGAGGCAATCGTTGGCGCTAAATAGCGGCAGTTTTGGCATGAATGGCCATCAAATAACGGCATAAGCACATGGGGAAGAATTTAAACCGTGATGACTGATCACTGCGTAGATGTATTGATTATTGGCGGCGGCGTTGGCGGGCTAACGCTAGCGCAATGGCTCACAGGGCTTGGGCGTAGCTGGCGCATTGTTGAGCGCGAAGCGTATTTGGGCGGCCCTTTGGCGCACAGCCAATATGTTTTGAAGTGGATTCCGGGCTGGCCTGCGGTGTCGGGGCGCGATTATATGGCCGCCATTTTGGCGGGCATTGATACGACGCACTGTGAGCTCAGTTGCGAATTAACGCAGATTGAGATCGATGGCATTGAGCAAGCTTGGCGCTGTCAGCTCAGTAATGGGCGCACGATGCTGGCCAAAAAACTGGTGTTTGCCTGTGGCGCAGCACCGGTCTCGCCGTTTGCTGCGGCTGAGCGGGTGATTGTTGGGCCGGGATTGCAAAAAATTGCCCATCTACAAACCGGAGATCGGGTGTTGGTTTTGGGTGGTGGCGATAATGCCGCTGAACACGCGCTGATTTTGCAAGAGATGGGCTGCTCGGTGGTGATGTTGGTACGCAGTCAATTACGTGCATCGGCGGTGTTGGCGCAGCAATTACAAGCCGCGCAGATTGATTTTCGGGTGCATGGCGATGAACTGCCTTTGAATGTCAGTGTGAGCGGGATTGAGTTATTCGGCGAGTTTTACGATTATGCCGCAGTATATTATGGCTATCAGCCATCGAAGGCGATCACGGACTTTCCGGTATTGTATGGGCTAGATCAGCAAATCAGCCGCGATGTGTTTATTCTGGGCGACATGACTGGGCCAGCTTATCCCAATATTTTACTCACCCAAGGGCAAGCGGCGGTGGTGGCCAAGCAAATCGATCACGTGCTGTCGGGCGACGGAATGCGCACTAGACACTGCACTGATTTAGCGCTTGGCGAGTGGTCTTGAGTTGTTTATTAGTGGGTATATTTATGTAGAGTCTGAATCATAAAGCCTACATGAATATACCCAGTTGAATTGACGTAAAAATTTTTGACGCAGAGACGCAGAGACGCAGAGACGCAGAGACGCAGAGAAAAGCAAAAACGGTTATTTCAGACTACCCCGGTTTAAAAATCCCTAGAGTTGATTCGTTTTTTCTTGGTATCTCTGTGTTAATTTTTGATTTTTAAAGCTGAATTGCTATGTATATACCCTAGTGCCGTTCACTGAAGCCAAGTGAGCGGCATTTTTTTCCTCGATTTCATTGCAGTGGTCGCTTTTGACGCAAAGGTACAGAGAAAATCAATCGAAAAACCCTGATTTTCCTCCGCGCCTCTGCGTCAGGTTTTCAGGGTTTGTCGTTAAGTGAACTGTATTTTTTGATTGGCCCTTGGTTAAAGCGTGCCAGATGGTGTTTGCTGGCAAAGACAATACCAGCTTTGCCAGCAGAGTTCACGCATCCAGCTCAGTGGCAACAACACTGTCCGAGTCGCAGCCTATCCCAGCAGCAATTGAGCGCTGCGCCCAGTGGCTGATGCGCCGATTGAGCCAAGGCCAATTGACCGGCAAATAGCCCGCGGGTTCGAGCAACATACCGCACCAATAGCGATGTTGCACTTCATCCCAAACCAAAGCGGCGCACCGCCCGCGCCGTTTTCGGCTGATTAACATCCCCACCGGACAAGGCTCCGCCGCGCAACACACCCCGCAACCATTACACGCCGCACCTATAGCGGGTTTGGCGGGGGCGAGTGGGTGGAGGTGGATGATTTGCATGGCGTTGGTCGAAGTTAAGTAGTATTGGAAAATACCAGTCGCGAATGGTTTGCTGCGAATAAAAAGCCGCTGAAAAACAGCGGCTTTAGTGGTGGGTGACTGCGATTAGTTATGGCGTTATGGTGTAGTTATACGGGAAGGTGGTGATTTTTGCTGCCTGCCCGCCGCCTGCAGGTGTGGTGACAGTGACAGTTAAAATACCGCTATTTTGCGTGGCAGGACAAGTTGTAGCAAATTGAAGCTTAAATCCAAAATTGGTTTGACCTAAAACGACGGCATTAGTCGCAATTGCAGATGAGCCAATGGTATGGCTATTACCAGAAAGCACAGAACCTTGCCCATTGGTACTTGCAATCGCGATCGTCGTACCTGCTGGCAAGATATTGCCTTTTTCATCAGGGATATAGATTGTGTAATCTTTGTTCGTTCCACAGGTGCCAGTAACTGGCGCCGCAGGACTGAGCACAGGTGTTTTTGGATTGTCACTGGAGAAAATAAATGTAGATTGTTGGAAAATATGCAGTGTTTTTTTGCTTGAACATTTCACATAACTTGGTGCACATAAACTCGCATTGAGTAGTCCATCCGCCGCATCGTATGCATTGTTGCCGTTGAAGTCGACTAATTGATCTACGCCTAAATCGAAATTACCATTTTCGTTTTTATCTAAGAAAGCCTCGCCAATATCCGTCGTTTTGCTATTGTCATCGATTAGCTCACTGTCTTGATCGGCAATTAAATTGTTATTGCGATCGACAAAACTTTCTTCACCAGTTGCATAAGCCAGAACGTGAACTCGGCCATTGTTTGGGCGTGGGCTCTGGGAGGTTAAGGTGATTTGGCAGCTACTATCCACCGTAGTGCAACTACCTTGGGTGTTCGTGCCAATACGCCCGCCATCGGTAATAAAGTTAATCGCGGTGCCATCGGGTACTGGGTTATTAAAGTGGTCGGCAAGGCGCATAGTGATTTTGGCTTCAGTACCATCATAATTCCAGCCATTGATATTGTATTTATCAGCGGATAATGAAATTGAGTCTTGATCAGGGAAGCCTGAACTGATCGCTAATTTTCCAGACGTACTACTTAAAGCGCCAGCTGTGGCTGTCACGCGGATTGAAGTCGGTTGATTGCCAGAAATCACTGTTGCATTTGCAACGCCGTTGCTATCGGTGGTTACGGTGACCTTACCTGATACGGCATTGAGTAAAGTAACGCCGCCAGCCGATGTGTCCAAGGCAAAAGTGACCGCTTGACCAGGAATCGGAGCACCAGTGGCATCAATCACTTTGAATTGCACTTGGGCAGTATCAGGGCGCGTTGCGCTGGCATAACCCTTGAGGGTGATTACGCCATCGGCAGGGGTAATCGCATTAAATGAGAGTGATGCTGCGGTCGGCGGCGCAATGGCGACTTTTACGTTTTGGCTTTGTCCGTTAGATAGTGTTGCAGTAATCGTATCGGTGTTGGCGCAGCCTTTGTCAGTAAATGAAGCAATCGCTTTACCGCTGGTATTGGTGAGGGCTGTTGCGTCGATTGTTGCTTTGCCTGCTTGCGCGCATTGCGAAGAGAAATTAACGGTTTGTCCGGAAATTGGCTTGCCATTGGCGCTGACCTGCACTTCTAAGCTGGTATTGGCATTGGCGCTGATACTGGCTAAGCCAGCTTGCATGCTATCAATTTTTAATGTGGAAGAGCCAATTTGATAGGCCATCGAATTGGTGATGGTTTGATCGGTACCACTAGCGTCTTTGTATTTGGCGCTAGCAATCAATTCGCCTACTTTGCCACTGGCGCTGATATTGGCCACACTGAGTGTGGTCGTCATTTGACCGGCAGAGTTGGTTAAACCTGCGTTCGGGCTTAGCAAACCTAATGTCGTATCGGTTGTGAAATTCACTACCGCGCCAGCAATCGGACTGTTCTTGGCGTCGACGACCAGTGCCGTCACTTGAATGGTTTCGCCAAGGGCAAGGGTAGCTTGTGTTGGCGTCAGGACGATCTTAGCAACCGCAGGAATGGGCGTCGGCGTTGCGCCACCACCCCCTCCGCCATTACTGCCTCCCGAAATCAGATCGGCACCGCCGGGGCCGCCGCCGCCGCAGGCGGTGAGTGTGCTGGCGATTGCGCCGACAATGGCAAGATGAATAAGGGCTTTGCGAGGGGTTGAGTGCATTTTGTCTTGCCTTTTACGATATATTTACAAACAAACCAGTATTTTCTTTCTGCTGATTTTTTATTTTATGTATTTTAAGCAAGTTATGCTGTTTGAATGTTGCTTTTCGCTTACTTTTTCTAAAAGTGACACCTATTTGTCATGCGGGTTTGGCGGCCTATTGCGGTATGAGATTGCGGTGAAAAATCAAACACTCAGCAGCGTGTTGCTGTGAGCGAATGGCTTTGTGCGTACGAGTAGGGGTTTTTCAGGTAAAATCACTGCCAATTCAATTACCTATAGCGGGGCGTCCTTTGGGCGTCCCGTATTTATTCTATGAACGCAATGACCGAACCAGCGCAAGAGAAGCCGCAACTGACAGAGGCGGAACAAAAGCAGAAATATAATTTCAATAAATTGGTGAAACGCTTGCGCCATAACGTGGGCGACGCGATTAACGATTTTAATATGATCGAAGATGGTGATCGGGTGATGGTGTGTTTGTCGGGAGGGAAAGACAGCTACACCATGCTGGATATTTTGCTGAGTTTGCAAAAATCAGCGCCGATTAATTTTTCGATTGTTGCGGTGAATTTGGACCAAAAACAACCGGGTTTCCCAGAGCATATTTTGCCGACGTATCTGGCCGAAATTGGCGTTGAGCACCGAATTATCGAAGAAGATACCTATTCGATTGTGACGCGAGTGATCGAAGAGGGAAAAACCACCTGTGGTTTGTGTAGCCGTTTGCGCCGTGGCATTTTGTACCGCGTGGCCGATGAATTGGGGGCGACCAAGATTGCGCTAGGTCATCATCGGGATGACATTTTAGAAACGCTGTTTTTGAATATGTTTTACGGCGGCAAGCTCAAAGGTATGCCGCCAAAATTGGTGTCGGATGATGGCAAACATATGGTGATTCGCCCATTGGCGTATTGCCGTGAAAAAGACATTGAAAAATACAGCGCAGCGCGTGAATTTCCGATTATTCCGTGTAATTTATGCGGCTCGCAGCCTAATTTACAGCGGCAAGTGATTGGCGATATGTTGCGTGATTGGGATAAACGTTTCCCGGGACGTTTGGAAACGATGTTTACCGCGATGTGTAATGTGGTGCCCTCGCATTTAGCCGATCCTAAGCGTTACGATTTTGTAAATGCCAAGGCCGATGGCACGCCACGCGCCGATGGCGATAAGGCGTTTGATCGGGAAACATTTAGCGATCCGAGCCGGATTTCGATTTTGTCGAGTAAACCTGCAGCGAGCGCGTGTGGAGATGAGTCATGATGTTATCGCGCACTCGGCGTCGCCCAAGAAATTTTGACGATGAGCTGATGATTGATGTCTCTGAGGAGGGCGGCGTTCGCAAACTGCATTTTGGTAGCGATGACACGCAGAGCGCGATGAAGATCAATGCGCCCAATGAGTTGCTACTGGCGTATTCACGCTGTGTGTTTGCTAGCTTATTGTTTTTAGATCCCCCGAAAAAAATGCTGTTGATTGGCTTGGGCGGCGGCTCGATTGCGAAATGGGTGCATGAGTATTTGCCGACGACACATTTGACGTGCGTTGAGTTATTTCAGCAAGTCGTGAATGTGGCGCGCTCGATGTTTTTTTTGCCGCCAGATGATGAGCGCTTGGAGGTGATTACCGGCGATGGCGCTGCGCATGTTTACAATATGGCGGACGAATCGGTTGATATGATTATGATGGATGCGTATTCAGCGACCGGCATTGCTGCGCCATTGGCGAGTACTGATTTTTTTACCGCGTGCAAAAATAAGCTGACCGATGATGGCGTTTTGGCGGTGAATTTATGGAGTATTGATCGCCGATTCGAGCAGTATTGTGAGCAATTGGCGGGTGTATTTGATGGCCGTTTGATTTGCTTGCCAGCAAGACAAAAAGGCAACGTCATCGCTTTTGCTTTTATGCGCGGACAAAACAATCCGCAATGGGAGCGATTAGCTGATAAAGCCAAAAAACTCGAAGCTGAGTATGGTCTTGAATTTAATGAATTTGTTAGTGATTTGGCGCGAATGAATCCACATAACGATCGACGTTTGTTTATTTGATGAAGGCGGGGAGTTGGGAGTGAGGGAGTAGGGAGTAAAAGCAGAAAAGAAAGGTTTTTTTCATTCCCGATTCCCTACTCTCCACTCCCCGCACGAATAAAGGTTTTCAAGTGCTCGCGAATGTGAAAAAATCAGGGTAATCAACGAAATCTTAAATAGGTCGTACTTATGCTCGATCGTGATGGCTATCGGCCAAACGTCGGCATCATTATCATTAATCAACAGAACCAAGTGTTTTGGGGGAAACGCGTGCGAGAGCATTCGTGGCAGTTTCCGCAAGGCGGCATTAAGCAGGGGGAAACTCCTGAGCAGGCGATGTTTCGAGAGCTGGCCGAAGAAGTTGGTCTGCTGCCGGAACATGTAGAAATTGTGGGCCGCACGCGGGACTGGATGAAATATGATGTGCCGACCAATTGGGTGCGCCGTGAATGGCGCGGTACTTATAGAGGACAAAAACAAATTTGGTTTATGCTCAGGCTAGTCGGGAAGGATTCTGACGTTTGCTTGCGTAAAACCACGCATCCCGAGTTTGATGCATGGCGCTGGAATGAATATTGGTCACCGCTTGAGGCGGTGATTGATTTCAAACGTGGCGTATATGAAGCAGCTTTGGGTGAGTTAGCGCGATTGATTGGTCAACATCCGCCTTCAGTCGTCAACTAAAACAGCATTAGAACGGGCGGCTTGGGTCGCCCGTTTTTTTATTTGGATCTTATGCCCGATTTCAATCGCTCATCGAGTGAGCATCTATGGCAATCGCTATCCCTATTTAATATTTTCCGGCTATTAATCGTGATTGGCTTGATGGTGGGGGCGTTTTTACTCACCGGTGAGAGCTTGCTTGAGCGCGATCATTTTTGGGTGGTGATTTGGATTTTAGGGTGTTACACCCTGTGCGGGATTATTTTTGCCTTTGGCATCGCCAAAAAATGGCCGCGTTTTGACGTGCAATTGTCGATTCATGTGTTGATTGATGTGATTTTTATTGTGGCGTTGATGCATCTCGGTGGCGGAATTAAAAGCGGATTTGGGATTTTATTATTGCCGTATTTAGCTGGCGCCGGTTTGATTGCGCGTGGGCGGATGACGATCTTTCATGCGGCGATTGCCAGCATTGCTTTATTGGCTGAAATGCTGTGGAGCGCGATACACGGTGATTTAGAATCAACAATACCGATGTCGACGGTATTTCTCTGTATCGCTTCATTTGCGGTGGCTTGGCTGGCATACCGGCTCTCTCGGTATGCTGAAGAAAACCGAGAGCTAGCTGAACAACGTAGTGTCGATATTGCGAATTTAGGTCAGCTCAATACTCGGATTTTACAAGACGTATCTGACGGTGTTTTGGTAGTGGATAGTTGCAATTTAATTCAGCAATTTAATGAGCAAGCCGTTCGAGTCACCGGCGTTCGGACTGATTTAGGTAGCCCATTGGCGGCGGATTTTCCTGAATTGGCAGCGCCTTTACACCGCTGGCGCGAGTTTCCAGAGCTGGGCAGTAGTGAATTAGTGCAAACAGCAGGTGGGCGTAATACGCTGCGGGCGCGGTTTGTGTCTTTAACGCATGATTCGAGCGGGAATGTGCTGATTTATCTCGAAGATATGGCGCGCTTACGTCGTGAGTCACAGCAATTAAAACTCGCCGCGCTCGGGCGTTTAACGGCCAATCTGGCGCATGAGATTCGCAATCCTTTAGGTGCAATTAGCCATGCGGCTGAGCTGATGCGTGAAGAGGCGAATGATGACCCCTTATTACAAAAATTGACGCGAATTATTAATGACAACAGCCTGCGCCTTGAGCGCATGGTGAAAGACGTTTTAGAGCTCAATCGTCGTGATCGAGTTGAGCGTATTGATATTCACTTGGCCGATTGGCTGGCCAATTTTGTGGAAGAATTTCGGCAACAAGAGAAAATACCGGTGCAGCTCACCATCATTTGCCCACCGGAGGCGACGGTGCGGTTTGATGTGGGGCATTTGCATCAAGTGCTGTGGAATTTATCGCGTAATGGTTGGCGCTATTGCTTAAAGCAAGATCATAGCCTGCGTTTTACGGTGAGTGTATTTCGCTCTGGCTGGATGCTCAGTGTGATTAACGATGGACCTAGGGTGCCGAGCGACGCGCAGAGCCAGCTGTTTGAGCCTTTTTTTACTACTGAAAGTAAAGGCACGGGTTTGGGTTTATATATTGCGCGGGAAATTTGCGCAGCCAATGCCGCTTTACTAGAGTACCAATCCCCGCCAGAGAGCGGTGCTTGTTTTCGAATTTTATTTGGATATACCGATGGCGAAAAAATCTAAAGTATTACCCCGAGTTTTGGTGGTGGATGATGAGCCTGATTTGGCCGAATTACTCGAATTAACTTTGCTCAAAATGGGGCTGGCGGTTGAAACTGCCAATGGGGTGATTGCCGCCAAAGCTTTGATTGATAGCCAGCATTTTGATTTGTGTTTGACCGATATGCGCATGCCCGATGGTGAAGGCTTGGATCTGGTTCGGTATATCCAAAGTAAAGGCTTAGATTTACCGATTGCGGTGATTACGGCATATGGTAATACCGAGAATGCCGTTGCGGCTCTGAAAGCGGGCGCGTTTGATTATTTGGCCAAGCCGGTGGCGCTAGAGCAATTGCGGGCTTTAGTCAAATCGGCACTGAAAATTGAAGCTACGCTAGCGGTAAAAGCCGCGCGACGAGATCGTCCGCTGCTGGGCGATTCGCCAGCTTTGCAACACGCTTTGGTGTTAATTGAAAAACTAGCGCGCAATCAAGCGCCAGTGTACGTCACCGGAGAGTCGGGCTCGGGTAAAGAGCGGGCGGCGCGAACGATTCATAGTTGTTCTAGTCGGGTGGATCAGCCATTTATTGCGGTGAACTGCGGTGCGATTCCGGAAAACTTAATGGAAAGTGAGTTTTTTGGCTACCGCAAAGGCGCATTTACCGGCGCGATGGAAGACCGCGATGGCTTTTTTCAGGCGGCACATGGCGGTACGCTATTTTTGGATGAAGTCGCCGATTTGCCCTTGCTGATGCAAGTTAAATTGCTGCGCGCCATTCAAGAGCGCAAAGTACGCAAAGTGGGCGGCGTGCAAGAAGAAGACGTTGATGTACGGATTATTTCGGCAACGCATCAAAATCTATCGCGCTGCGTTGAGGCTGGGCGTTTTCGGCAAGATTTGTATTATCGACTGAATGTGATCGAGCTGAAAATGCCGGCACTGCGCGAAATGGGCAACGATGTCTTATTAATCGCTCAGTTTTTAGTTGAAGACATCGCTGCGCGCCATGGCATGCCAGTGTTGGCTTTTACTGCGGCAGCCAAAGAGGCGCTATGCCGTTATGATTTTCCCGGTAATGTGCGTGAATTAGAAAATCTACTTGAGCGCGCAATGGCTTTGGCCGATGGCCAGCAGATTGATATCGATGATCTGCAATTGCAACACGCTTCTTGCGATAAAGCAGAGGCCGTTGCGGCGAATTTAGGCGACACCTATCCATTGCAAGACTATTTGGATCGGGTAGAAAAAGCCGCCATTATCGCTGCTTTGGATAAAACCGGCTTTAATCGAACGCAGGCAGCGAAATTACTCGGCGTGACCTTTCGAAGTTTGCGCTATCGCTTAGAAAGATTGGGGATTACGCAAGATGAGTGAATCGCTGGGGCGGTTTGAATCAGCAACAATCAAATTGAGTGAGCCAATGTTGCAATTTGAAATTGATGAATTGGGCTGGTGCCATGCGGCCAAGCGGATACCGAGTCCCAATTGTGATGCGCGCCCAGTCGGGCAAGCGCCCGATATGCTGGTGATCCACAATATTCATTTGCCACCGCAACCGGCAGGAACGCTTGAGTTTACTGGTCCGGACATTGAGCGGCTATTTACCAATACGCTGGATGTGGCTGATCACGCTTGTTATGCAGAGTTGGCGCAACTGCGGGTGTCGGCGCATTTTTTGATTCGCCGCAGCGGTGAAATCCTGCAATTTGTACCGTGCGAGCTGCGCGCTTGGCATGCGGGTGTATCACGTTGGCAAGAACGTGAGCGCTGTAATGATTTTTCGATTGGTATTGAATTGGAAGGCTCGGACTTTGTGCCTTTTATGCCAGCGCAATATGCAGCGTTGAATTCACTGGCTGCGGCATTGCAGCGCCGCTACCCGCTGGCTTTTTTATTGGGGCATAGCGAGATTGCGCCGGAAAGAAAAACCGATCCAGGCCCTTATTTTGATTGGAATTTACTGGCGGAGCCGATTTTGGAATTACGCCAAACTGGCAACATCAGCCAACTCTAATGTTTATGCTGCGTTGCCGCAACGATTGTCGTTTATTCATGCCCCTGCTGCGTATCACAGGACTATAATCCGCAACCTCTACTTGGTTTGATAGAAATACACATGTCGACTTCTCAAGCGCAGGATCCAAAAAAGCTAGCCGGACTAATCGTTGGTGCGATTGGTGTGGTCTATGGCGATATTGGTACTAGCCCGCTGTACACTCTGAAAGAATGCTTTAACGGCCATGTGGCTCTTGATTTAAATCCAGCGAATATTTTAGGGGTTTTATCGCTGATTTTTTGGAGCCTGATGATCGTCGTTTCGACCAAATACATCATGTTTATTATGCGTGCGGATAATCGAGGCGAAGGTGGTATTTTGGCTTTGATGGCCTTGGCGGCGCGTAATGCCACACCGGGTTCTCGCAAGGCCATGTGGATTACCATTATTGGTCTATTTGGCGCCGCTTTGTTTTATGGCGATTCGATTATTACCCCGGCGATTTCTGTGCTTTCGGCATTAGAAGGGATTAGCATTGTTTCGCACACCTTTGATCCTTATATTATTCCGATTGCCATTGTGGTGATGGTGGTGCTGTTTGGGATTCAAGCACGCGGTACGGCCAGTATGGGCAAGTTATTTGGCCCAATTACCATAGCTTGGTTTTTGGCATTGGCGGGCTTAGGCATTGCCCAAATTATTCAAGCGCCTGAAGTGTTAAAAGCGCTTAACCCCTTGTATGCGATTGAATTTTTTATCTCTAGTCCAAAAATTGCGTTTATTTTGCTTGGTGCAGTGGTGTTGGCTTTGACCGGGGCTGAGGCTTTATATGCCGATATGGGCCACTTTGGTCGTCCGGCGATTCGCTATGCGTGGTTTGGTTTGGTATTGCCCGCCTTGATGCTCAATTATTTAGGGCAGGGCGCGCTATTGTTGACCACCCCCGAAGCGATTAAAAATCCATTTTATATGATGGCGCCGGCGTGGATGGTGATGCCGCTGGTGGTATTGGCCACTTGTGCGTCGATTATTGCTTCGCAAGCGGTGATTTCTGGGGCGTATTCGGTCACTAGCCAAGCGATTCAGCTCGGCTTTGTACCAAGAATGGATATTCAGCATACGTCTGAGCGTGAAATTGGTCAGATTTATATGCCGGGGATTAATTGGTTCTTGTTAGCCTCGGTGATTTTATTGGTGATTGGTTTTAAAACATCGAGTAATTTGGCCGCCGCGTATGGTTTTGCCGTGACGTGCACCATGGTGATGACCACTTTACTGGCGTTTATGGTCTTGGGTCGTGGTTTGGCTGGTTGGAAAAAATATGGCTTATACGCGATGTTAAGCCTATTTTTAGTCGTCGATTTGGCCTTGTTTGCCTCAAACTCGCTCAAAATCCATGAGGGCGGCTGGTTCCCATTGGTGATTGGTTTGGTGGCCTTTATCTTGATGACGACTTGGAAGCGGGGTCGTAAGATGTTGTCGGCTAAATTGCTTGAAGGTGAAATGCCATTAAGCGGCTTTGTTGAAAGCCTTGAAGCGCACCCACCGCAGCGTGTCGAAGGGATTTCAATCTTTATGACCGCCAATACTGACACGGTGCCGCATGCTTTATTGCATAATTTAAAACACAATAAAGTGCTGCACGAGCAAGTGGTGTTCTTGACGGTGCAAACCAACGATATTCCTTATGTACCACTTAAAGAGCGAGTCACAGTGCGGCGATTGGGGGAAAGTTTTTACCAAATTGTGGCAACGTTTGGCTTTAAAGAAGAGCCCAATATTCCTGCAGTATTGTTGCAAGTAACACAGCTGCAGCCAGAATTGGTGTTTGATGAAATGAATACCTCGTTCTTCTTGTCGCGTGAAACGATTGTTGAAGCGAAATATCCATCAATGAGCTGGTGGCGTCGCCGCTTGTTTAGTTTGATGAGTCGCAATGCAACGCGGGTTACCAACTTCTTTAAAATCCCACCTAACCGTGTGGTTGAAATGGGGATGCAGGTAGAGCTATAGGTATATGACTCTAAGCATTATTAGTTAAGGGTTAGCGCCCTATACATCAACGCAGCCTCTGGGCTGCGTTTTTTTATAGCTGTTTCAGTTGGGTAATACAGCGATCGGCTGCAGGGTGATTTTTATTACCATGGCGCAACCAAATCGTTTGCATCCCTAATTTTTTGGCGGTGATCAGATTGTCGATACTGTCTTCAACCATGATGCAGTCGCTGGCTTTGAGTTTAAATTGGCGTAGCATTTGGTAATAAGCCTTGGGTATAGGCTTGGGGGTAAGATTGAGCGTATCGATGGCTGCTATACCTATGAAATATCGCTCAATATCGAGCGCCGCGAGCATGGCTCTGGCGTAGGCAATGGGGCCATTGGTAAATACAATCTTGTTGCCATTGAGTCTGGCCAGTGTGGATTTAAGCTGCGGCATCGGATGCACTTCACTCAGTAGCTGAGGTAAAGGATGGCAAGCCGCTAAAAAATGATGTGGGTTTAGATGCGTATGATGGCGAATCAAGCCCAATAAAGTCGCGCCATAGCGCCGCCAATAATCTTGGCGTAGCTGATTGGCGGCCGATTGCTGCAGTTGCAATTCATTTTGTAGCCAAGCCGTCATTGCCGAATCGATCACCGGAAATGCATGCTGGTTGGCATGATGCAGCGTATTGTCGAGATCAAAAATCCAAGTAGGTTGGGGCATAGCAAAGAAAATGGCCGATGAGATCGGCCATTGTGTCGAGTTTACTCAAGATAAACAATGTGTTTAGCTGTAAATATATTGCTCAAGTTGCTCGATCGCGAATTCTTGCTCGGCCATTTTTTCATGCACCAAATCACCAATCGACAACACGCCCAGTACCGTGTCGCCGTCGAGTACCGGTAAGTGACGGATGCGTTTTTCGGTCATGAGCCCCATACATTCATTGGTCGTGGCATTGGGCGGCACGCAAAGTAATTTATGCGTCATGATTTCTGAAACCGGTGTGTTGGATGAGGTTTTCCCCATTAAAACGACTTTGCGCGCGTAATCACGCTCGGAGAAAATCCCAACGAGTTTGTCGTTTTCCATCACTAAAATGGCACCGATATTGGCATCGGCCATCATTTGTAAGGCTTGATAGACTGTTGCGTTTGGAGAGACTGCGACGGTATCGTGTTTGTTTTTGGCGGCGAGCATTTGACGAGCGGTGGTCATTGTTAGTTTTCCCTTGGCTAAGCAGTGTTTTTACTGTAGCTGACAGGGTTTAACATGCAAGAAAAAAGGGCGACTAAAGTCGCCCTTTTTATCAACTTGATGCCGCCTTATTTGGCGCGAATCATCGTGCCAACGCCTTGCTCGGTCAGTACTTCAAGCAGTAAGGCATGTTTAACTCGGCCATCAATAATATGCACTGCATTGACGCCGCTTTTAGCCGCATCTAGTGCCGAAGCAATTTTTGGCAACATGCCGCCAGAGATGGTGCCGTCGGCAAATAATTCATCAATCCGACGCGCAGTGAGCTTGGTGAGTAAGTTACCTTCTTTATCCAAAACGCCGGGGGTATTGGTCATTAAGATGAGTTTTTCGGCTTTGAGCACTTCAGCCAATTTGCCAGCGACCAAATCGGCATTGATATTGAGGCTTTCGCCAGTGGCATCCACACCGATTGGCGCAATCACTGGAATAAAGTCGGCGGCGTCTAAATGCAGCACAATCGATGGGTCGATACTTTGAATTTCGCCAACTTGGCCGATATCGATATTGTTTTCGCCCATATTGTCTTTGAGCATCATTTTACGCGCGCGGATAAAGTGGCCGTCTTGACCTGTTAAACCGACCGCTTTACCACCGTGTTTATTAATCAGCGAAACGATTTCTTTATTCACATGGCCACCTAAGACCATTTCAACCACATCCATGGTTTCGGCATCGGTGACGCGCATGCCTTGGATGAATTCGCCTTTTTTGCCGATGCGATCGAGCAAATCATTAATTTGCGGGCCACCACCGTGAACTACCACTGGATTCATACCCACCAGCTTGAGCAACACCACATCCGATGCAAACCCATCTTTGAGCTCTTCATCAATCATTGCATTACCACCGTATTTAATCACGATGGTTTTATCTAAGAAGCGCTGAATATACGGCAGGGCTTCAGACAGAATTTCGGCTTTGATTTGTGGGGTTATTTCAGGCACGGCGGTCTCCAGGATAGGCGGGACTAAATTGCCGCGATTGTACCGTATTCGTCAGAAATCTGGGGGTGGATTGTGTTGCAAAATAAATACCAGATGAATCGCTTTGAATGATTGACGCTGAAATCGCGAGTGTAGATAATAAATGAACGTTCATTTATTAGCGAAATGTCATGTGCCCCATAAAGTGTTGGTCGCGGCGTAAAGAAGCCCGACCACAAGAAATCCTTGAGGCGGCTTTGTCCTTGTTTGTCGAAAAAGGCTATGCCGCTACCAAGATCGAAGACATTGCCCGTGCCGCAGGGGTGACCCGTGGTACGCCTTATTTGTACTTTGCCAATAAAGAAGAAATTTTTAAATCGGTGATTCGTTCTTTGCTGTTGCCGCAGCTGGCAATTGGCGCAACGCTATTACAAGACTGGCAAGGTAGTGCCCGTGACTTGCTGCAAGAGTTATTTCATTTGTGGTGGCGTAATGTGGGCGCAACATCGCTATCGGCACTGCCTAAGTTGATGATTGCAGAAGGGGGCAACTTCCCAGAAGTGATGCAACTTTACAATGAAGAAGTGACTGCACCGGGGCAAGCGATGTTGCGGCAGGTGCTGACTTTAGGCGTGGCGCGTGGTGAGTTTGTCATTAACGATATCGACTATGCCGCGCATATTTTATCTAGCCCGATGGTGATGGCGATGGTGTTGCAAAACACTCCTTTATATTGCTTACCCGCTGATTTTTCTGCCCAACGTTACGTGCAATGCACGGTGGATTTATTTTTAACCGGCCTTTTGGCCCGTCCTATGGATGCCTCTCATGCTTAATAAATGGTCAGTGACACTACTTGCCGCGATGGTCGTTTTAGCCGGTTGCAAATCAGAACAAAAACCGGTCGAAGAAATTCGCCCGGTGCGCACCATGGTGGTGGGTGGAGCCTTACCTGCTGCAGCTGAGGTGTATAGCGGCGAGGTGAAAGCGCAGCATGAAGTGCCGTTGGGATTTCGCATTCCCGGCAAAATTATTTCGCGCTCAGTGAGTGTGGGCGATATGGTGAAAAAAGGTCAGGTGTTAGCGCAACTGGATGCCGGCGATGTGGCGTTGAACGCCACGGCTGCGCGCGCGGCTTTATCTTCTGCGCAGGCGCAGTTAGCACAAGCCAAACTCGATTATCAGCGCTCACAAGATTTACACGCACAGAACTTTGTTAGCCAAGCCGAGGTAGATAAACGGCAAACGGCGCTGATTTCAGCGCAAAAACTCACTGAGCAAGCCAAGGCGCAAGTGGATTTGGCGAATAATCAGGCGAGTTACACTCAACTCACTGCCGATGGCGATGGCGTGATTACGCAAACCTTGGCTGAACCGGGCGCAGTGGTTTCTGCGGGACAATCGGTACTGATGTTGGCCAAAGCTGGGCAGTATGAGGCAGTGATTGATGTGCCAGAAAATCGCGTTCAAGCGTGGCAGCCAGGGCAAAAAGTGGCCGTGCAACTGTGGGCCGATGCCAATCGAGAGTTGGTTGGCACGGTGAGCGAAGTCGCCCCTGCGGCCGATAGTAAAACCCGAACGTTTCGCGTGAAGGTCGCGCTACCGGAAAAAAATTCAGCTGCACTGGGTATGACGATACAGGTAAGTCAGGTATTCGCTTCTAAAGAGATACCTAATGAAATATCTGTACCGATGTCGGCAATCTTTGGCAAAGAGCAAATGATGCGAGTGTGGTTAGTGGATGCTAAAAACACCGTGCATAGCCAAGCCATTACCGTGCTGGGTCATCAAGGCCAGCAAGTTAGAATTCAAGGGATTCCTGCTAAATCGGTGGTGGTGACTGCTGGTGTGCATTTATTGCGTGAAGGGCAAAAAATCAAAATCTTGCCAGCAGCGCAAGGAGCACAGCAATGAACGAACAACGGCAGTCGTTTAATTTATCCGCTTGGGCGCTCACGCATCAGTCTTTAGTACTGTATCTGATGGTGATCCTTTCTGTAGCAGGCATTCTGTCGTATACCCAGCTAGGGCAAAAAGAAGACCCAGAATTCACCTTTAAAGCGATGGTGGTGCGCAGTTTTTGGCCGGGTGCTTCCGCCGCTGAGGTTGAGCTGCAAGTCACTGATAAACTCGAAGAAGCACTGCAAGGTATTCCTGAGGTCGACTTTACCAAGAGCTACTCTCGCTCGGGAGAGGCTTTGATTACCGTGATGCTCAAAGAAAGCATTCGTGGCAAAGAAGTCAACGACGTGTGGTATCAAGTCCGTAAGCGCATTAACGACGCCAAGGGCAAAATGCCGCCTGGCGTGGTGGGGCCATTTTTTAATGATGAATTTGGTGAAACCTACGGTAGTTTGTATGCGTTTACTCGCGATGGTTTTAGCGATGCGGAGTTAAAAAAATACGTTGAGAGTGTCAGAACCGAGCTACTGCGGATTCCAGACATTAATAAAGCCACGTTGATTGCGCCACAAGACGAAAAAATTTACGTTGAATATCGCAGCGCCAAGTTGGCCACGCTCGGCATTACCCCGTTGCAAATTAATCAAGTGCTGGCCGCGACCAATACGGTGACGCCGGCAGGTGTGGTTGAAGGCAATGAAGAACGGGTGTTTTTACGGGTTAGTGGCGAGTTTGACGCCATCGCCGCGATTAAAGCCACGCCGATTACCGTCAATGGCAAAACTTTTCGCGTAAGCGATGTGGCTGATGTCTATCGCGCCTCGCTCAATCCTGCTGAAACACGAATGTATTACCAAGGGCAGCCCGCGATTGGTTTAGGTATTTCAATGCGTAAAGGCGGCAATGTGCTCAAAATGGGCGAGCAAATTGACGCTGTATTGCATAAAGCCAAGCAAAATTTACCGGTCGGCATCGAAATTCAAGCGGTTTCTGATCAGCCCGCCGTGGTGAAGTCGGCCGTGCATATCTTTATGAAATCCTTGCTTGAAGCTGTGGTGATTGTGCTAGCGGTAAGCTTTTTGGCGCTGGGATTTCGGATGGGGATTGTGGTGGCGCTGTCGATTCCGCTGGTGCTGGCTTTGACGTTTTTATGCATGAAAATCTTTAATTTGGAATTACAGCGCATCTCACTGGGGGCGCTGGTGATTGCACTCGGCTTGTTGGTCGACGACGCGATTATTGCGGTTGAAATGATGGCGTTGAAATTAGAACAAGGCTGGGATCGCTTTAGTGCAGCCACTTTTGCCTATAGCTCGACGGCGTTTCCAATGCTGACCGGTACTTTAATTACCGCAGCGGGGTTTTTGCCGGTCGGCCTGGCTAAATCGAATGCCGGTGAATATACCTTCTCGATTTTTGCTGTAGTGGGTATTGCATTGATTATGTCGTGGATTGTTGCGGTGCTGTTTACGCCGTATATGGGCTATCACTTGCTGCCAGAAAACCTTAAAGAGCATCCGCATGACGCGCATGGTGGCAAGTTTTACACCGCGTTTCGCCGCTGGGTGACGTGGTGCATTACTTGGCGTAAGACCACGATTGCGCTGACCTTGGGCGCGTTTGTGCTGTCGGTGATTTTATTTGCCATTGCCGTACCTAAGCAGTTTTTCCCAGCTTCAAGTCGGCCAGAGTTGATGGTGGATTTATGGCTGCCGTATACCGCGTCATTTAACGCCACCGAGCAAGAAGTCAAAAAAATCGAAGCGATTTTGATGAAGGATCCCGATGTCGCTAGCGTGACTAGCTATGTGGGCGTTGGCTCGCCGCGTTATTACATGCCGCTTGATGAGCAAATGCCCAACTTAAACTTTGGCCAGCTGACGGTAATGACCAAAGACGAGCACGTTCGCGAGAATGTGTATAAGCGCATCAAGCAGTTATTTGATACTGATTTTCCCAGTGTTCGTGGTCGAGTGACTCGCCTAGAAAATGGCCCGCCAGTGGGTTATCCGGTGCAGTTTCGGGTGATTGGTGCTGATCAGCACGAGCTGAAAAAAATTGCCAATGACGTTGCTAATCTCATGCGGCAAAATCCAAATCTGCGCCAAGTGCACACCGATTGGGGTGAGCAAGTTAAAGTACTGCGTTTGGACGTGGATCAAGATAAATTGCGTGCTGCCGGTTTAACGTCGCAGCAATTGGCACAATCATTACAAATGGCCGTCTCGGGCGTCACCGCAACGGCGCTGCGTGAAGATAACTTGCAGATTGAAGTCATTAGTCGTTTGGCGCCTGATGAGCGCACACGGCTCGATTATTTAGCCAACTTGCCTATTCCTCTGCCATCAGGGGTTAGCGTGCCCTTGTCGCAGCTGGCAAAAATCAAGTTGGAAAGCGAAGAGAGCATTATCTGGCATCGCAACCGCGTACCTGCTTTAACGGTGCGTGCCGATGTGATTGGTAAAGCCCAAGCGCCAGATGTTTCCAATGCCTTATGGCCAAAAATGCAAGAGATTCAAGCCAAATTACCGGTGGGTTACCATATCGAAGCGGGTGGCACGGTGGAAGCATCCAAAATATCACAGGACTCTATCGCAGCGGTGATGCCTTTAATGCTGATTGTGGTAATGACCTTATTGATGATTCAACTGCAAAGCATTCAAAGAATGATTATGGTGTTGCTGACCGCGCCATTGGGGATGATTGGGGTAACGATTGCTTTGTTATTATTCCAAGCGCCATTTGGTTTTGTCGCCACCTTGGGGGTGATTGCGTTATCGGGAATGATTATGCGCAATTCGGTGATTTTAATGGACCAGATTGAGCAAGATATCCATCACGGTAGTGCGCCATGGGATGCGGTGATTGATTCGGCCGTGCGCCGTTTTAGGCCGATTATGCTCACTGCGCTGGCGGCGATTTTGGCGATGATTCCACTGACGCGCGATACCTTTTGGGGGCCGATGGCGATTGCGATTATGGGCGGATTGTTTGTCGCCACGATTTTAACGCTGCTATTTTTACCTGCGCTCTATGCCGCGTGGTTTAAATTAAAGCCCGCGCAATCGGTATAAGGTCATCCAAAGTCGCACTTAAAACGTTATGTATTGCTGTACTCGTTTATTGCGCCGCGAAATAGTCTTTATCGCGGCGCAAACCCTGCGTTAACAGACCCTGTTTACGAATTGATAATTGGATTAAAAATGAAAAAAAACGTATTGATATTGAGCCTTGCTTTATTCAGTACGCCCAGTTTTGCCGCTGATTTATTGGCAGCTTGGCGGGCAGCTCAGCAATATGACCCGAGTTTTTCTGCCGCACGGTATGCGCAGATTGCGGGCAGTGAAAAAAAGCAGCAGGGCCAATCGTTATTGTTGCCAACAGTGACACTCGGCGCCAATGTAGCGCATTCGGATAATGAGTATTTACCCGGCAATGCCAATTCTAGCGTTTCAAGCAATCAGAGTGGCCATGGATATAACTATGGCGTCACGGCAATTCAGCCAATTTATCGTGTTGATGCGTTTGCTTCGGCAGATCAATTAAAAACCCAAGCTAAATTGGCTGATGTGGCATTTAAAGCGGCTGAGCAAGATCTGATTTTACGCGTGGCTAAAACGTATTTTGAGGTTTTAGCGGCCGATGAAAAAGTCGCTTTAGCGATGGCAGAAAAAAAAGCCATTGGTGAACAATTGGCATTTGCTAAAAAAGCCTTTGAAGTTGGCGTGGCCACCATTGCGGACACCGATGAAGCGCAAGCGAGTTATGACAGTATCTTGGCCGAAGAAGTCGTCGCAAAAAATGACTTGGTCGTAAAACAAAATGCATTTACTTTACTGACCGGTCTAAATGCCCAATCGATTGCGCGTTTACGCGAAAATATCGAGCCGACTTTAGCAGAGCCCAATGATATTTCGGTCTGGTTGAAAAAATCGAGTGATACCAGTTTGAATATTGGTAGCCAATTATTGCAATTAGATATAGCCAAGCGTGAAGTCGATAAATATCGATTTGAAAGCAGCCCGCAAGTTAATTTAGTCGCCAATTATGGACAAAATTGGGAAGCGAGCGGTATATCTCGATCTGGCGGCTTAGATCAAACCAACAAAGGCGCAATTACGTTACAGCTATCTATTCCACTATATACCGGTGGTCGTCGTTCATCTGAATTACGCGAAGCAGCAGCCAAAGAATCAGAAAAAAGACAAACATTAGAAGCGACTCGGCGTAGTACTGAACAATCAACCACGCAAGCATTTTTAGGGGTTAATGCCGGTGCAGCGCAAATTAATGCCTTAGAACAGGTATTAAAGTCGAGCCAGAGTTTATTAGCTTCAAGTAAATTAGGTCGTGATGTTGGCGTAAGAACAACAGTAGATGTTTTGAATGCAGAACAAAAACTTTATAATACGCGTTATGCATTAACCGTTGCCCGATATACCTATCTTTACACTAGATTGCAGCTCGCTGCCGTTGTTGGTGATTTAGATGAAAAACAACTGTATGCAGTAAATCAATGGTTGGTCCAATAAATATTGAATGCAATATTCGCCTTGAATTATTAGAATTGAGGCCGCATAATCAATTGGTATTGATCAAACATAGCATTATACGAGGAGTAACAAATGGATTTATCAACTTTAGGTTACCAAGAATTAGTTGAGTTACGTGCACAACTTGATGGTGAATTAGTTCGTCGTAAAGAACAAGAAAAAAGCCGTATTTTGAGCCAATTGCAAAGCGCAGCTGCGGCTAGCGGTTTTACTATTGCTGAATTATTGGGTGAAGTATCTGGCAAAAAAGGCGCTAAGAAAGCACCTGCAGCTGCTGCGTATATCAATCCAGCGGATGCAAGCCAAACTTGGTCTGGTCGCGGTCGTAAACCACAATGGGTTCACGATGCAATCGCTAATGGCGCAACATTGGATACATTAAAAATCTAAGTTTGATTTTTATGTGGAATAAATAAAAACAGGGTGCATAGTCGCCCTGTTTCTATTTCTAGCGTTGTAATTATTTACCATTGATTATTGTCGAGCCTAGTTATGTCCCATGCTTTAACTGCTAAATTAAATCCTCAACAAGCGGCCGCGGTTGAATTACCTGCTGAACACGCTTTAATTTTAGCTGGGGCAGGCAGTGGCAAAACCAGTGTATTAACCACAAGAATTGCATGGCTATTATCTACCGGACAAATAAGCCCTTCGGGTTTATTGGCGGTGACCTTTACCAATAAATCAGCCAAAGAAATGTTGTCGCGAATTACCGCTATGTTGCCACTCAATCCGCGTGGATTATGGGTAGGTACATTTCATGGTTTATGTAATCGAATGTTACGTTTACATCACCGTGATGCAGGACTGCCCGAGGCTTTTGCGATTTTGGATCAATCTGAGCAATTGGGCGCGATTAAGCGGGTATTAAAATTACTTGCCTTAGATGACGATAAATATCCTCCGCGTACCGTGCAGCATTATATCAATGGTCATAAAGAAAATGGTCGGCGTGCTGCTGACGTTGAGGCGTGGGATGATTATTCGCGCCAATTGAAATTGGCTTATGAAGAATACGAAAAACAATGCAATCGAGAAGGCGTGGCTGACTTTTCCGAGCTACTCCTTCGGTGCTATGAATTACTGTCGTATAAACCTGAAATTCGAGCGCATTACCAACAGCGGTTTTCGCATATTTTAGTCGATGAGTTTCAAGACACCAATCGATTGCAATATGCTTGGCTTAAATTATTAGCTGGGAATAATTCGGCTATTTTTGCGGTTGGCGATGATGATCAATCTATTTACGCATTTCGCGGTGCGAATGTGGGCAATATGATTGATTTTCAATCTGATTTTTTAGTGAAGCATGTGATTCGTTTAGAGCAAAACTATCGCAGTCACGGCAATATTCTTGACGCTGCCAATGCAGTGATTAGCCATAATACCCAGCGCTTAGGGAAAGAATTATGGACTCAGGCTAGTGCCGGGGAATTGATTCGCGTTTTTGAGGCCAGCTCTGATTTTGAAGAAGCGCAATTTATTGTAGAAGAAGCGCAAGCTTTAATTCGCGATGGCATGGCGGCGAGTGAAATTGCGATTTTATATCGCAGTAATGCGCAATCTCGGATTATTGAGCATGCGCTGTTTTCTGCAGGGGTGGCTTATCGAGTTTATGGCGGTTTACGCTTTTTCGAGCGCCAAGAAATCAAGCATGCTTTGGCGTATTTGCGCTTAATGGCCAATCCTAGCGACGATAATGCCTTGCTGCGAGTGATTAATTTCCCAACTCGCGGTATTGGCGCACGCAGCGTTGAGTCATTGATTGAGAAAGCGCGCTTAGAAGGTTGCTCACTGTGGCAGGCCGCGTGCATGGGCGCTTCTGGACGTGGTGCGGCGGCCTTGGGGCAGTTTGTTCAAATCATTGATGGCCTGCAAAATCGGATGGCGGGTTTGGCAATGACCGACGTAGTGCGGATCATGCTTGAGTTGTCTGGCCTGCTGGTGCATTACCAAAAAGACAAAGATGGCGAAGAGCGGGTTGCCAACTTGGAAGAGCTGGTGAATGCGGCGGCGACGTTTATTAGTGAAGATGAAAACAATCTGATTGCCTTTTTATCGCACGCTAGTTTAGAAGCGGGCGACCATCAAGCGGGAGCGCATGAAGACGCGCTGCAATTGATGACGGTGCATGCGGCCAAAGGCTTGGAATTTAACGCGGTGTTTTTGTCTGGCCTTGAAGAAGGCTTGTTTCCGCATGAAAACAGCAGTAAAGATCAAGCGAGTGTCGAAGAAGAGCGGCGCTTAATGTATGTGGCGATTACTCGCGCTCGCCAGCGTTTGTATCTGACGTTGGCGCAAAGCCGCATGCTACATGGGCAAACGCGCTATGGTGTTGCGAGCCGCTTTTTAGATGAGATTCCACAGCCTTTATTAAAATATTTAAATCGCGGCTATGCACCGAGTAGCTATAGTTCGGCTGCGCCAAGTAGTTTTAACTCGGTAGCGGTAGCAAAACCAGTCGCGGCGCCTAAAAAATCCACGCCGGAGCATGGCTTGGCAATTGGTTGCAAGGTGGAGCACCCTAAATTTGGCCTTGGCGTGGTCACTGACCATGAAGGCGGGGCGACAGGGAATGTGCAGGTGAACTTTGCCCAGCATGGCAGTAAATGGTTGGCGGTCGCCTACGCAAAATTGAAAGTCGTTTGATGGTATTGGGCTGCAGCCGCTGCCTGGTAAGTGATACCTACAAATACCTACCATAAAGAGTCAGCATGAGCAAAGTTCGTCCTTATTCGTTTACTCAGCGAGCGGCGATCGAAGAGCCTGCGGCGAAGTCGGCTGTTCGTGATTTTTCGCAATATAAAATTTTAGTGATTGATCATGTCAGCGCAATGCGGATGACGCTGGGCATGATGCTCGGGCAATTTGGTGCCAAAGAGATTGAATACGCTAGCCGCAGCGATGAGGCATTAGCGCAAATGCGCCGCTGTGCTTACGATATTATTTTGTGTGCTTATGATTTGGGCCATGGCTTTGATGGCCTGTATGTGTTTGAAGCGGCGCGTCGCTATGGCGCGTTAAAAGCCAGTAGTGTGTTTATCTTGCTCACCGCCGAGCGGCAAAGTGGCAAAGTGATTGGCGCGGCTGAATTAGCCCCTGATGCGATTTTGCTTAAGCCCTTTACCGGGGAAGTGCTCTACGCACGGATTGAGCGCGCTTTGAATAAAAAATCAGCGTTTCAGCCAATTGATGCCGCGTATATTGCCAATGATTTTTTACGTGCAATTCAATTGTGTGAGGTGGCAAGCAAAGACAACCCAGCTCAAGCGGTCGATTTTTTGCGAATGAAGATTCATCTTTTATTGCGGATTGGCGATTGGAAAACTGCACGCGATGTCGCGCGAACCGAGCTGGTTGAGCAAGATTGGCCTTGGCTTAAAATGGCCTTGGGCAAAGCGCTGTTACAGTTGAAAGAATATACTGAGGCGCAGCAGATTTTTCAGCAGTTGATCAATCAATATCCGCTCATTTTGGCGGCCTACGATGGCTTGGCGCAAACTTTTAGTGCCACACATGATTTGGCCGCCGCCAAACAAACCTTGCAAGCGGCTTGTGAGCGCTCGCCGATGCTGGCGCGGCGACGAGAGCTGGGTGAAGTGGCAATTGCCACCGAAGATTGGTCCTTGGCCGAGAGTGCATTGAGCGACAGTATACGGATGGCCCGCTTTTCATTTGTGCCGCAGGTGAGCGATTACGCGGCGCTGGCCGAAGTTCAGCTACGGCGTGGCGATGTTGCTGCCGCACGGCAAACCGCTGGACAAATTCGCCAAGACTTTCCTCGCAGCGATGATCGCATTTTGGCCGATGTATTGGAATCGAACGTCGCATTAAAGCTGGGCGACACCACTAAAGCCCGCGCTTTGCTCGATGCGGCACTCAAGGCTGCCAGCAGTGCGCCTTCTGCGACGCTAGGCTTGGCTTTGGCGCAGTCTTGCTTGGGGCTTAATCGTATGGCCGAGGCGCAAACATTAACCCGTGCCGTACTGCAAAATCGCCATGATGACCCCAAGCTTGCAGCGCAAGTGGCGCGGGTATTTAAATCGCAAGGCCAAGAAGCCGAGGCGCTGCGTTTAATCGAAGCCACGGCGGCAGATATTGTGCAACTGAATAATGAAGCGGTGGCCTTGGCGCAAGCGGGTGATTTAACTGCAGCGGCCGAGCGATTTTTAGCCGCCTTGCAAGACATGCCAAATAATTTGCAAATTTTGCTTAATACCGTCAATACCTTATTGGCCTTGGTCAATCAGCTGGGCGGTCACGCAGGCTATTTGCAGCAAGCGGGGGATTTATTAACTCGCGTTCAGGCCTTAGATCCCACCTCGGGGCGTGCGCTGCAATTGGCCGAGATTTATCGCAAAACCCAGCGGCGATTTGCATTGAGCGCGATTTAAGTCTTACCTGCTTGAGCGGCGATTTTGGCACGCACTCAAAGCGAGAAGGCCACGGTAGCGTGGCTTTTTTCTTATCTCCAAATGCAACTGACTTGCACCAAGAGCGGTTTTTTGTATATCCTTGCCGCTAATTGCAGCGACTTTGGCCTGCGTGGAGTGGTGTTTTGAAGCGTTTGTTGTCTCGATTTAATCTATTTGGCTTTTTTGCCATGGCCGGTTGGCAGCGATTATTGTGTATCGCGCCGCTATTGGCTGCGTTGTGGGCGTTTACTTTTTGGGCGATGCAATCGTGATCGAAGTTGAACACCTGACTTTATGCTATCGCGATCGCGCGGCAGTGCATGCGCTAACGGGCCGTTTTGTCGCAGGCAGCCATACCGCGGTGGTTGGCCCCAATGGCGCCGGTAAGTCAACGCTCTTGGCGGCGTTAGCTGGCGTTAAGCAGCCTGATGAGGGGCATATTCATCGGCATGGCGCGATTGCGTATTTGGCGCAATTGTCGACGTTGGACAAACAGTTTCCACTCACTGTGCGCGAATTGGCTTTGGCGGGAACATGGCAGCGGCGTGGCGCATGGCGTGGTTTATCCAAAGCCGATTGCTTGCGCGCCGATGCAGCGTTGGATCGGGTGGGTTTGAGTGATTTTACTCAAGCACCGATTAGTAATTTGTCCGGTGGGCAATTGCAGCGCGCTCGTTTTGCCCGCTTGATTGTTGAAGACGCTGATGTTTTGCTGCTTGATGAGCCTTTTGCCAATGTGGATACCGAAACCATCGCCAATTTATTGGCAGTGCAAGACGATTGGCATCGGGCCGGAAAAACGCAAATTACCGTATTGCACGATATGAGCCAAGTTCGCGCGCACTATCCACAAACCTTATTATTGGCGCAATCAGCTTTGGCTTGGGGCGATACCCCAGAAGTGTTAACGCCGGAAAATCTACAAGAAGCCAATCGCCGCGCGCAACATTGGCGCAATGACGCGACATGGTGCCAAGAGTGTTAAATCAAAAACTTTCACCACAGATGCACAAAGGCACAGAGACCCGCACTGAGCTTAAGTCCCTAACTCGTGCGGCTGTTGTTTTTCCTCTGTGTCTCTGCGCCTTTGTGGTCGCTTTTAAAATGGGCGAGTCATGCTAATCCCCAATATTGAATTATTTAACGCCCTGGGCGAATTTGCTTTTATGCGCCGCGCCTTGGTGGGTAGTTTGGCTTTGGCAGTGGGTTGTGCGCCAGTGGGGGTATTGCTCTTACTGCGGCGGATGTCCTTGTTTGGCGACGCACTCTCCCATGCTGTATTGCCTGGTGCGGCGATTGGCTTTTTGCTTGGCGGCTTGTCTTTGCCATGGTTGGCGGGCGGCGGTTTGGTGGCTGGCCTGTTGGTGGCGCTGGCTGCAGGCTTTGCGGCGCGCAAAACGCGGCTCAATGAAGACGCAAGTTTTGCGGGATTTTATTTGCTGGCCTTAGCCATTGGCGTACTGATCGTCTCGAAATGGGGCAGTAGCGTCGATTTGATTCATTTGCTATTTGGCTCGGTACTGGCAATTGATGATCCATCGCTGTTGATTGTCAGTTCAGTGGCGTCGATTACCTTGATTTGGCTGGCGCTGGAATATCGCGGCATTGTGCTCGAATGCGCTGATTCGGGTTTTATTGCGGCGACCACCGGTAATGGGGCGCGGTTTCATATTGGTTTTGTCATTATCGCGGTATTGAATTTTGTCGCGGCGTTTCAAGCCATGGGTACCTTAATGGCGGTGGGCTTGATGATGTTACCTGCAGCAACGGCGCGGTTGTGGGCTGAGCGCTTGTCGATGCTGTTTGTGGCGGCATGGATTGTGGCCCTCGCATCGTGCCTATTTGGCTTGATGGCGTCGTATCAATGGGATTTACCTTCGGGGCCGGCGATTGTGCTGGTGGCGGGCGGTTTGTATTGTTTTTCTTTAGTCTTCGCGCCATTTGGTTTGTGGGCGCAGCGCCGCAAAGCGCGCCGTCATCATGCGATTTAATGGCAATTCAATACGAATGAAGCTCGATGTGCAGGTATAGCGCGATAAGCTTATTTGGCTAAGCGCTTGCTGCATATACATCGAGTTTTTTGGTGATATTCAGTTTTTGTGTTGATGCTGTGCCGCGCTCGTTGAGCTGGGGCTTAAAATCCCGTCCAAGCGCACCGAGTGAGGAGGGAGACAAACGGTTTTATCGTTTGGCTCACGACAATCGAGGGAACAGCGGAGCTGGGCGCGCTCGGGTCGCCTTTCTTTTCCCCCATTTTCTTTGGCGAGTCAAAGAAAATGGGGTCCCCGTCGCGGACTGCGACTGTAAAACAATGTGCCGTAGGCACATAAAATCATCAACATCTAATCTGAACACCACCAGTTTTTATGGTGTCGCCATCGGCGGCACTCGTTTCAAGTTCAAAATGCAGCACTTTGATGTGCTTTGTTGCTTAACGTAGGTGTCTATGGACACACAGATTAAATGGGAATGTTATGCGCTCAATATTTGCTGTGATGTGTTTGCTGCTGAGCTCGTTCAGCTTTGCCGCGCCACTAAAGGTCGTTGCCAGCTTTAGTATTTTGGGCAATCTAGTGCAAGAAGTCGGTGGGGATCACGTACAAGTGAATACGCTAGTGGGGCCGGGCGAGGACGCGCATGTGTGGCAGGCTAAACCCGCCGATCTCAAAAAACTGTCGGGCGCTTCGCTGTTTTTTGTTAATGGGCTGGGTTATGAAGGCTGGCTGAAACGCGTCGAACAAGCCGCCGCCTACAAAGGCAAAGTGATTACGGTGACCCAAGGCCTAAAGCCTTTGGCATTGGATGATGATCATGGGCACAGCCATGGCAAAGTGGATCCGCATGCTTGGCATGATCCGCGTGCGGTGTTGTTGATGGTTGATCAAATTAGCGCGGCTTTGCAAGCGGCCGACGCTAGCCATGCGGCAGCTTATCAAGCCAATGCTGCGGCGTTTAAAGCCAAAATCACGCAGTTGGATCAACGCACTGCAGCGGCTTTTGCCGCAATTGCAAGTAGCAAAAAGAAAGTGGTCACCTCCCACGATGCCTTGGGCTATTTAGGCCATCGTTATGCGATTGAGTTTTTCCCATTGCAAGGCATCTCGACCGAAGCCGAACCGAGCGCCAAAGAAATGGCGCGCTTAATTCGCGAAATGCGTAAAAGCCAAATCAAAGCGGTGTTTGCTGAAAATATCAGCAATCCAAAATTGATTGACCAAATCGCCCGCGAAACCGGCGCTAAAGTCGGGCCGGCGATTTACTCCGATGCCTTGGCTAAACAAGCGCCTGCCAATAGTTGGTTGGGCTTATTTGAATACAATACCCAAGCTATTTTGCGCGCTTTACAGTAAGCTGCGGCGCTGATCGCGGTGCAAGGCGCGGGTTTGATTGAAGCGCGCTGACTTGTTTTTTTAATGCTAACGCCGGCTATTGCCGGCGATTTTTTGTGTAATCGTATGATGCATCCCAGCCCTAGGCATAAACATCGTTTCATTGTTTTAGATAGCTTTCGTGGCCTTTGTGCCTTGAGTGTCGTCGTGTTTCATCTGCATTTATGGCAAGGCTTTAGCGAATGGGATTTTTTTCGCTCGGCCGGCTTAATGGTGGAGTTTTTCTTTACGCTCAGTGGTTTTGTGCTGGCCTATCGCTATCAGCAAGAAGCGATGAATGGTCGTGGGTTTGCCCGCTATATGGTGAGCCGATTTTTTCGGATTTATCCGCTGCATCTGGTGATGTTGCTGCTGTTTACGGTATTGCTATTTCTGCAAGTGGGCAGCAACGCATGGACGATGAGTGGGCAGTGGCTGTATCAAATTGTTTTGCTGCAAGCTTGGCTGCCAGCGGCAGACCCGTTTGCCTTTAATGGCCCGGCATGGAGTATCAGCGTGGAGTTCTATCTCTATGTGCTGTTCGGGCTGATACTCTGGGCTAGCTGTCGTTTTCAGCGTTGGGCGTTTGCGCTGGTGCTGCTTGGCTGCTCGGCGTGTGTGTACTGGCAAGCCGATTTTGTTGGCAGCGGCGGGTTTCGGGGCATCACGTGTTTTTTCTTAGGCGCTTTGGCGTATCACGGCTTTGATGTGATCCATCGCTGGCATATTGGCCGCGTTCTCGGCAGTATTATTGAGGTATTGCTCTTGATCGCTTTGTATGTGGTGATTACAGCGCAATACCCAATGAAGAGCTTTTTTGCCGCTTGGGCATTTGCTGTGGCGATCATCGGGTTTGCGTTTGAAAGCGGCATGATTTCTCGCGTCCTGCGGCAAGCGTGGTGGGTGAATCTGGGTAAATGGTCGTTTTCAATTTACCTCACACATTACGCCGTGGTGCATTTGATTCAAGCCGGATTTGAAGCCTTTCTCCCGCAATGGCTTCGCGTGGGTAATGGCTTGGTGTATCTCAGTAGTGGTAGTGCTTGGGGCGATAATTTAATCGGTTTGTCGATTTTGGCCTTGGTGTTATGGCTGTCACGCTGGAGTTATCAGGCGATTGAATTACGCGGTATTCGTTGGGGCAAGCAAGTTTTGGCACGCGCTTAAACCACTTGTGTAATGCGACCGATAGTCGCTTACCCCGTCGATGGCGGGCTTCAGGTAAAATCGAACATTATTTGACGTGAACAAGACAGCCATGTGGAAACCCAATGCCACCGTTTGCGCGGTGATCGAAAAAGACGGTCGATTTTTACTGGTTGAAGAGCGCATTGAGGGTGAGTTAAAACTCAATCAACCGGCAGGCCATATTGAATTTGGCGAATCAATCGTCGCCGCTTGCCAGCGTGAAACGCGTGAAGAAACCGCGTATGCATTCACGCCAACGGCGTTTCAGGGGCTCTATCAATGGACGGTGCCGGGTAGTGAGCGAACCTATTTGCGCTTTGCTTTTACTGGTTTGTTGGGTGAATGCGATTACACGCTGTCGCTCGATGACGGCATTGAAGCGGCGGTATGGTTAACGCGCGACGAGATTGTGGCGCGAGCCGATCAGCACCGCAGCCCTTTATTATTGGCGTGTGTTGACGATTATTTGGCGGGACAGTCGTACCCGCTGGCGGTACTGAAAGATTTTGATAGGTTAGCGAAATGACAAAAATTGTGATTGGATTGTCCGGCGGCGTGGATTCGTCGGTAGCGGCGCATTTACTCAAAGCGGCGGGGCATGAAGTGCACGGCGTGTTTATGCAAAACTGGGAAGACGACAATAGCGACGAATATTGCTCGATTAAAGAAGACAGCATGGATGCGATTGCGGTGGCCGATTTGCTCGGCATCGACATTGAGCTAGTCAATTTTGCGACTGAATATAAAGACCGCGTATTCGCGCATTTCTTGGCCGAATACGCCGCTGGCCGCACGCCAAATCCAGATATTTTGTGTAATAGCGAAATCAAATTCAAATCGTTTTTGGAATTTGCGATTAAGCTCGGCGGCGCAAAATTGGCAACGGGCCATTACGCTAAAACACGTTTACGTGCCGACGGCCGTACCGAAATGCTGCGCGCAGCCGATCAAAGCAAAGATCAAACGTATTTCCTGTATCGCCTAAGCCAAGAGCAGATCTCGCATGCGGTGTTCCCGCTGGGTGATTTGCAAAAAACCGAAGTCCGTGTGATTGCTGAGCAAATTAATTTGCCGAACGCCAAGAAAAAAGATTCTACCGGTATTTGCTTTATCGGCGAGCGGCCATTCCGTGAGTTTCTCAATCGTTACCTGCCAAAAACACCGGGCAAAATGGTCACGCCGGAAGGTAAAGTGATGGGCGAGCATCAAGGCTTGATGTACCACACGCTCGGCCAGCGTGGTGGCCTTGGTATTGGCGGTACCAAAGGCAATACCGAGCCGTGGTTTGTCGCTGGCAAAAATCTCGAGACCAATGAGCTACTGGTGGTGCAGGGTCACGATCATCCGTTGCTTCTCAATACCACGATGATCGCCAAAGACTGCTCATGGATTTTGGGCGAAACCCCGCTTGAGGGGCGTTACACCGCCAAAACCCGTTATCGCCAACAAGACGCGGCATGTACCTTGAGCTACGTCGACGGCGGAGTGAAACTGGTGTTCGACGAACCCCAATGGGCGATGACGCCGGGGCAGTCGATGGTGCTGTATAAGGATGAGGTTTGCTTGGGGGGGGTATTATTCAGTAAGCACGGCTGCGCATCCCGTGATAGCGGGCCGGGCGGTGCGCGAAATCCTCATGGACTCAAGTACATTTCGGGCTCGAAAGCTTCGATCTCCCTACTCTGACGGGAGCGCGCTCGTTTTTTAGGTTTTTATATTTCGCGTTGGCATGGTTAGAGTTCGGTCAGAAAGTAGCAACAAGGAAATGAATGAAAGTTCGAAGATTCCAAGTTGGGGATGAGATTGCTTTATATCTTGTTTTTTTATCAGCAGTGCATGAAGTGGCTTCACGCGACTATTCGCGAGAACAAATTCAAGCTTGGGCTCCAGCAGAGATTGACCTCGACCTATGGGCAGATCGTATCCAAGCTTTACAGCCATTTGTTGCTGAAATTGATAATGAAATAGCTGGGTATGCAGACCTCCAGCCTAGTGGTTATATCGACCATTTCTACGTATCAGGGAAATATGCTCGAAAAGGCGTTGGAAGCTTATTAATGAATCGTATTCATGAAGAGGCAAAGCGACTCGGTGTTAGTGAATTAACGTCAGACGTGAGCAAAACAGCAGAGCCTTTTTTCGTTTTTTATGGCTTTCACGTGGAAGAGCGAAGACACCCAATCTGTCGTGGTGTGACTCTGCATAATGCAAGAATGCGTAAAAAAATGGCTGCTTGTTAACGACAGCCTAGCATCGTAGCTCCGATTAGCGAAGCGTAATCGGAGGAATGTCATGCGTACGATTACGCTTCGCTAAATCGTACCTACTTGTTGCTACTTTATGAATTTTTCACTTCTCGCATTAAAAAAGCCACTCAATCGAGCATCGTAGCTCCGATTAGCGAAGCGTAATCGGAGGAATGTCATGTGTACGATTACGCTTCGCTAAATCGTACCTACTTGTTGCTATTTTATGAATTTTTCACTTCTCGCATTAAAAAAGCCACTCAATCGAGTGGCTTTTTTGTGGGTATTACTATGTAGGCGTTATCTATGAACGACTAGCATTAAATACCTCTATTGCAGCGTTTCCATTTTCGGGCTGCGGCCCATTAGGTCGGTGATGATTTCGCTGACCGGAACGTTTTCAAACAGCACTTGGCAAACGGCGCGGCTGATTGGCATTTCGATATTCAGCGCGGCAGCTTGGCTCACCACTTCACGCGCAGTCGGTACGCCTTCGGCGACGTGGCCGAGGTTTTTTAACACTTCGTCTAAATTCAAACCTTGCGCCAGCAACAGGCCAACTCGGCGGTTGCGCGATAAATCACCCGTTGCGGTGAGCATCAAGTCGCCAATCCCCGCCAAACCCATCATCGTTTCGGCTTTGCCACCGAGCGCAGTTGAAAAACGCGCCATTTCAGCCAGACCACGAGTGAGTAATGCGGCGCGTGCATTCAGGCCAAGGTTCAAGCCATCGGCAACGCCAGCGGCAATCGCCATCACGTTTTTGACTGCTGCACCGATTTCAACGCCGATTAAATCGTCGCTGGCATAGAGACGCAACACGTTCGTATTCAAATCTTGCACTACTTGCTGAGCAAAAGCGGCGTCGCTCGATGCGATGGTCACGGCAGCGGGTAGGCCTTTGGCGACTTCTTGTGCAAAACTAGGACCAGATAACATGCCACGTGGGATTGCATCGTCCATTTCTTCGAGCGCGACTTGATGCGGTAATTTCATCGTGCCGGCTTCAAGGCCTTTACACGCCCATAGCACTGGCGCAGTGCTGCCAAGTTCGCGTAGCGCTTTCAGCGTATTGCGCAATCCAGACATCGGCGTCACGATCAGGATCAAGCCCGCATCCGCAACGGCGTCAGCAAGTGTTGCGGTCACGCTAAGATTGTCAGGAAAGGGTGCATTGGCGAGGTAGCGCTGATTGCAGCGTTCTGCCTGCATGTGTGTTACTTGTTCGGCCTCACGCGACCACAGGCTGACGGTTTGGCGGTCAGCAAATCGAATGGCAAGGGCGGTGCCCCAAGCGCCAGCGCCTAAAACAGCTAGTTTCAATGGGTATTCCTCTTGATTGCGCGGAGAATCGACGCCTTAAGCGCCCCAAACATCTTCAATACGAATGAAGCCAATTGGACCGTCGCGATGTTTGACTTTAAGCCAGCCTGAGCCCGCAGAGTCGAGTAGTTCAAGTAGCACATTACGTTCTACTTTATAGATGGTCGCCGATGATTTATTCGCCGCTTGGTGCACGGCACTCGGACGGCTGACTTGTAGGTAGCGACGTGTGAGTACGTCGGATTTTTTAATCCAGCTCAGCGTGCCATCACGATCACGAACGCGAATCCAGTCGCCTTGCTCGCTGAGCATTTCGAGAGGAATGTTGGCACTGAGAATAAAGCGTTTGCTGGCCGTGTCGGCAGGGGCATCATAAACAATGACGCCGTGGCGTGCGGTTGAGCGGTAATCAACCGCCTGAGCACCACTTGCCAAAACGGCAAGTAGGCTCATGACGCACACTCGATTTAATAACGCTGATCGCGTTATTAAATTAATGTGTGATTTGTTCATTGGCTTCTTGTGCTGCGGCTTCAGCTTGTTGGCGTTGTTGCATATAAATGCCTTCAAAGTTGATTGGCTGCAAGAGCAGTGGTGGGAAGCCTGCGCGAGTCGTTAAGTCAGAAACGGCTTCACGTAGGTAAGGGAATAAAATACTTGGGCAGCCAATGCCGAGCAGTGGGTCAAGTTCAGTTTCTGGCACGTTTTCAATTTGGAATAAACCAGCTTGAGTAATTTCAACCAAGAAAATAGTCCGATCTTCAGCAGTTGCAGTGGCAGTCACTGTTAAGCTGGCTTCGAAAAAACCATTGTCAAAGCTACGCGCTTGATTGCGGAACTGAATGTTAAATTCTGGCTGTTCTTGTTCCATAAATGCATTTGGTGCACTTGGAGATTCAAGCGAGATATCTTTTACATAGAGTTTTTGTACGGCAAAAATCGGTTGTTGTACTTCTTGAGTTTCTTCGCTCATGATCATCCCTTAAAAACGGTTGTGTATATATAAAACTGAATTTTACGATGCTTCAATGGAAATCATCGCATAGTTTGCGATGTCGATGCCATCGAGACGATACTATTTATTCAGTAATGGGTCGAGTTTACCGGCGCGATCCAGCGCAGCGAGGTCATCAAAGCCACCCACATGAAAATCGTCGATATAAATTTGCGGTACAGTGCGCTGACCACGCTCTACCATGACTTGTCTTTGGCTCGGATCGAGATCGACTCGGATTTTAACTAAATCAGTAATCCCTTTGTGTTGCAATAAGCGCTCAGCACGGTCGCAGTATGGGCAAGTACCCGTGCTATACATTGTTACTTTCGCCATCTATTTATTCCTCATACGGTATATCGTGATTTAATCTTGTTAAGAACATAGGGGCAAATGAGGAGGAAACAAGATCTAGGATTGTTTTTTCATGATTGAGAGGGGTGAATATGGTTCCTATGGCTTTAAATTTTATGTCATTGGAATTGTTATGATGGTTTATTGGATAATATACGAGCATTTGAATTTAATAAGATAACTATCTTAGTTTTAAATCGATAAAATGTTTTAAATTAGATCGTATGTAATTCAACAACTTAGCGTTTTACTGGCGTTTTGTTTGCAGCAAGGTGTTGACGTGATCGCAGGGCTGCCGTATATTTCGGCCTCTCTGCTGCTGACACAGCAAACGAAACAAGCGGTTTTCCAGCTGGTTTCAGTGTCTAAGCCACTGATCTTTAACAAAATACAGCCGATGAGTGTGAGTGCTTGGTTTGCCAGTCAAACAAGTGCTTACACTCAAGATATAAAAGAAATCTTGGTTTCTAACCAAGTGTTTCTTTGAGTAATGAGTACTAAGCCAAGTATGTAAATTCAGCTAGATTAAACGAAAGAGTTTGATCCTGGCTCAGATTGAACGCTGGCGGCATGCTTTACACATGCAAGTCGAACGGTAACAGGGTGCTTGCACCGCTGACGAGTGGCGAACGGGTGAGTAATACATCGGAATGTACCCAGTAATGGGGGATAACGCTTCGAAAGGAGTGCTAATACCGCATACGCCCTGAGGGGGAAAGTGGGGGACCGCAAGGCCTCACGTTATTGGAGCAGCCGATGGCTGATTAGCTAGTTGGTAGGGTAAAGGCCTACCAAGGCAACGATCAGTAGCGGGTCTTAGAGGACGATCCGCCACACTGGAACTGAGACACGGTCCAGACTCCTACGGGAGGCAGCAGTGGGGAATCTTGGACAATGGGCGAAAGCCTGATCCAGCAATGCCGCGTGCGTGAAGAAGGCCTTCGGGTTGTAAAGCGCTTTTGTCGGGGAGGAAATCCTAGTGGTTAATAACTACTGGGGATGACAGTACCCGAAGAATAAGGACCGGCTAACTACGTGCCAGCAGCCGCGGTAATACGTAGGGTCCAAGCGTTAATCGGAATTACTGGGCGTAAAGCGTCCGCAGGTGGCTTGATAAGATAGACGTGAAATCCCTGGGCTCAACCTAGGAATTGCGTTTATGACTGTCTCGCTAGAGTATGGGAGAGGGGGGTGGAATTCCACGTGTAGCAGTGAAATGCGTAGAGATGTGGAGGAACACCGATGGCGAAGGCAACCCCCTGGCCTAATACTGACACTCATGGACGAAAGCGTGGGGAGCAAACAGGATTAGATACCCTGGTAGTCCACGCCCTAAACGATGTCTACTAGTTGTTGGGCTTTTCGGAGCTTAGTAACGCAGCTAACGCGTGAAGTAGACCGCCTGGGGAGTACGGTCGCAAGACTAAAACTCAAAGGAATTGACGGGGGCCCGCACAAGCGGTGGATGATGTGGATTAATTCGATGCAACGCGAAAAACCTTACCTGGTCTTGACATGTACGGAAGTCCGTAGAGATATGGATGTGCCTTCGGGAACCGTAACACAGGTGCTGCATGGCTGTCGTCAGCTCGTGTCGTGAGATGTTGGGTTAAGTCCCGCAACGAGCGCAACCCTTGCCATTAGTTGCTAACATTTAGTTGAGCACTTTAATGGGACTGCCGGTGACAAACCGGAGGAAGGTGGGGATGACGTCAAGTCCTCATGGCCCTTATGACCAGGGCTTCACACGTCATACAATGGTCGGTACAGAGGGTCGCCAACCCGCGAGGGGGAGCTAATCTCACAAAACCGATCGTAGTCCGGATTGCACTCTGCAACTCGAGTGCATGAAGTCGGAATCGCTAGTAATCGCGGATCAGCATGTCGCGGTGAATACGTTCCCGGGCCTTGTACACACCGCCCGTCACACCATGGGAGTGGGTTTTACCAGAAGTAGCTAGGATAACCTTCGGGAGTCCGGTTACCACGGTAGGATTCATGACTGGGGTGAAGTCGTAACAAGGTAGCCGTAGGGGAACCTGCGGCTGGATCACCTCCTTTCAAGAGAAAGATTGGTAGATTAAGTACTCACACTCATCGGCTGTAGATTTGAAAGAAACGATATGGGTCAGTAGCTCAGTTGGTTAGAGCACCGTGTTGATAACGCGGGGGTCATAGGTTCGATTCCTATCTGACCCACCAGTATCACGGGGGTTTAGCTCATCTGGTAGAGCACCTGCTTTGCAAGCAGGGGGTGAACGGTTCGAGTCCGTTAACCTCCACCATTATCTGCTGTAGAAAATAGAATTCTATGTATTGCACGTTGTTGGGTGCAGTGTATTTTATTCTGGTTTCTAAAATTAGATAAATCGGCTGTTTATATTTAGATATGAATGATTGATTTTAGTAATATCGCTCTTTAACAAAATAGAAGAAGTAATTAATTCCAATAAACATTGTAATGGAATTAAATAAAACAATAACTGCGTGCAGTTGTGGTTGAGTTTAATTTCAAAGTAAAAATATTGGGTTGATTGTATCTGTTCAGTTGTGCTGGTCTCATGCCAGTGGAACTGAACCGCAAGTGAAATGAGAACTCACTTGCAAGTCGCAAATACGATTTCAGTAATCTGAGATACGTTTTACGTGTTTGAGGTTATAGGATCAAGCGAATAAGTGCATCTGGTGGATGCCTTGGCGATGATAGGCGACGAAGGACGTGATAGCCTGCGATAAGCGTGGGGGAGCTGGCAAAGTGCTTTGATCCCACGATTTCCGAATGGGGAAACCCGGCCCTTTTGGGTCATCCTAGACTGAATACATAGGTCTAGCGAAGCGAACCCGGTGAACTGAAACATCTAAGTAACCGGAGGAAAAGAAATCAACCGAGATTCCCAAAGTAGTGGCGAGCGAAATGGGAAGAGCCTGTACGTGATAGCAGTAGACTTAATAGAATGGAATGGAAAGTCCAACCATAGTGGGTGATAGTCCCGTATATGAAAAGTCAATTGTGGTACTAAGCGTACGAGAAGTAGGGCGGGACACGAGAAATCCTGTTTGAAGATGGGGGGACCATCCTCCAAGGCTAAATACTCATCATCGACCGATAGTGAACCAGTACCGTGAGGGAAAGGCGAAAAGAACCCCGGGAGGGGAGTGAAATAGAACCTGAAACCGGATGCATACAAACAGTGGGAGCCCTTGAAAAATGGGGTGACTGCGTACCTTTTGTATAATGGGTCAGCGACTTACGTTCAGTAGCGAGCTTAACCGAATAGGGGAGGCGTAGGGAAACCGAGTCCGAATAGGGCGCATAGTTGCTGGGCGTAGACCCGAAACCAAGTGATCTATCCATGGCCAGGATGAAGGTGCGGTAACACGCACTGGAGGTCCGAACCCACTAACGTTGCAAAGTTAGGGGATGAGCTGTGGATAGGGGTGAAAGGCTAAACAAACTTGGAAATAGCTGGTTCTCCTCGAAAACTATTTAGGTAGTGCCTCATGTATCACTGACGGGGGTAAAGCACTGTTATGGCTAGGGGGTCATCGCGACTTACCAAACCATGGCAAACTCTGAATACCGTCAAGTGCGAGCATGGGAGACAGACCTGGGGTGCTAACGTCCTGGGTCAAGAGGGAAACAACCCAGACCGCCGTCTAAGGTCCCAAATGATCAATTAAGTGGAAAACGAGGTGGGAAGGCACAGACAGCCAGGATGTTGGCTTAGAAGCAGCCATCATTTAAAGAAAGCGTAATAGCTCACTGGTCGAGTCGTCCTGCGCGGAAGATGTAACGGGGCTCAAATTGATAACCGAAGACGCGGATATGACCATTTATGGCATATGGTAGAGGAGCGTTCTGTAAGCCTGTGAAGGTGTCTTGAGAAGGATGCTGGAGGTATCAGAAGTGCGAATGCTGACATGAGTAGCGATAAAGGGAGTGAAAAGCTCCCTCACCGAAAACCCAAGGTTTCCTGCGCAACGTTCATCGGCGCAGGGTGAGTCGGCCCCTAAGGCGAGGCAGAAATGCGTAGTCGATGGGAAACAGGTTAATATTCCTGTACTTGATATAAGTGCGATGTGGGGACGGAGAAGGTTAGGTTAGCCAACTGTTGGAATAGTTGGTTTAAGTGTGTAGGCGGGTGTCTTAGGCAAATCCGGGACGCTGTTAACGCTGAGGCATGATGACGATTCACTTAGGTGATGAAGTAACTGATACCCTGCTTCCAAGAAAAGCCACTAAGCTTCAGCTTATATTGAACCGTACCGCAAACCGACACAGGTGGGTAGGAAGAGTATTCTAAGGTGCTTGAGAGAACTCGGGAGAAGGAACTCGGCAAATTAACACCGTAACTTCGGGAGAAGGTGTGCCTTATTGGTGAAGAACCTTGCGTTTGGAGCTATATAAGGCCGCAGAGAAATGGGGGCTGCGACTGTTTATCAAAAACACAGCACTCTGCCAACACGAAAGTGGATGTATAGGGTGTGACGCCTGCCCGGTGCTGGAAGGTTAATTGATGGGGTGCAAGCTCTTGATCGAAGCCCCAGTAAACGGCGGCCGTAACTATAACGGTCCTAAGGTAGCGAAATTCCTTGTCGGGTAAGTTCCGACCCGCACGAATGGCGTAACGATGGCCCTACTGTCTCCTCCCGAGACTCAGCGAAGTTGAAGTGTTTGTGAAGATGCAATCTCCCCGCTGCTAGACGGAAAGACCCCGTGAACCTTTACTGTAGCTTTGCATTGGACTTTGAAGTGGTTTGTGTAGGATAGGTGGGAGGCTTTGAAGCAGAGACGCTAGTTTCTGTGGAGCCGTCCTTGAAATACCACCCTGACCCCTTTGAGGTTCTAACCTTGGTCCGTTATCCGGATCGGGGACCGTGCATGGTAGGCAGTTTGACTGGGGCGGTCTCCTCCCAAATTGTAACGGAGGAGCTCGAAGGTCGCCTAGGTACGGTCGGACATCGTACTGATAGTGTAATGGCAAAAGGCGGCTTAACTGCGAGACCGACAAGTCGAGCAGGTGCGAAAGCAGGACATAGTGATCCGGTGGTTCTGTATGGAAGGGCCATCGCTCAACGGATAAAAGGTACTCCGGGGATAACAGGCTGATTCCGCCCAAGAGTTCACATCGACGGCGGAGTTTGGCACCTCGATGTCGGCTCATCACATCCTGGGGCTGTAGCCGGTCCCAAGGGTATGGCTGTTCGCCATTTAAAGTGGTACGTGAGCTGGGTTCAAAACGTCGTGAGACAGTTTGGTCCCTATCTGCAGTGGGCGTTGGAAATTTGAGAGGGGCTGCTCCTAGTACGAGAGGACCGGAGTGGACTGACCTCTGGTGTACCGGTTGTCACGCCAGTGGCATTGCCGGGTAGCTAAGTCGGGAAGAGATAAGCGCTGAAAGCATCTAAGCGCGAAACTTGCCTCAAGATGAGATTTCCCTAGGGTTTTAAATCCTCTAAAGAGTCGTTCGAGACCAGGACGTTGATAGGTTGGGTGTGGAAGCGCAGTAATGCGTTAAGCTAACCAATACTAATTGCTCGTGAGGCTTGATCCTATAACCTGAAGCGCGTAGTGCGACGATGGATATAATCAATCCAAGTGTTGTTGTTGGAAAGTGTAGTATAATTACTTCTTCTATTGATTTTACGAGTTAGCGCTGTAGGTTGTGGTCTGAAAAGATAGCGGCTGAATGCGATAACTCTCGTGTGACTTGAAAGAGTTGCATCAGACAAGTTTTTGTCTGGCGACCATAGCGAGGTGGTCCCACTCCTTCCCATCCCGAACAGGACAGTGAAACACCTCAGCGCCGATGATAGTGCGGATTGCCCGTGTGAAAGTAGGTCATTGCCAGACTTCCCTATAAGTAGAAAGCCCGATTCGAAAGAGTCGGGCTTTTTGCTGTCCTTTACTTTTACTGGAGGACACTATCAAATAGATATGAACTACATTTAAATATGTAGTTCATCGCTCTTATTTTATTGGTGTGATAACTTTAACTTAGGTTAGTATTCAGAACTTAACAGCCAAAATTAATATTTAAATCAAAGGGGCTTTAATGCAAAACGCTCTACCTATTTATTCTACGCCTGAATTCGAAAGTAAAATCTGCCCGCCAGAGTTATTGGCAGAGAAAATTCAGTTATTAGCACGCCCCTTGGTTTTTACTAATGGCTGTTTTGACATTTTACATCGTGGTCATGTGACTTATCTGGCGCAGGCTCGTGCGCTGGGGGCGAGTCTGATTGTTGCATTGAATACTGACGAGTCGGTGCGTCGTTTAGGTAAGGGGGATGATCGGCCAATTAATCCTCTGGCTAATCGTGCTGCAGTGATCGCTAGTTTAGCTGCGGTTGATCTAGTTACTTGGTTTAATGAAGATACGCCTTTTAATTTAATTGATTGTGTCCAGCCGGATATTCTTGTTAAAGGCGGCGACTGGCAATTAGAGCAGATCGTCGGTAGTCGTGAAGTTTTAGCCAGAGGTGGGTTTGTACATTCGATTCCATTTTTATTTGATACTTCTACGACCCAGACACTGAAGAAAATTAGAGGTGATGAATGAGTTTAAATACAGAAAATGTTTTATTCAATGTCGTTAAGGACATTAAACATTTAGGTTTTTTTAGTACAGAGTTTTTATTACAAATTGCTGTTTTATTGTCATGCTGGGGTCTAGCTTTTTTAATTGTAAATCGTTCAAAAAAACGTATTGCAGCAAAAAATTTCCGTTGGCAATTAGCTAATGATGGTGTGCAGCGTTTATTATTTCCTGTTTTAGCGTTGATTTTAGTTACTCTTGGCAATATTACTTACCAAATATTCGAAGGGCAAACTAGCTCTTTATTGCGTCTTGCTAATCTATTGATGGTTGGTTTAGTTAATATTCGAATTCTTGTTTATATTATTCGAAGAACTTTTGAAGGAGCGACTTGGGTCCAACGTTGGGAGCGATATATTGCTGCAATTATTTGGATTGGTTATGTATTGCACGTTGTCGGCATTTTGCCGCAAATTTTAGAAGCTTTAGATACAATTAGTTTTGATGCTGGGAAAGTGCATATATCCATACTTACCGTAATTCAGGGTTTATTGTCGGTTGGTGCGACGCTACTGATTGCAATGTGGATTGGCCGCCTAATCGAGCAACGTTTAATGTCTACAGATGTTATGGATATGAACGTTCGTGTTGTGCTGGTTAAGGTAATGCGTTCGCTTTTAGTTGTTTTGGCGGTACTTGCTTCTTTATCAATGGTCGGCATTGATTTAACGGTGCTGTCGGTATTTGGTGGTGCTTTAGGTGTCGGCTTGGGTTTTGGCTTACAAAAAATTGCTTCTAATTATGTTTCTGGTTTTATTATTCTTTTGGATCGCTCGATTAAATTAGGCGATTTAATTTCAGTTGATAATCGCCAGGGAATTATTAGTGGCTTAACTTCTCGCTATATTGTTTTAAAAGCACCTGATGGTACTGAGGCCTTGGTGCCAAATGACACTTTAATTTCTCAAACAGTCGTGAATCAGTCTTATAACGATCGTTCAGTCTGGGTTGGACTTCCTATTCAAGTTGCATATAACTCAGATTTAGATCAAGTCATGAGTATTATGACCGAGATTACTAAAGATGAATCTCGTATTTTGAAAGAACCCGCTCCAGGTGCATTTGTGACTGCATTTGCCGATAGTGGTATTAACTTGACGTTAGGTTTTTGGCTGGCTGATCCAGAAAATGGACAGATGGGTTTGAAGTCTGATTTAAATATGAAAATCTGGCGGGCATTCAAAGCAAATAATATTGAGATTCCTTATCCTCGGCGTGATATTACGATTCTACCCGGATCAGTTTTACCCAATTCAAATGTGTAATGCTGTTGTTTTTGAGTAATGCTGAGTAAAATCAGCATTCGATTATTTTTAATCGCAATGGCATAAACCTTGCACAAGGAAGATGGAATGGAATGGCTTAATGGAATGGTTGTTTTACCGTGGTGGGGTTATGTATTAGTCGTCCTCGCGCTAACGCATATTACGATTGCATCGGTAACGATTTACCTGCATCGGCATCAAGCGCATCGTGCTCTTGATTTACACCCATTGATTAGCCATTTCTTTCGTTTCTGGCTGTGGCTAACAACGGCGCAAGTAACAAAGGAGTGGGCAGCAATTCATCGCAAGCATCATGCCAAGTGTGAGAGTGCCGAAGATCCACATAGCCCACAGATATTGGGTATTGGTAAAGTATTTTGGCAGGGATGGGAGTTGTATCGGGCAGAAGCCGCCAATTTAGAAACATTGCAAAAATATGGGCATGGCACTCCGGATGATTTTTTAGAGCGTAATTTGTATTCGCGCTATGCATCTTGGGGACCAACTTTAATGGCAGTCATAGATCTATTACTATTTGGGGTGAATGGTATTTGGATTTGGGCCGTACAAATGTTATGGATTCCTGTGACAGCAGCAGGAATTATCAATGGATTTGCGCATTATTGGGGCTATCGTAATTTTGAAACTGAAGATGCTTCGACGAATTTAATCCCTTGGGGTATTTTGATTGGCGGAGAAGAATTACATAATAATCATCATACATTTGGTACCTCAGCGAAGTTATCTTATAAGTGGTTTGAATTTGATATTGGTTGGCTGTATATCCGGACGATGGCTATTTTGGGTTTAGCAAAAATTCGTAAAGTCGCACCTAAATTAAAAGTTACCAGCATTCGTCCCGAGCTCGATGAGCATGTCTTACAAGCTATTATTGCCAATCGATATGCAATTGCCGCGCATTATGCGCGTACTTTGAAACAAACTGTTGCTGCAGAGATTGAGCATTTATCGGCAACTGCTGCCTTGCCTTCAATGAGTTTTGATATTACAAAACGCATGAAGCTTTGGTTAAAGCAAGATGCAAAAGATACTTCGGCTAGCGATAAAATTCATTTGGAATTAATTTTGACGCAAAGTAAAGTGTTGGAGCAGGTATATCAAATGCGGCAAGAATTAACTCGTATTTGGGAGCGATCAACGTTGAATCGTCATGAATTAGTTTTGCAGTTGCAAGATTGGTGCACACGCGCAGAAAATAGCGGTATTCAATCTTTACGTGATTTTTCTTTGCGATTACGTGCGATTGCTTAAGAAAAAAGTTTTAAAATAGTGTCATCATTAATTGAAGGCGAACCGTGGGTTCGCCTTTTTATATTCATTTTGGAGAATAAAACAATGTCATCTATTCAGCGTTACCATGTTGGCCCTCGTCTTTGTGAAACCGTAGTGCATAACAATACCGTTTATTTGGCAGGGCAAATTGCTGAAGATTTAGACAAAGACGCCTTAGGACAAACTGTTGAAGTTTTGGCGTGTATTGATCGCTTATTGGCAGAAGTAGGTTCAGATAAGACAAAAATTTTGCAGGTTACAATTTTTATCACTGATATGGCTGATTTTGATGCGATGAATTTAGCTTGGGGTGAATGGGTCCCTCAAGGGCATACGCCAGCCAGAGCAACCGTTCAAGCTAAGTTAGCTGATCCCCGTTACAAGGTAGAAATGACGGTGATCGCAGCACTTTAAATTGGTTATTGTGCATAGAATGTAAGCTAATTATTGGGTAGTGTGATTCGGGTCTTTCATGGTCTAACGAGGTTGCAGATGTCTCGAATTATGTTGGCGTACTTAGCAAGTTGGCAGCATTGTGATATCAGTGCTTTGCCGGTAGAAAAGTTAACGCATCTTTGTTATGCCTTTGCCAAAGTAGTGGATGGCGAAGTGATTGAGCAAGATGCTGCTGATCCACAGCTTAGTAATGAAGCGTATTGTCAGAAAATATGCGCGCAATTGCAGCAATTAAAACTTAGAAATCCAGCATTAAAAATCTTGATATCGATTGGCGGCTGGGGGGCTGATGGTTTTTCTGATGCTGCGTTAACCGAGACATCACGTGAGCAATTTAGCCGTTCGACACTGCGCTTTATGCAGAAATATCAATTTGATGGTATTGATTTGGATTGGGAATATCCAAGCAATGCGATGGCAGGCATTAAAGCGCGACCAGAAGATCGGCAGAATTTTACTTTAATGCTGAGCTCATTACGGATTCATTTAGATGAGGCCTCCGCGCAAATGGAAGGTAACCCCCCCTATTTGCTAACCATTGCTGCCGGGGTAGGTACATATTATTTGGAGGGCGTTGAGCTCGAGAAAGTCGCGGCGCAGTGCGACTTTATTAACTTGATGACTTACGATTTTTATAATGGTTGGGCCACTCGTGCAGGGCATCATGCTAATTTATTGACCGCTGCGCATGATCCTAGTGGTGATAGTGCTGACCGAGGTGTGCAGCTTTTTCTCGATCATGGTGTTGCTGCAGAAAAAATGGTATTGGGTTGTCCATTTTATGGCCGTAGTTTATTGGGTGTGGCAAGTCCTGGTTTAGGCGCTGAGGGGCGTGCGCAATCGAATGGTACGCATAGTTATTACAAAATTGCGCATGAGCTTATCCCTAGCGGTCGTTTTACTCGGCATTGGGACGAATCAGCACAAGCGCCATGGTTGTTTGATGGCGATGAATTTATTAGTTATGAAGATGTTGAGTCGATAGCCCTGAAAGGACAATATGTGAAACAGCACGGCTTAGCTGGTGCTATGTTTTGGGAGTACACTGAAGATCAAAGTAACGTCTTATTGGATGCATTGTGGCAATCTTTACAAGATTAATTGTTGGTATATACCTGTATCCAATATTTTGTAAGGATTTGCTTCATATACCTATGGAGTTATGATTGTGCTTAGCATACCGTCTGATGCAGTGATTGCGACGCCTTTTGGGCGAGTTGGTTTGAGCTTGAATGGGGACTTTTTAAGCGCAGTGGATTTTCTGGTTGCCCAAACGCCATTACAAGCAGGTCATCACCCCTTATTGCAAGAGGCAAAACGGCAGATTTTGGCTTATTTTAATGAGCCTAAATTTGTTTTTGATTTGCCTTATCAACTCAATGGTACACCGCATCAACTGAAAGTATGGCAAGCCATCGCAGAGATTCCAGCGGGTGAAGTGCTGACTTACTCCGAGATTGCTCGGCGTTGTACATCAAGCCCACGGGCGATTGGTGGTGCCTGCGGGCGTAACCCGATTCCATTGGTGATTCCTTGTCATCGAGTGGTGGCTATGCATGGACTTGGCGGTTTTAATGCCAACCGAAATGGCCTTGATTGGTTGCCGATCAAGCGCTGGTTATTACAGCATGAAGGTGTAATTGATGGCCAATAAAGCGCCTTTGCCAATGATCGCCGATAGTGAGATGGCGTTGATTAATCAGTTTTTAGACGCGATTTGGCTCGGAGATGGTTTGGCGAGCAACACCATTGAGAGTTATCGTCGAGATTTACTGATTTGGGCTGATTGGCTCGCCAGTGAGCGTGAACAAGGTTTATTGACTGCTGATCGAGATGCGATGCAGGCATTTTTAGCTCGGCAATCGCGCGATATGAAGGCATCGACTTTAGCGCGGCGAATGGCCAGCTTGCGTAAATTTTATCGGCAAGCATTGCTTATTAGCCAGATTACTGTCGACCCAACCGCTGAATTAAGCTCGCCACGTCGAGTTCGACCATTACCTAAAGCCTTACCAGAGGCGAGTATTGCGGCCTTATTAGCCGCTCCAGACGTCAATCTTGCTGCCGGTTTGCGCGATCGAGCCATGCTTGAATTAATGTATGCCACAGGATTACGCGTGACCGAGTTGGTTGAGCTGTCGGTAAATCAGCTTTTCTTACGTGAAAAATATATTCGGGTTATGAATGGTAAAGGCGGAAAACAGCGTTTAGTACCTATTGGTGAGTGGGCGGCACAATGGCTCAGTCGTTACCTGACTGAGGCGCGTTTATTGCTGCTTAAAAATGCCGCGCAAGCCACGTTGTTTTTAAATCAACGTGGCGAGCCACTTACTCGGCAAGGCTGCTGGTTTATTATTAAACAATATGCAGTACAGGCAAATATTCCGGCAGAACTACTTAGCCCGCATGTTTTACGGCATGCATTTGCCACTCATTTACTGAACCATGGCGCTGATTTGCGGGTGGTACAGATGTTACTGGGCCATTCTGACATAACAACAACTCAAATTTACACGCAGGTTGCATCAGCCAGATTGAAAACATTGCATCAAACTAACCACCCAAGAGGGTAAATGATTTGCTCTTTTATACATATCAGATAGTCTTTTGATGTTGCCACTCAGTGGCACTTACATTGGAGATTAAGATGGATACAAGCTTGATTAGCAAATATCAAGATATCATCATGGGATATGTTGCTGAGTTTGGTGTAAAAATTATCGCCGGTATTGCTTTTTGGGTTATCGGTCGCTGGCTTATTGGCATGGTGGTGCGGTTTATTCAAGCCGGTTTAGTCCGGCAAAAAGTCGATGCCACTGTTTTACGCTATGTTGGCTCTGCTGTGACCGTCTTGTTGAATGTGTTGTTAGTGATTGGTATTTTGGGTTACTTCGGCATTCAAACCACGACTTTTGCGGCTTTACTTGCAGCTGTGGGTCTTGCTGTCGGTATGGCGTGGTCAGGGTTGTTGGCTAATTTTGCTGGTGGGGCATTTTTAATTGTATTACGGCCCTTTAAAGTCGGAGACATGATCACTGCGGGTGGGGTAACGGGTGTAGTACATGAAGTGGGGTTATTTTCTTCAACAATTATGACGCCAGATAATGTGCTGACTTTTGTCGGTAACAATAAAATATTTACTGATAACATTCAAAACTACACCGCAACTAAATATCGTCGAGTGGATTTGAAAGCGCAGCTCTCTGGTGCCGCTGATGCGGAAAAAGCGATTGCCTTGCTGAAAGAAGCGATTGCGAAGATTCCAAATGTGATGGTTGAGCCCGGTGTTGAGGTTGAAGTACTTGAGTTTCAACTCGTTGGCCCAGTACTGGCCGTGCGTCCATATTGCCATAATGATCATTATTGGCAAGTTTACTTCCAAGCAAATAAAGCGATTTTAGATACCTTGGCGACATTTCCAGCACCGACGCCATCGCACTTGGTGGTGGTTCAGCAAAAAGAAAATACGGCACAATAAAACAATTTGGCACGACATAATAAAAAACCCGCAGATTTTAAGTCTGCGGGTTTTTTATTACATGAGAGCTGGTATTAAGCTGAAACCTTTTCTCGCTCAGGTAGATTGAGCAATACCTTGCCATCATTATCAATATCAATGGTGACTTGTCCACCGCCAGCTAAACGTCCAAATAACAACTCATCGGCTAGTGCTTTGCGAATGGTATCTTGAATCAACCTAGCCATTGGGCGCGCGCCCATTTGCGGGTCAAAACCGTGTTTGGCTAGGTAGTCTTTGAGAGCATCTGTGAAATGCGCTTCGACTTTTTTCTCGTGCAATTGTGCTTCGAGTTGCATGAGGAATTTTTCGACCACTTGCAAAATGATGCTATGCGTTAATGAAGCAAAAGGAATGATGGCATCAATGCGATTGCGAAACTCTGGCGTAAACAGGCGCTTGATTTCTTGCATTTCATCGCCCGCTTCTTTTTTATTGGTAAAGCCAATGGTAGATTTACCCAGCATTTCGGCACCAGCATTGGTGGTCATAATAATGACGACATTCCGAAAATCGGCTTTACGGCCATTATTGTCGGTGAGGGTGCCATGATCCATCACCTGCAACAAAACGTTATAAATATCCGGATGTGCTTTTTCGATTTCGTCCAATAATAAAATCGAGTAGGGATGTTTATTTACGGCTTCAGTGAGTAAACCACCTTGTTCATAACCAACATATCCCGGTGGCGCACCGATTAAACGACTAACAGCGTGCCGTTCCATATATTCAGACATATCAAAACGAATCAGCTCGATGCCCATCGTATAGGCTAATTGACGGGCAACCTCAGTTTTGCCAACGCCTGTTGGCCCAGAAAATAAGAATGAGCCGATGGGCTTCAACGGATTGCCTAAGCCAGCTCGAGCCATTTTGATCGATGTAGCGAGCACTTCAATCGCTTTTTCTTGGCCAAAAACGACATTACGTAAATCACGCTCGAGTGTTTTCAGCGTGTCTTTATCATTACTCGATACCGATTTAGGCGGAATCCGAGCAATTTTAGCAATAATGTCTTCGATTTCACCTTTGCCAATGGTTTTCTTTTGTTTTGAACGCGGTAATATTTTTTGCGCAGCGCCAGCTTCATCAATCACATCAATGGCTTTATCTGGTAAATGGCGATCATTGATGTATTTTGCAGACAATTCTGCTGCAGTGCTGAGTGCCGCTTGGGTGTATTTCACACCATGGTGCTGTTCAAATTTATCTTTCAAACCTTTTAAAATTTCAATGGTTTGCTCAATACTCGGTTCAACCACATCGATTTTTTGGAATCGACGTGATAAGGCATTATCTTTTTCAAAGATACCGCGATATTCATTGTAGGTGGTGGCACCAATGCATTTTAAAGTGCCATTGGATAACGCCGGTTTCAGTAGGTTTGACGCATCAAGTGTGCCACCAGAAGCCGCACCAGCACCAACGAGCGTATGAATTTCATCAATAAATAGGATGGCATTGCGCTCGTCTGCGAGTTGTTTAATGACTGCTTTGAGGCGTTGCTCAAAATCACCGCGATATTTGGTGCCGGCTAAGAGTGCGCCCATATCTAGCGTATAGACCGTGGCATCGGCCAGAATATCAGGAACTTGTCCTTCGACGATGCAACGCGCCAAGCCATCGGCAATAGCGGTTTTTCCTACGCCCGCTTCGCCGACGAGGAGTGGGTTATTTTTGCGGCGACGGCATAAAGTTTGAATGACGCGTTCAAGCTCAGCATCGCGACCAATGAGCGGGTCTATTTTTCCGGCTAGAGCCTGCTCATTCATATTTTGGGTGTAGCTTTCTAATGCGCCCCCAGGCGTAGCCTCTGTTTCTCCATCCTCATTGGGCTCGGCACGAGGCGTTGCCGGTTGGCTACTGGCTGATTTACTAATGCCATGGGCAATGTAATTGACCACATCAAGACGGGTAATACCTTGCTGATGCAGAAAATACACGGCGTGACTGTCTTTTTCGCCAAAAATAGCCACTAGCACATTAGCGCCAGTGACTTCTTTTTTGCCAGAGGATTGGACGTGCAAAATCGCGCGCTGAATGACGCGTTGAAAGCCGATTGTGGGCTGGGTTTCAACTTCGCTCGTACCTGAAACCACGGGCGTATGCTCAGTGACAAAATCCCCAAGCTGGCGGCGCAGCTCATCTAAGTTGGCGCCACACGCTTTAATAACGTCAATGGCAGAAGGATTGTCGAGCAGAGCTAGCAATAAATGCTCCACAGTAATGTATTCGTGGCGCTTTTGTCTGGCATCCATAAACGCCATGTGCAGACTAACTTCAAGTTCTTGGGCGATCATTGACTCACCTCCATAATGCATTGCAACGGATGCTGATGCGCCCGAGCATACTGTGTAACTTCAGCTACTTTCGTTGCCGCGATATCTTGAGGATAAACCCCACAAATACCACGACCCTCAGTGTGGACTTTCAGCATAATTTGGTTGGCCTTTTCGCTTGGCATTGCAAAAAAATGCTGTAACACATCAATCACGAAGTCCATTGGAGTGTAATCGTCATTGAGTAGCACCACCTGCCACATCGGTGGTGGTGCAGTTCGAACTGCTGCGTCTTTGAGTTCGGTATCGTTCTGATGCTGGATCGCCATTGTTTTATCTTAGTCCCTATTCAATCTTTATTTTGGCGCTCACCACGATTTTTTCAAGCGTGAATGCAATACCACAGTGTGCCGCGTATCTATTATTTATGCTTGACCTTATATGTCAAAGTGGCGTAAAAAGTTATACATGTTTGTTTTGGGATGCCCACGACAAACCGGTTTACCGGTTTTGTACTTTAGTACGATCGGCAATTTATTTTATTTTTGTTATTCAGGATGTCCTCAACATGGCATTAGGTACTGTTAAGTGGTTCAATGATTCTAAAGGCTTTGGCTTTATTACTCCAGACGAAGGCGGCGAAGATCTTTTCGCTCACTTCTCTGCGATCAACATGCCAGGCTTCAAAACATTGAAAGAAGGCCAACGTGTCTCTTTCGATATCACTCAAGGTCAGAAAGGCAAGCAAGCTGGTAACATCCAAGCTGCTTAATTTTCGCTTTAAGTGAAAAACAAAAACCCGCTTCGGCGGGTTTTTTGTTGTGGAGTGACGCAAATTTTGTACATAAAAGTAAAAAACCCCTGCCATTGACAGGGGTTTTAATATCAAACACGCATTGTGTTTACATGCGTTCGATCATGGCTTTACCGAAGGCCGAGCAAGATACTTCTTCAGCGTCGTCCATCAAGCGAGCGAAGTCATAAGTCACTTGCTTGTCGGCAATGGCTTTGCCCATTGATTCGATGATTTTGTCAGCAGCTTCAGTCCAGCCCATGTGACGCAACATCATTTCAGCCGACAAGATGATTGAACCTGGGTTCACTTTATCTTGGCCAGCGTATTTTGGTGCCGTGCCGTGCGTAGCTTCAAAGCAAGCGATGTTGTCAGACAAGTTCGCGCCTGGAGCTATACCGATACCACCCACTTCTGCGGCCAAGGCATCAGAAATGTAGTCGCCGTTTAGATTTAATGTGGCAATCACATCGTAATCTGCTGGACGCAACAAAATTTGTTGCAAGAATGCATCAGCGATCACGTCTTTGATGACGATACCGTTTGGTAGTTGCATCCATGGGCCACCGTCGATCTCAACCGCGCCGAATTCATTTTTCGCGAGTTCATAGCCCCAAGTACGGAACATGCCTTCGGTAAACTTCATGATGTTACCTTTGTGAACCAAGGTAACACTGCGACGGTTGTTGTCGATAGCGTATTGGATGGCTTTGCGAACCAGACGCTCAGTACCTTCTTTCGATACCGGTTTGATACCGATCGATGAAGTTTCTGGGAAACGGATTTTAGTTACGCCCATTTCTTTTTGTAAGAATTCGATAACTTTTTTCGCACCTTCAGACTCAGCGTCCCATTCAATACCGGCGTAGATGTCTTCGGTATTTTCACGGAAGATCGTCATGTCAACGCGTTCTGGGTGCTTCACTGGCGATGGTACGCCTTGGAAGTAGCGCACTGGGCGTAAGCAAACGTAAAGATCCAAGTTTTGACGCAATGCCACGTTCAATGAACGGATGCCGCCGCCTACTGGCGTTGCCAATGGGCCTTTAATTGAAACCACGTATTCTTTTAAGGCATCGAGGGTTTCTTGTGGCAGATATGAGCCATCAGCGTACAATTTAGAGGCTTTCTCGCCGCAATAGATTTCCATCCAGTGGATTTTACGGTCGTCGCCGTAGCACTTTTTCACAGCGGCATCGACAACATCGATCATTACTGGGGTGATATCCACGCCAATACCATCACCTTCGATAAATGGGATGATAGGATTGTTTGGCGTTGCTAGGTTAGGAACGATCTTTTCGCCCCCTTGTGGGACTTTGATTAGACTCATCGGGCACACCTGTGAATTCAGTGGTTGAAAACGTTCACCGCAAGCTTATTAAAGTTTTTGTCGCGGTAAAAACCGAACTATTATCACAGGTTTATCGCCATTCTGCCAAGATTTACTAGACAATTGTTGCCATGCCTAAATTGATTTTATTTAACAAGCCTTACGGTGTTATTTGCCAGTTTTCACCGAGCCCACCGCATCAATGTTTGGCTGATTACGTTTCCGTGAAAGCAGTCTATCCTGCTGGTCGTTTAGATACCGACTCAGAAGGGTTGCTCTTGCTTACGGGGGATGGTGCTTTACAGCACAAAATTACCGACCCGAAGCATAAACTGGTTAAAACTTATTGGGTGCAAGTCGAAGGCATCCCCGACGATGCCGCGCTGGCGGCTTTGCGCGCGGGGGGCTTGGATTTGGGTGATTTTAAAACGCAGCCCGCCGAGGCACGTCTAATTGAGCAACCTGAGTTAATCTGGCCACGCGTGCCGCCGATTCGTGAGCGTGCCGCGATTCCAACATCGTGGCTAGAAATAAAAATTTCCGAAGGCAAAAATCGTCAAGTACGGCGGATGACCGCGAAAGTAGGGTATCCAACGCTGCGTCTTATTCGTTATGCGATAGGCGCTTATACCCTCGATGATATTGAATTGGGCAAGTGGATCGAAATGAGTGTGCCTGCGGTACATGTTCCGACACCAAAACCGGCCGGCAAACCGAAACAACGCGGCCGCCGTGGACCAAATAAGGTACGTTAATGCTTCAAGAAAAAATCTTTCAACGCAGAGGCGCAGAGACGCAGAGGAAAAGCAAGGGCGGGGAGTACCTCTGCATCGTCTCGCTGATTCCTGATGAAATTAGTGTTCATCTTTTTCTCCGCGCCTCTGCGTCTCTGCGTCGGATTTTCAATGCGAGGCCGATCAATGGCTAAACCCATCGCGCCGATTCCGCATAAAGACGGCATCGCGCCGAGTTTTGTTGGTCTGCCACAAGGTGACTGGCCGCTGGTGCTGGACTTTTTGATTGCGCGTTTTCCGCACGTCGCTGCGGACGATATCCGTGGCCGTTTGCTGCGCGGTGAAGTCGTCGATGAAGCTGGCACGCCGTATGGTGTCGATTCTCCGTACCGTGCCGGTACGGTGCTGTGGTATTACCGACCGCAGCCCGAACCGCTCACCGTGCCATTTGCCGAAACCATTCTGTATCAAGACGATATTTTGCTGGTGGTGGATAAACCGCACTTTCTACCGGTGACTCCCGTTGGGCGTTACGCGCTAGAAAATCTGCAAACACGTTTGCGGCAGCGTTTGGATAATCCTGAAATTACCACCTTGCATCGGCTGGATAAAGAAACCGCAGGCGTAATTTTGTTTTGCCAACAGCCTGCGCATCGCCATGCTTATCACGCGCTATTTGAATCGCGGCAAGTGCAAAAAACCTATGAAGCCATCGCTGGATTTCGCCGCGATTTAGTTTTGCCCTATGTACATCACAGCCGTATCGAAAATCGTGATGACGCATTTACCGTGCAGGAAGTTGTGGGCGCACCCAATAGTGAAACGGCAATTGAGCTGATTGAACAACGTGGCGAATATGCGCATTACCGTCTTGCGCCACACACTGGGCGTAAACATCAGCTGCGTGTGCATCTGGCCGGATTGGGGATTCCGATCGTTAACGATGCATGGTATCCAGAGCTGATGCCTGATAAAGGCAACGATTTCTCGTCGCCGCTGCAATTGTTGGCCAGAACGATTGAATTTGTCGACCCGATTACCGGCGAGGCGCGGCAGTTTAGCAGTCAGCGCGACTTAGTTTGGCCGGCGGCGCCATCATTGATAAACGTAGGGCTCGATTGAGTAGCCAATAGACGCTAAGGCTTTAACCGTTTTTCAAATAGCGATATAAAGTCGGTTCGGAAATTTCGAGGATATGGGCGGTTTTGGCGACAAAACCGCGAATCGAAAATAAACCTCGCTGCTCTAAATCTTTAACGACCTGCGATTTTTCTTCGGCAGACATCCTTGCTGGGGCTATTGGATATTGCTCCAGTACGCTTTGCAAAATATCTTGGCCAACATCATCGACCGACATCGAGAGTGATTCTTGATGAGTTTGTTCTGGCTCGTTGGGCAGCAATTTACGGATTGATTCTTGTAAATCGAGCAATCTTTTATCGTCGGTATTGATACATAACATCGCGGTGGGTTCACCGTCTTCCCCATTAATAATCAGTGTTGAAGAACGCAGTAACACGCCTCGATGGGTTTTGCTACGGTAATTGAGCTTATAGCTAACGCCGTCCGATTGGCGATACTCTTGCACCATACGTAAAGCTAAATCGGTGGCGGGTGCACCGACTTGACGTCCAGAGAGATGGCCGTTGCTAATTGCAACCAAGGAGGCGTTGATATTGGAAAGGTCATGCACTACGACCTCAGAGTCCTCACCTAATACGCCGGCAATGAAGTTCACGAGTAACTCGGCATCAATCTGTATTTTCATGGTGGAAGTGACTAAATGAAATTTATCTTGTTAAGATTCTAACAATCTTTTTAATAAAAAACCAATCAAAACAATGTCTTTGAGTCGCTTGTTCTTTGCTGTTTATGGTTTGAGTAACGGCGATTTGCTTCATTTTTACATAGAAATCAATGATCTTCGCCGCTCTATTAATGAGATGATAGAGCGATGCTCAAGCCCAAGTCTTGGTTTAATAATAAATTATCGTCATGAATGTTTTTTTTCAGAAACGGCCATAGACTTGATTTGGGTCAAGTGAATTCAGTGCTAATCCCTTTATCTTGGTGCTAGGGAACTGATTGGGGGCATGTAAACCGCAAGATTACATGATGCTAAAGATTGTTTGGTTGGGTAATGAAAGCCTCACAGACTCAATGCCTTGCCATAAACGACATGCTCGATTTCCGTCATTCAGATAATGATGAATTAAAAAACGCTTTAATTATTGTAAAAAGAGGCACTAACAATGCATGACACAAGCCACGCCATATTTCATGGGGTTTTTTTTGAGAATTTCTTATCAATAACCCACTATCAAACACTGATTGCGATTGCGCTGTTGCTGGCGTCGTTCTGGGTATTAAAACAATTACAAAACAAAAAAATTGATTTCTCTAAGCGCATGTTGGTGAGTTTAGTGCTGGGCTCTGGGTTGGGTTTGCTAGTGCAAGCGTCGGTTGGGTTTCCAATGCAAGCCAACACGTGGATGCAAGAAACCGCAACATGGTATGGCTTAGCCGGTCGTGCATTTATTGCCTTCATCCGTATGCTGGTGATTCCTTTGATTTTTGTTTCCATCGTCAAAGTGATTCTAGATTTTTCGGGTAAAGAAGACTTACCAAAAATCGCTTTCCGTGGGATTTTCTGGTTGCTGTTTACGACTGCAATCGCCTGTGTTCTCGGTATCGTATTGGCCAACGCATTTGGCTTGGGTTATGGCGTGAGTGCTGCTACCGGTGCGGCAGAAATCAAGCAATATACCAATTTGGTTGATACGCTAGTTCGTTTGATTCCAAGCAATATCGTCGTTGCGATGCACGGTGAAAACATTGTTGGCTTAGTGATTTTCTCTGCCTTGCTGGGTATTGCTGCAACCCGAATGGAAAAGAAAAATCCAGAAGTGATTGGCGCGTTTAAAACCTTGATTTTCGGCCTGCATAAAATCGTGATGTCGGTTGCAATGACCGTGATTAAATTTATGCCATATGCCGTGGTGGCCTTGTTAGCCCGCACTATTGTCAGCAATGGTATCCCTGCGATTTTAGAAGTCTCTAGTTTTGTCGCTGCGGTTTATATTGCGATGGCGCTGATTATGCTGTTGCACGTCATTATTGTGGCTTTGCATGGCGTTTCACCGGTGATGTTTGTTAAAAAATCAATCGGTACTTGGTTGATGGCGTTTACCAGTCGTTCTTCTGTGGGCACTTTGCCGATGACGATTTCAACGCTGACCAATCGTATGGGTGTGAATAGTGGCACTTCAAACTTGGTGGGCTCATTAGGTAGTACGATTGGTATGAATGGTTGTGCCGGTTTCTTTCCTGCGATGATCGTGGTGATGGTGGCGCATATGGTGGGGATTGAAACCAATATGCAGTTTTACATCATGATGTTGATTGTGGTGACGATTGGTTCAATTGGTATCGCCGGTATTCCAGGTACGGCAACCGTAGCCGCAACGATTGCCTTGTCGGGTATGGGCATGGGTGAGCACTTTGCACTGATTGGTATGGTGTTAGCGATTGATCCGGTGATCGATATGGCTCGTACCTTGGCCAATGTATCTGGCACCATGACTGCTGCCGTTGCTACGGATCGCGAAATGGGCCTTATGGATATGACGGTGTTTAATGACCCGAATGCCGGTTTAGATAGCGAAGAAGTTTAAGTTAAATTGAGTTAAATAGAGCGGAGCGGCATAGGGGTATCGAGCATCGATGCGACCTTGCCGCTCGAATTGTTTTTAGCGCTCAATCGGCCAAGCCGATGAGTGTATGAATTGAAATGAGAGCCGATGGCTCGCAATCCATGGAGTAACACAATGAATTATTTAATCTTGGGTGCGAATGCAGCAGGGATGTCGGCGGCAGTACGAATTTTAAAATTTGATAAAACCGCCAACATCACGGTGCTTGAAAAGAGCGATGTGGTGTCATTTGGTGCCTGCGGGATTCCTTATTATGTGGGTGGCGAATTTAAAGACATCGAGCAAATGACGGCGCGCTCTTTGGCGGAATTCACCAAAATTGGCATTGATGTGCGCTGTTTTCATACCGTAACTGGGCTGGATGCGGCCAGTAAAACCGTTTCCGCCGTCAATGCCGAGCAACAAACGCAAACCTTTACCTACGACAAGCTGTTGATTGCGGTTGGCGCGTCGCCAGTACAGCCTCCGATTCAAGGTTTAAAGACACAAAACGTCTTCACGATGCACTCTAAGCGCGATGCGCAACTGATCGTCGATCAGTTAGAGCAAGTGCAAAACGTCGTCGTGATTGGCAATGGCTTTATTGGTATTGAGGCCAGCGAAGCATTGCGTGAACAGGGCAAAAACGTCACTTTGATTGGTCTATCAGGTCGGGTGCTCGAAACAATTTTTGATGCTGAAATCAGTGCAATTTTAGAAGAATCACTCCAGCGCCATGGCGTGAATCTACGCAATAGCGAAATGGTGACGGAACTGGTGAGCGAACAAGGCCGCGTGCATCACGTGGTGAGTAATCTGGGCCAATATCCCGCCGATATGGTGATCGTCGCAGCAGGGTTTAAACCTAATACTGACTTTTTAGCGAGCAGTGGTTTAACGTTGTCCGAGCAAGGCGCGATTGTGATTGATGCCCAGTGCCAAACCAATTTGCCTGATGTTTATGCTGCAGGCGATTGCGCGACAGTACCGCACCGCATCAGCGGTACGGCGTATATTCCATTGGCCACGACGGCCAATAAATTAGGCCGTATTGTGGGTGAAGTCATGGCTGGGCAGCCAAGTCAATTTGTGGGTACCTTAGGCTCAAGCGGTATCCGTGTATTTGATATTGAAGCGGGCCGCACTGGAATTACTGAGTTAGAAGCGCAGCAGCAAAATATCGACTATGGCACCGTCTGGATTAAAGACAAAAACCACACCGATTACGTGGCAGCGCAAAGTGAAATGTGGGTCAAACTGATTTATGAGCGCAGCACGCGCCGTTTACTCGGCGGCCAAGTGTGTGGCGCTTATCTCGGTGGTGCGGTGCACCGCGTCGATGCTTTGGCTGTCGCAGTTTATAGCGGCATTACGGTTGAAGAGCTGGGCTTTATGGATTTCATTTACGCACCGCCATTTGCCAGAACGTGGAATGTTTTGAATATCGCCGGTAACGTGGCCAAGTAAGTCATCGTCACCTGTCGCAATAAAAAAAACCGCACCAGTTAACAGGTGCGGTTTTTTTTATTGTTTGGGTATTTCTTGCTAGGCTATGTTGAATAAGCGATAAGGTGATATACCTGTCGTATTTTTCTGGGTAATGTTCAAATTTGGTGTTGATGGTTTTAAGTGCCTGCGGCACATTGTTTTACAGTCGCAGTCCGCGACGGGGACCCTCTTTCTTTGATTCGCCAAAGAAAGAGGGGGAAAGAAAGGCGCTTTTGATCACGCCCAGCTCCGCTGTGCCCTCGATTGTCGTGAGCCAAACGATAAAACCGTTTGTCTCTGACTCACTCGGTGCGCTTAAACGGGATTTTAAGCCCCAGCTCGACGAGCGCGGCACAGCATCAACATCTGAATATTGCCTTACTCTGCCATTCGGCGGAAAACCCAGCGTTGCTTCTCACTATTGTCGGCATCAAAAGCATAGCCATCTAAATCAAAATGCTTCAAATCATTAGCATGGGTAATGGCATTAAGCGCGGCGTAACGCACCATTAGGCCACGCGCACGTTTGGCGTAGAAACTGATGATTTTGTATTGGCCATTCTTAAAGTCTTCAAAAATCGGCGTAATCACTGGCGCGTTTAATTTTGCTGGGCGAATCGCTTTGAAATACTCTTCGCTGGCCAAATTAACAATCTCTTGCTGCTCAAGCTCATTGACCGCTTCGGTAATGGTGTCGCCCCAGAAATCGTATAAATTTTTGCCGCGCGGATTGCTCAGCTTGGTGCCCATTTCTAGGCGATAGGCTTGCATCAAATCATGTGGGCGCAATAGCCCGTATAAACCCGACAAAATACGCAGATGTTGCGCTAGATAAGCATGTTGCTCGATGGAGAGCTGCTCGGCTGCCAGACCGGTATACACATCGCCCATAAAAGCCAATACTGCCGCTTTGGCGTTTTCGGGATTAAAGTTGGCTTGCCATGAATGATAACGGCCAAAATTGAGCGTTGCTAAGGGATCTGACAGTTTCATCAGCTTGGCAATCTCGGCGGGCGTTTTTTGACGTAAGACGTCGATCAATTGCTGCGATTGCGCTAAAAAATCTGGCGTCGTCTGCGGTAAACCCGCTGGCGTGGGGCGAGTGTAATCCAGCGTTTTGGCTGGAGAAATAAGCATTAACACAACAAAATCCTTTAGGTATTGAGTTGTAGCCCATAATAAATATGGGCTACATGGTCATACGGTATTAATGTGGTTCTACGCCGGCATCGCGTAAGCGCGCTGCGAGTTCCATTGCAGTTTTAACCTGCATTTTTTCTAAAATCCGCGCGCGATGCACTTCGACGGTTTTCATCGAAATCGACAAATCATCGGCGATTTGTTTATTCAAACGACCCGTGAGTATCAATTTCATCACTTCGCGCTCGCGCGGCGTTAGGCAGGCCAAACGCTGATCAACTGCAGTTCGGGTTTGCCATTCTTCGCGGCTAAGCTGATCTTGCGATAAGCAGCTTTCGACTAAATCAACAATGTCATTGTCAGAGAATGGTTTTTCGATAAAGTCGGCAGCGCCTTGTTTGAGTGCCGCCACCGCCATTGGCACATCACCGTGACCGGTAAGGAAAATAATCGGTGGGCAATAGTTAAACGCTTGTAGCTTATTAAATAGCTCCAAGCCGCCCATGCCCGGCATCCGTACATCAAGCACGAGACTACCGTAATCTTCTGGGCGGTAGCTGGCTAACAAATCTTCGGCGCTGGCAAAGGTATTGACTTGATGGTTTCGCGTTGAGAACAACCAAGAAAGCGCGTCGCGAATCGCGTCGTCATCATCCACAATGGCGATTTTTCGGGTATTTGGGCGATCAAGGTTCATAAATTGAGTGCTCCTGCAGTGAATAGCGATGACAAATTGCTGAAAATTACGTCGCGATTAGGGCTCACCAGCCAAACTTTCTTGTGGCAAGGGCAAGGTGAAGATAAAGCGACTGCCGCCGCCTGGATTGCCCTCGACCCACAGTCGGCCTTGGTGGTGCTCGATAATTGAGCGGCAAATGTTTAAACCCATTCCCATCCCGGTATTTTTTGTTGTGTAAAAGGGCTTAAACAATTGTTCCATTTGTTCAGGATTAATACCAGTGCCGCGATCCGCAATAATGACCGATAAAAAGTCTTTATTGGTGCTAATGCTTAAATCGAGCGTCCGATTAGCAATCGGCGTGTCGTGCATGGCCTCAATCGCGTTTTTCATCAGGTTAAACATAACTTGTTCCAGCATCACCGCATCGGCATACACAATCGGTAAATCACGCACTTCGCCGATAGTGAGCTTGACTTGCTGTTTGGCCACTTCGGCGGCGAGTAATGTACGCACTGTGTCAACCAAATCGGCCACCTCGCAGGGCTTGCGGTGCGGCGCGCGGCGCTGCACAAATTCACGAATCCCAGAAATAATTTTGCCCGCGCGTTTGGCTTGGCCGGCCATTTTTTCGATGGCTTGATCTAGCTGAGCAATATTGGGTTCGGCTTGCGACAGCACGTTGCGGCAGCCCGTGGCATAGCTGGCAATGGCGGCTAAAGGTTGATTGAGCTCATGCGCTAAGCTGGACGCCATCTCGCCCATGCTGATCAAGCGCGTGGTTTGTTGGAGTTGCTCGTTTTGCTGGCGTTCACGTTCTTGGGCATTTTTAAGCGCGGTGATGTCGGTGGCGATTTCGAGCCAAACTTCTGAGCCATCGACCCAGACACTGCTGCGGCTTTTAATTTGATACCAGTGGCCACGATACGCGTCGAACCATTCGGTTTCGACCGGTGCACCTTTACGGCGTGGCGTATATGGCAAGGCGCAGTAGCGGCCATGCCAATCGGGGATATTAAACGCCCGATCAAACTGCCGATTGGTGAGGAGCATCTCGCAGCTGGCCGCGTCGCTGACCGAAACGGCCGCTTCTAGGCCATTGAGCACATTTACAAAACGCTCATGGGATGCTTGCAGCGCATTTCGCTCGCGTTGTAATTCCGTAATGTCGTAAATCGAGCTAATCCAGCCGGTATGCTGGCCGTCACCATCAATCAGTTTGGCGGCATAAAGCCGCACGTCAAAGCGCTCACCATTGGCGCGCATAAAGCGCATCTGATATCCAGACGGTTCGGCGCGTCCTGACAAAATCGCTCGATACACGGCAGTACAGCGATCAAGATCTTCTGGTGGCCAATACGGCATGGTTTGGCTTTGGCCGAGCAAATCGTCGGCGCTATAGCCCACCATATCGCAAAAGGCTCGATTGATATAAATCAGGTGGCCATCCTTATCCATCGCCCGAATGCCGGTAACTAAAGAGTTTTCCATCGCTTCACGCATAGCGGTTTCTTGCCGCAATTGCGCTTCGATATTGTGCCGCTCTTTAATGTGTCGCCGCAGCGCCCAAGTTGAGGCGAGCATCAACATGGAGAGTGCAATCACCGTGAGTGTGAGTAAGTATTGTTGCCAGCTGCGTTGCTGCTGATACACCGTCGCTTGCAACTGAAATTGATTTGGCGCCAAATCAAAGTCGATTGCTTGATGTAAGCCGGTTGGATCTAGATTGCGATTAAATTTGCTGGCGATGGTTTCGCCGTTTTCAGTCAACGAAATTTGATAGCGCTGCGCAATCCACCACGGAACTTGCTGTTGCAACAAGGTATTGAGATTGAGAATGGCGACTAAGGTGTGCCGCCCATGGTAATTGAGGCGAACAGGCGTCACAAAGGCCAATAATGGCGTTTGATTTTGCCCTTGTAACACGGTACTAAATTGGGGCTGATTATTAACCAAGACCACACTGCGCGCAGCGACCAAATTGCGATGATTTTGTGGGGGCAACAGGTCAGGGCGATTGAGTGGATGTTGCCAGCGCACTTGATTGGTTTCATCGATGTATTCCAAACTCATCACTTCGGGCGAGTCTTGCAAAATCGATAAATAGCGTCCACTAAATTCGGCCGAGCTTAGACCATCAGTGACAATGACATCAGCAAGGCCATCGAGCTGATGCTGTAGATTTTCAAGACGGTTTTTGAGCGCTTGTTTTTGCCACAACAGGTCTTGCTCGAGTGTGCTGGTGATGGCTTGGTCTTCTTTGTGCGCAGTTTGAATTAAAAACAGAGCAAAAACTAAGGCAAACAAGGCGGCGGCAAATGGGGTGATGGTGAGTAGCCAGCGGGAAATCGTTGGCTCCTCGACACGGAACTGCTTTTTAGGCACTGGCTTTTACCTCGTTGCCAAGGGGACGTTGTTGGATGAAATCATCGATGCTTTGTAAAACAGAATGCGCAATATTGTCGAGTGCTTCGGTGGTTAAAAAACCTTGATGCGAAGTAATCACCACATTTGGAAACGTCGTTAAGCGCGCCAAGATATCATCTTTGAGCATGCTGTCTGAGAGATCCTCAAAGAACACCCCTTCTTCATGCTCATAGACATCAAGACCAACGCCACCAACGTGACCTGACTTGAGCGATTTAATCAGTGCCAGTGTATTAATCAAGCCGCCACGGCTGGTGTTGATTAAGACGACGCCCGGTTTCATTTGCGCCAACGTGGTCGCGTTAATCATATGGTGTGTGGTGGGAAACAGCGGCGAATGTAAGGAAATAATATCGGCGCGTTTGAATAGCTCTTCTTGCGTCACAAACTCACAATCCACAGCGCATTGCGCGGGGGGATAAGGATCATAAGCGAGTACTTTGCAGCCAAACCCACGCGCAATGCGCGCGGTGGCCAAACCGATTTTGCCGGCGCCGACAATGCCAAATGTGCGGCCGTGCACGTTAAAGCCTTCTAAGCCATCAAGGGTAAAGTTGCCATCACGAATGCGGTTAAAGGCGCGGTGCGTTTTGCGAACCAAAGTCAGTAGCAGCGCAAACACATGCTCGGCTACGGCTTCGGGAGAATACGCGGGGACTCGCGTGACAATGATGCCATGTGCGGCGGCGGCTTTTAAATCCACGCCATTAAAGCCCGCGCAGCGCAAGGTAATGAGTTTGACGCCAAGCTGGGCGAGTTGGGCAATCGTGAACGCATCGAGCTTATCATTCACAAAGGGGCAAACAACGTCAAAACCTTGTGCTAAGGGTACGGTTTTGGCGTTGAGCCTATCATCAAAAAAAACGATATCGTGATCGAATTGGACATTGGCCGCATTGATAGCGGTCTTGTCGTATTGCTTGCTATCAAAGACGGCGATCCGCATCGGTTTAGTCCTTAAAGTTATGCGTCACGGTGGCGTTCAGGTGAAAACCTTGGTAGTGATAGCCGTTTAATTTATTGGCTAAAACATCGCCCAGCGTATGCGGTGCTTCAGCGGGATATTGCACCAAGGCGATGACATTGCGCCCAGCCCCTTCGCTGACGGTAATTTCAGTCGGAATTGGTGCGCCCAATTGTTCGACCAAAAGTGCGACAACATCTTCACTACTCGTTGCAGGAGGGAAGTTACCAATAACAATTTTCATGATGAATCACCTCAATTTTAATGGTTGGTCAGACGAACAAGGATTTGTAACAACGGTTTTATTAAAGCCGGTATGTCATTAATTAAAATCGTGCCTATCGGCGAAATGCCAAGTCGTAGCGACAATAGGCACGACATTTTTATTGTGCGGCAGGCACTTTATCTAAGCGTCGGTTCAATTGCGTTGGGCTGTCTTTAAAATAATGCGCGTAATGGCTGGCATTACTCAGTACTTTTTTCACGTAGTCGCGGGTTTCACCAAACGGAATGGTTTCAATGTAAATCGTCGGGTCTAGCTCGCGATCTGCGCGCCATTTTCTGGCATTGCCCGGGCCCGCGTTATAACCCGCAGTAGCTAAAATCGCATTGCCGTTAAAGTTTTCCGCCCAATAGGCCAGGTAATAAGTGCCCATTTGCAGATTGCTGGTGACGTCAGTAATGTCGGCTGAGCTGAAGTCGCTGATTTTCATTTTACCTGCAACCCATTTGGCGGTATTGGGCATCAATTGCATTAAGCCCGCTGCGCCAGCACTAGAACGAATATCGCTAATAAAACGACTTTCTTGGCGCATTAAGCCATAAACCCACGCTGGATCTAAACCTTGCTCTTTAGCGGCTTGCTCGGCTTCTTCGCGATAGGGCGTTGGGTAGCGCAAGGTAAAGTCATGAATTTTTTGCGTGCGCTCGGCGGTATAAATACTGCGGTCGTACATTTTATTTTTACGGGCTAATTCAGCCGCGGCCAACAATTGCGTATCGCTTAAGCCTTGCATGGCGAAATTCCATTCGCGATTAGCTTCAACTCGCCAGTTTTGCTGATTCAAGCTCAAAGCACGCACGACACCGGGTAGGGCCGCAACAGCATTGATTTCTTCAGGTTTGCTGGTGTAGGGCGCGCGTGATTCTTGCAGCATCGCGCCGAGTTTCTCTTGCGCTAATAAGCCGTAATAATCAAAGCCATCGGCTAATTTGAGGTAAATCTCATTGGCGGCATTGGTTTTATTTTGCGTCTCATAAGCGCGAGCTAGCCAATAGCGATAGGTGTTTTTGGCCTGTGTTTCTGCTGGAAGCGCCTTAATGCGAGATTCGACGGCATTCCAATCTTCGGCGCGTAGTGCTGAGCGAATAAACCAAGCTTGATCTTCTTCTTCTAAATCATTCATATCGGCTTTACTCAGCCAAAATGAGGCATTGGGATGGTGACGCCGCGCAGCGCTTAAGCCCAGTTGCTGCCAAGCAAAACGCTGATCTGCTGCGGATAAATTCGGGCTCAGTTGTTCAATAATTAGCGCGGCTTGTTCTGGGTTTTTGCGGCCAATTAACTCTAAAGCATAAAGTTGTAATTCAAGATTGGCACGGCCGGCGGCATTGAGTTGTTTAATTTGTTTGTCGGGTGCGCTATTGATTGCAGCCAGAGTTTTGGCAGAAAACTCGCTTGGGCTGCCAACGCGGCTGCTGAGTTGTCGAGCAAAATCGGCGCGATTAGCCGCTAAAGCTTGGCGAATTCGCCACCATGCATCGTTTTCACTCAGGCTGCCATTGGCAAATAAAGTATCAAAAATTGGATTACACGAGGCGGCGAGTGGTTTTGCGGTAAACCACAGGGCTTTATTGGCTTTAAGCGTTGAATTGTCGTTACGCGCTTGCGCAGCTTGGCTTTTAAAGCACTGCAATTCAGCCGATGGCGAATCGATCTTGGCGTATTCTTGCTCGAACGATGGCCATGCTTGGCGGCGGGCTAATTCTTTAATCCAGTCATCACGAAAGCGATTGGCCAGCGGCGTATTGGCGTAGCGATTTAAAAACTGATTGGCATCGTCTTCGCTGATTTGTTTTAGCTGCAGCGTGAGCCAATAGTAGTTTGGATACATTTCTAGCGGCTTGCCCTGATTGGCATCGCTGATTTGGGCCAGTCGCGGTAAATCGCGCGCGCGAACAGCTTGGCGCAGTTCATCTAAGTCGATGTTGGCAAAAGCGCTGGCGCTGAGTAATAAATGGCTACTGAGAAGTAGGGTAACTGAGAGTGCGCGCATAGAAATTAAACCGTGAAGGTGGCGTGCTGGACGCCAAAAAGCTTAAGCATAACAAGAACGCCGACTTTCTGGCGCGCTTATCTACAATATTTCTGAGTAAAGGCGTAAGAAAACGTTTTTTGCTGGGTGGCGCAGTGTTTTTTAGCCCATTTGCAGCGCGAAGCGGCTTTGTTGCGGCGCTAAGGCGCGGTGAAATTGCCACGCCGCGACGCTCATTGCGAGCGAGCTGCCACGATGGCGGCAAAAACAGGTAGAATTCATTGATTAAAGAACTGTGCCGTGCGCCAAGAATCCTATGCTGACTTTTCAGGAAATCCTTCTCAAGCTCCAAACCTACTGGGCTGGGCACGGCTGTGCCTTGCTGCAGCCTTATGATATCGAAGTAGGTGCAGGAACCTTTCATACTGCGACCTTTTTGCGCTCAATCGGCCCAGAGCCTTGGAATGCCGCTTATGTGCAACCTTGCCGCCGTCCAAAAGATGGGCGTTATGGTGAAAATCCAAATCGTTGCCAGCATTATTACCAATACCAAGTGGTACTCAAGCCATCGCCGGACAATATCCAAGAATTATATCTAGGGTCATTGCAAGAGCTGGGTATCGACACCTCAGTGCACGATGTGCGCTTTGTTGAAGACGACTGGGAAAGCCCAACCTTGGGCGCTTGGGGTCTGGGTTGGGAAGTGTGGCTTAACGGTATGGAAGTCACGCAGTTTACTTACTTCCAGCAAGTGGGCGGTCTAGATTGCAAGCCGGTATTGGGCGAGATCACTTATGGTGTCGAGCGTCTAGCGATGTACCTGCAGGGGGTAGATAGTATCTACGACATCGTTTGGACGGTGTACCCGAATGGTCAAAAAGTCACTTATGGCGATATTTATCACCAAAACGAAGTCGAGCAATCGATTTATAACTTCGAGCAATCGAATGTGCCGTTTTTGTTTGATCAATTCAACCATTTTGAATCTGAAGCCAAACGCTTGATCGACGGCGGCTTAGCCTTGCCCGGTTTTGAAATGGTGATGAAATGCTCGCATATGTTCAATTTACTGGATGCGCGTGGCGCGATTTCAGTGACTGAGCGTGCCGCTTATATTGGCCGAGTTCGCAATCTAGCGCGTCTGGTGGCGCAAGCGTATCACGACAGCCGCGAAGCATTGGGCTTCCCAATGTGCCAATTGCCGGAATAATCCACAGGGGCTCGCCATGTTGCTTCGTTGCAGTTTACTCAGCGCAGTATTGCTATTGAGTGCTTGCGATAAGAAATTCAATGACGGCGTGAAGGGCCCTGTTGCCGTGCCATATGCCAAGGCGGAATGGCGTAGTTATGGCAAAACTGCGGATTTTGAAATGCTGGTCGATGCCAATTCAGTGCAGCATGATCCGCAATATTCAGAAGCCAACTACACCTTTGTTTGGATGTTGCAGCGATTTAATACCGATCAAACTGACGAAGTCGGCCAAGGCCAATATCGGCTGAAGTACACACGCTCAGCGATCCATTGTGACTCTGGCCGTATGGCTGGCGTGGCCGTGGCTTTGCACGATAGCGAAGACGAAGAAGTCGCCCGTTATGATGTACCGGGGTTTCAGTGGGAATTCACCGACCCGGCCAAAGACAGCTATGGCGCTGATTTTATTCGACAAGTCTGCAAGATCATGAGCGACAAAGACGCCGCACAACAAGATGACGCTTAGGTCAACGACCCGCTGGGCAATGAACTTAAAAAAAGAGAAACAGCATGAACCCAACACTGCTTATTGAATTATTAACGGAAGAACTCCCCCCAAGGCGCTGCCTAAATTGGGCGCGGTGTTTGCCGACACAATTTTTGCTGAATTACAAAAAATGGGCTTTGTCCCAGCGGATGCGCAATACACCACATTTGCGAGCCCACGCCGTTTGGCAGTGAGCATTGCTAATGTGGCGGCAGTTCAGCTTGAACAAGCCATTGAAAAACGCGGTCCAGCGGTTGTAGCTGGTTTTAAAGACGGTCAGCCAACACCGGCCTTGCTTGGGTTTGCGCGCTCTTGCGGCTTGGCGGCTGACGCAGTCAATAGCTTAGAAAAGCTGCACGACGGCAAGCAAGAAGTGTTTGTTTTCCGTATGACCAAAGCCGGCCAAGCATTAGACGAAGTGCTGGCTGGTATTGTCGCTGCGGCATTAAAAAAACTACCCGCGCCAAAATTAATGCGCTGGGGTGATCGTGACGGCCAATTTATTCGTCCGGTGCATGGCTTGATGATGTTGCACGGCGATGCCTTGATTGCTGGACAAATTTTGCACCTGAACTCACGACGCAGCACATTGGGGCATCGCTTTTTATCGAGCGGTGAGCTGGTGCTGTCTAATGCCGATGATTACGCGCGTTTGCTCAATGAGCAAGGCCGCGTTATTGCCAGCTTTACCGAGCGCCGAGCCTTAATCGGTGAACAACTGCAGGCGGCCGCCGCGGCACTCAATGCCACGATTGCTGCTGATGATGCTCTGTTTGACGAAGTAACTGCCTTGGTGGAATGGCCAGTGGTGTTGAAAGGGGAATTTGAAGCTGAGTTTCTCGACGTGCCACAAGAGTGCTTGATTTTGACTATGCAACAAAATCAAAAATATTTCCCGCTGCTCGATGCTAATGGCAAATTGATGAATCAATTTTTGCTGGTATCGAATTTGCAAACGGCTGATCCTAGCCACATTATCAACGGCAATGAACGCGTGTTGCGCGCACGATTATCTGATGCGCAATTCTTTTTTGAGCAAGATAAAAAAGCCAAACTCGATACCCGCGTCGGCAAATTAGCCAATGTGGTTTACCACAATAAAATTGGTTCGCAACTGGAGCGCGTTCAGCGCTTGGAAAGCATTGCCGGTGAAATCGCCAAATTACTCGGCGCTGATGTCGGTAAAGCCACACGTGCGGCTTACTTGGCCAAGGCCGATTTGTCGACCGATATGGTGGGTGAGTTTCCAGAGTTGCAAGGGATTATGGGGCAATATTATGCCGTGCATGATGCTGAAGATGCGGATGTAGCGTATGCGATTGCAGCCCATTACAAACCTAAGTTTGCGGGCGATACCCTACCAGAAGGCGCGACAGCACAAGCGGTTTCTTTGGCCGATAAATTAGAAACCTTAGTCGGCATTTACGGTATTGGCTTGATTCCGACTGGCGACAAAGATCCATTTGCATTACGCCGCGCAGCGCTGGGTGTATTGCGGATTTTGCTCGAGCAGCCACTCGATTTGAAAGCTTTACTCAATATTGCTGAAGCCAGCTTCCCAGCGGGCTTAATTAAAGCCGGCACGGTCGATGGTTTGTATGGCTTTATGTTGGAACGTCTGAAAAACTTATTGGCGGCGGAATACCCAGCAGCGGATATCGATGCGGTGTTGGCCAAATCGCTGACGTGCTTTGACGACCTCACCGTACGTTTGGCGGCGGTCGCTGAATTTAAAGCTTTACCAGAAAGCGCGGCGCTCGCTGCGGCAAATAAACGCATTCGCAATATTCTGAAAAAAGTCGAAGGCGATTTGCCGGCATTAAATGCCGCTTTAATTGGCGCCGGTGCCGAACAAGCCTTGTTTGCTCAATTGCAAGCTTTGCAACCGGCGGTTGAAAGCGCATTGGCGGTCAACGACTTTACTAGTGCACTCAAGCAATTGGCGGCATTTAAAGCGCCAGTGGATGCCTTTTTTGATTCGGTAATGGTCATGAGCGACGATTTGGCCGAGCGTGGCAATCGTTTAGCGTTGTTGTCGCAACTGGCTGATTTGATGAATCGCGTTGCCGAATTATCATTATTGGCCGATTAAATTGGCTGACGGCGGATTGAGCGTGCAGCTTCATGTGCGATTGATCCGCTGATTTTATTGGTCTTATTCGTCGCTGAGGACGAAAATCTCGCTCGATATTCAAGGTTAAGGATGCAAAAAATGAAACTCTTAATTTTGGATCGGGATGGCGTCATCAATGCAGACAGTCCTGATTATATTAAGATGCCCGAAGAGTGGCTGCCGATTGCGGGTAGTTTAAATGCGATTGGTGAACTCACGCGAGCAGGCTGGACTTTGGTGGTCGCGACTAACCAAAGTGCAATTGGACGCGGCATGATTGATGTGGCCACACTCAATCAAATTCACAGCAAAATGCATAAAGCGGTGCATCACGCTGGCGGTCATTTGGACGCGGTTTTTTTCTGTCCGCATGCGCCAGATAGTGGCTGCAGTTGTCGCAAACCGGCGCCTGGTTTGATTTTAGATATTGCCAAGCGCTTTCGTGTTGATGTCAAAGATTGTTATATGGTCGGCGATTCACTGCGTGATTTACAAGCGATTGCGACAGCGGGCGGGCGCGCTATTTTAGTTAGAACCGGCAATGGCATGAAAACCGAAGTCCGTGGCAATTTACCCAATGGTACTTTGATTTTTGATGATTTGGCGGCTGCCGCCAATTGGCTAATGTATTCGGCAGATTAAGCTGCTGCCGCTCAAACCATCAGCTGCGGGTGGTTTGAGTTTTCGCTTATTTTTACTAGCGCTGTCGTTGTTAGTTTTCCCATTCTGCTTTTTTTCGCGAGTCTACGTTACATGATCTGGTTGCGCTCTATTTTGTATTGGTTGCTACTCATTATCATTACGCCGGTTTTTACCTTGATCGCCATTGTGATTTTGCCGCTGCCTGCTGTGATGCGAAATCGAATTATTCGCTGGTGGTCGGTGATTTTACTCAAATGGTTACACCTCACTTGCGGGCTTAAATTTCGGGTGGAAGGCGCAGAAAATATTCCCGAAGGGCCAATGATGATTATGTGTAAACATCAATCGGCGTGGGAAACCATGGCGCTGCAATTGATTTTCCCGCCGCAAGTGTGGGTCATGAAACGCGAATTACTCAAAATGCCATTTTTTGGCTGGGCATTGGCGACTACATCGCCGATTGCGATTGATCGCGGCCAGCGCGCTGCCGCGCAGCGGCAATTGATGGAGCAAGGTAAAGATCGTTTAGCCAAAGGTTTATGGATTGTGATCTTTCCAGAAGGGACGCGAATTAAACCCGGTGAGCGTGGTCAATATAAACAAGGTGGCGCGCGCTTGGCATTGGATTTGAATGTACCGATTGTGCCCGTGGCGATGAATTCGGGTGAGTTTTGGCCGAAAAATTCTTTTTTAAAATGGCCGGGAGAAATCACGGTGCGCGTGGGTGCGCCGATTGCTTCGGAAGGTAAAAAATCCTTAGAGCTGATTAAAGAAGTCGAAAACTGGATCGAAGGGCAGATGGACGAAATCAGCGGCCGTGGCCCGTGTTTTGAGCAGAAAAAAACATAGGTATTTACTTGCAGTACATATTTAAAAATAGCTCTGGCGATATACCCTATCAAGTGAAGCGTAGCTCGCGGCGGCGAAGTATTGGTTTAAAAATCGATACGCAAGGCTTAACGGTGATTTTGCCGCAAGGCGCTGCCGAGCGTGAGGCCGAACGAGTGATCCAACTCAAGTTAGCGTGGGTGCGCGCTAAATTGGCCGAACGGCGCGATGCGCCAGCGCTCGTGCTGCCGAATTTATGCTGGGGGGCGAGCGCCCTTTATCTGGGCGAGCCATTGGTGTTGCAACCGGCGTTACGCAGCCAACTTAGCGCTGGGGTGTTGTCGTTATGCGCGGCCAACGAAGCTAAAATTGCACCCGCTTTAATTCGCTTTTATCAACGTGCAGCCCAAGTGTATTTGGCTGAGCGCTTGGCATTGTGGTCAGAGCGCATGGCGCTGCAGCCCCAAAAGTGGCAGTTGTCATCGGCCAAAACCCGCTGGGGCAGTTGCACTGCGGCGGGTGACATTCGCTTGAATTGGCGCTTAATGCAAGCGCCAGCCAGCGTGATTGATTATGTGGTGATTCACGAATTGGCGCATTTGGCACAAATGAATCATTCGGCCCGTTTTTGGGCGATTGTTGCCAAAGCCTGCCCAAATTGGAAAACTGAACGTGATTGGCTCAAGCAGCATGCCGTGGCCTTGCTGGCTTGGGGCTAATTTGGGTTTGGTCTTTAAAAGCAGGCTTAGCCTTATCACTTCGCCGCGCTTATCTGCGCGGGTTCAGCATCTCATTTTGCTTATTTCTCTGCTCATCCTTAATAGTCATTGTTTTAAATTGAGTTGTGAAGTCGCCGCCGCTCGCCAAAAAATCAAAAACGCCAGACGTCATTGACTGACTATTGATCTATAAGTGGCACGACTTCGACGCTGGCTTGCGGTGTAGGGCTTGGGGTATTGCTCGCAGGCTTGGATGCGCTCATCGCATCGATTGCCATACCCCCGGCAGCAACCGTTCCGGTTGCCACCATTTTGGTCGCGTCATAAGCCAAGCCAACCGCGCTGGTAGTCACGCCAACGGCAACTGAACTAACTAGGGCCGCGGTAGTCACAACGGCACAACCATTGAGAAATAAGGTCAAGCAAAGCACGATGGATAATTTAAACACTCGGTAATCCGCAATCGATAGAAAGGCATGGATTGTCGGCGACTTGGCGCGATTGGTCGAGATAAAAAAGCACTCAGTAAAAAACTGTAAGGGAGTAGATATTACTAGGTAGATCTGGTTTAATCCATTGCGATTGATTTTAATGCTCGCTGCTTAAATGATTGGCGACGATGCCTTGCTAAACAATAATGGTTTTTTATTTAGCGATTTAATCGAATTTATTTAGATTCCCCGTTTTTGTTTTTGTAAAATTAAGCATTTAGGTAAGAATGAAAAAAATTCTGATTGCAAAACTCACCTCGCTGGGTGATATTTTATTCGTCATGCCAATGATTAGTGATATTCAATATCATTTCCCAGACGCACAGATTGATTGGTTGGTGGATGCGCAATTTGCTGAGTTGCCGGCAATGCATCCGGCAATTAATCGAGTGATAGCCGTGCCTTTGCGCGGCTATAGGCGTAAATCAATCCGGCAAAATTGGCATGTTATTCAATCGGCAATTAAGCAATTGCGTTGTGAGCATTACGATGTCATTTTAGATTGTCATGGCATGATTAAATCGGCGTTATTTAGTCAAGTTGCTAAAGCCAAATTAATTATTGGGCCACCCGATTATCGTTTAGGAGAAAAGGCCGCGCGTTGGGCTTATCATCGGCAAGTGGTGCCTGATGCCAATTTGCCCGCAGTCGCTTGGTATCGCAGTTATGCCGCATTAGCACTGAATTATTCAATTGAAACTGAAATTGATTTTGGTCTGCAAGCCGATGAATGTTTACCGAGCTGGCTGCCGGCCAATCGTCCGTATGTGATGTGTTTTCATGCCGCATCCAAGGCCGAAAAAACTTGGCCAGTGGCGCAATGGTTAGAGGTATTGCAGCCCCTAGAACAGCAGGGCGTGATGGCGATTTTGCCATGGGGCACCGAGGGCGAATATGCGGTGGCTCAGCAAATCGCAGCGGGATTAAAACTGGCGATGGTGCCGCCTAAATTGACGATTGCTCAGATTGCCAGTTTGATTCGCCATGCTGATTGGTCGATTGGGGTGGATACCGGCATGACGCATTTGGCAGAAAACATGGGCCGCGCCACGATTGCGCTGTATACGCAAACCGATTCGGCCAGCTATCACCCAGTGTGGAATACCCAAGCTTATTCTTTGGGTGGGCAAGGGGTAGTTCCACAGGCGAAGCAAGTGTTAGCCATTATGGGTATTGCTGCCTAATCATTGTATTTAATGATTTAGGCGGCAATACCTATCGCCCCATGCCGCCAACTTGCTGCGCTAAATAAGTGGCATAGTTATCGGTCATGCCACCGATAAAATCGAGCACTCGGCGGTAGGCTTCGATTAATGGCCATTCTTTTTTCGGCGCGTTGTAATCCATTAAATCAAGCACTCGGCGCATGCGAAAGGGCATTTCTGCGCTGATATGCTGCTCGTAGGCGGCGGTGCAAAAGGCGCTGAGTAAGATTTCTAAGCAGGTAAATGAGCCGACTTCGATTTCAATTTTGCGGCGCTCGTTAAAAATCCGGTCGCGCGCCAGTTGTTTAGCTTCGGCCAAGCCCAATCGCATGCTGGGTGGACAATCATTGAGTAAATCACCTTGGTAAGTGCCCGCCATAATCCGCTCATAGTGCGTCATAAAGGTGGCGGCCACATCGCGGATGCTGCGATCAATGGCTTTGCCGCGCAGTAGCGAGATTTTGCGCCGGGTGGAGGGCGCTGCGGCGACTTCGAGTTGCAACAGACTGGTTTCGCCGCCGCAAATTTTCATCAGTAAAGGTTCAACCGTTTCATACGGTAGTGTGCCTATTTCAATCCCGTCTTCTAAATCTAAAATGGCGTAGCAAATATCATCGGCCGCTTCCATTAAATAAGACAGGGGATGGCGGGCCCATTTATTGGTTTCCAGTAGTGGCAGGCCGAGTTCTTCGGCGACATTGGCTAAGATTTTTAGCTCGGATTGATAGCAGCTAAATTTGCCTTTGGTTCCGGCAAACTCACTGCTCCACGGGTATTTGAGCGTGGTGCCCAGCGTGGCATAGGTGAGGCGCAGGCCACCATCAAAACGATGGTTTTCAAGCTGAGTGATGATGCGAAAACCTTGTGCATTGCCTTCATACGTCATCAGATCACGGCGCTCAGCAGCGGTGAGCGTTTGCATTAAATACGCTTGCTCGGGACGGCGAAACCAGTCGCGAATGGCGTATTCGCCAGCGTGACCAAATGGCGGGTTACCGATATCGTGCGCCAAACAGGCCGCTTGAACGATGCCGCCCAAATCAAATGGACTGACGTGCGCGGGCAGTTGGCCTTTGAGCTGCTCGCCAATCAGCACGCCTAAGCTGCGACCAACGCAAGCGACTTCGATGCTGTGGGTGAGGCGGGTATGGACATGGTCGTTTTCGGTCATCGGATGCACTTGGGTTTTGCGTCCCATGCGGCGAAAAGGCGAGCAAAAAACGATGCGGTCGTGATCTTTGTGGTAATTGCTGCGTCCCGCTTCAAAATCGGGAAGGCTGCCATCATCGACACCTAGGCGGTTGGCCGAGAGCAGTTGTTGCCAGTTCATCATGCGGCTTGCTCCATACGTTGGAAGTAGGCTTTAAAGTCCGCCAGTGAGACAGGGCGACTGTAGTAAAAGCCTTGTATTGTGTCACATTGATGCTGCTGTAAAAATGCGGCGGTAGCGGCGTTTTCGACGCCTTCGGCGACCACGGTGAGCTGCAGACGATGGGCGAGTTCGATAATGCTTTGCACAATCGCCGCATCTTTGTGGGAACTAGCCATTGATTGAATAAAGCTGCGATCAATTTTAAGCTCATCAATCGGCAGCCGCTTTAAATAGGATAAAGAGGAGTAGCCAGTGCCAAAATCGTCCAAAGACAGCAGGCAGCCCATTTGTTTGAGTTGCTCTAATTGTTTCAGGGCGGCTTCAATATCGGCAATGAGTGCCGATTCGGTTATTTCTAACACTAGGGTATTGGCTGGAATATCCCATACTTCAAGCGCGTTAGCGATATACATCGCTAAATTTTTATCCGCTAAATTACTTGGGCACAGATTGATACTCATTGTGCCGCGATAGCCTTCGCTGCGTAGCAAGGCAAATTGCCGCAAACCCGATTGAATGACCCAGCGGGTCAGTGTGTCCATTAGACCCAGATGTTCAGCTACTTCAACGATTTGATCGGGCGGCACTTGCCCTAAGACGGCGTCTTCCCAGCGTAATAAAATTTCAGCACCAACGATGTGCTGGTTTTGGCTATTGATTTGCGCTTGAAATGCTAAATGAAAGCGATTTTGTGCCAGCGCTTCGCGTAATGGCGCTTCGAGCCGCGCCAGTTGTTGGCCGAGCCAATCGCGGTTTGGGTCATACACGCCAATTTGCTCTTGTGCAAAATCACGCGCCGCGATCCGCGCTGAGTTAAGTAAATCAGGCATGTTTTCGCCATGCTCTGGGTAAATAGCAATGCCAATATGCGGATGTAAATGTTGTGGTGTTTCTGGGGCTTCGCATAATAAATATTGCGCGCGATTGGCCGCCAGTAGTGCATGACTAATGCCGGCAATATTGGGAATTAATAAGCCCAGTGTTTGGTGGTCAATATGAAATAATTGATCGTTTTCGCGTAATAGGCTGCGTAAAGCAATGGCCATTTGTGCGACAACGGCGCTTTGTTTGGGGCGATGTGGTCGATGGCGAACTTCAATATGTAATACGCCGCAATATCGGCCACTGTGCGTGTGTGAGATGGCCGTCGTTAAGCGTTCAATATGGCGGATTTCGATCTCGTTCAGATCGTGAGCAAAGGCAGTCGCAGACATCGGGATTTATGTTTATTCCAAAAAAAACTCACGGGGATCAATTTGATGCGCGCCGCGCGGTAACTCTCGGCGAATATTGATCGGCAAACCACTCGGTAAGCTGGGGTTGGTAATGAGATCAAGCGTATGCGGTTTGGCGTAGGGGTGTTTATCTGGACCTAAAATAATCAGTAATTTAGGCTTGAGACGACGCACCCGATTTTGGCCAATGACAATACCGACCTCGCCGGTGGAAAGCTCAACGAGGGTACCCACATGAAATATCCCAACGCATTGTGAGAACTGCTCAATCAGGGCCGGATGGAAATACCGTTCGCTCCATTTATACATCAGTTGTAAAGCTTCATGCGCTGACTTGGCATTGGAATAACTGCGATCACTCGTGAGAGCAGTAAAACAATCGACAATGCCCGCCATACTGGCAAACATGCCGATGCGCTCGGCCTTGAGCCCCAATGGATAGCCGCTGCCGTCATAGCGTTCGTGGTGGCGCGCCACCATATCAAACACATCAATCGAGATGCCTTCCATTTGCGACAGAATATCTAAGCTGTGATTCACGTGCGTTTTCATCAGCATAAATTCGCCCGGGGTGTAGCGCCCCGTGCGGGTTAATAATTCGGGTGGCAAGCGCATTTTGCCCACGTCGAGCATTAAACCGGCCATGCCCAAATTTTGTAATTCGGCGCGGGGGTAGCCCAAGTGACGGCCAAAAGCGAGTAAATACACCGCTGAATCAATGGAATGGGCGTAGGTGTATTGGTCGCGATCTTTCAGTTGCGTTAGCCAAAGTAGGGCATTGGGATTACGGATAATTGAGCCAACTAAATCTGAAACTACTTCATTGATTTCTTCTACCTTCGGCTGTAAATCTTGGCGAACCGCTTCCATCAAACTAAGTACCAAACGCTGCGCCGTTTGATGTGAATTGCTGGCCGTTTTTATTTCTTGCTCAACCGCCGCAGTATCATCATAAATGACAATATCTGCGCTAAGTGCTGATGGGGTGCTGGTTGCCGATTGCTGACGCCAATTAGCAAACAGCTTACGCAGTTCTCTTAATATATTGAGTCGATCATGGCGTTGCTCTACAGCGGCTTTGTCAAAAGCAGGCGGATTATGTGGCAGATATCGACTAGACTCGATTTGATCTGTCGCTGTGAGTAAAGACGTCCATTGCGCGATTCCGCCGACAGAGCGATTCAGATCAAGGGTGATATATTCACAGTGATTATGCAGTAATTCGATTTGCTGGTGACTTTCAATTAAAAAGCCTTGCATTAAAAACGGAGTGTCAAGCCAAGGGCGATCGAGCTCGCTAACGAACTGGCCCAATTGTAGTTTGACAACAGGAATGCGAATTTCCACTTGCGAACCCATGTCGGCAGAGATGAACTGAGCAATTATATGCGTTCTGCGTACAATTCTTGCTTGATTCCGGAGAAAACCGTGTTTTTGCTGAAATGATGCTGCCACAATGCGACATTTGGGGGCTATTGGGCTTTATTTCATCGATATCGATGCAGTATTGGTCGCCCCTCTGCGCGTTATCTTGTTAAAATATAGGGCTAATTGTATAGAGGATAATCATGGCATTGCTGGAAATCCGTGATGTAGTAAAACAATTTGGTGATTTTACTGCAGTAAACCACGTGAGTTTGTCCGTTGAAGCGGGCGAGTTTTTTACGCTGCTCGGCCCATCTGGCTGTGGAAAGACAACGCTATTACGGATGTTGGCGGGTTTTGAACAACCTGATTCCGGTGAAATTATTTTGGATGGCGTCAATGTGGCAGGTGTTCCGCCAGAGAAACGCCCGGTGCACACCGTATTCCAAAATTACGCTTTATTTCCACATATGACCGTGGCGCAAAATATTGCTTTTCCGCTCAAAATGGCCAATGTGCCGGCTGAAGAGTTAAAACAGCGCGTAGCGGAAGTCTTAGAAGATGTGCAATTAACGCCTTTTGCCCAGCGCTTTCCGCATGAGATGTCGGGTGGCCAACGCCAACGCGTTGCGATTGCGCGCGCCTTGGTTAATCGTCCGCGCTTATTATTACTGGACGAGCCATTATCTGCGCTGGATGCTAAATTACGCGAAGAAATGCAAATTGAATTAATTAATTTGCAAAAAGAAGTCGGCATTACCTTTGTGTATGTTACCCATGACCAAGGTGAAGCTTTAGCCTTATCGCATCGAATTGCGGTGATGAATAAAGGACAAGTGGCACAGTTGGATGTGCCTGAAGTGATTTATAGCCATCCAAAAAGCCGCTTTGTGGCTGATTTTATTGGGCAATGTAATTTGCTTGATGGCACGATTGTGGCCATTGGCCATGATCGAATGCAAGTTGAAATTGCCGGTGTTGGTATTGCCGAAACCTTGTTATTGCCCGACGTTAAAGTGGGACAAAAAGGCACGCTAACGCTTCGCCCTGAAAAAATCAAACTCGCCGCGACTTTACCATTGGATGTGGCCGATGAAGTTCATTTCAAAGGCAAAGTACACGATTGCTTATATTTGGGTGATGTGACGATTTATGTTATTGAACTAGAGAATGGCATTTTGGTCGAAACCATGTTGCCGAATTCTGCGCCAGGACGGGCAAAATTCTTTGATGATAATGACTTGGTCGAATTGGCGTGGCGTTATGACGCTGGCCATTTTATTTTGAGTTAAACCATGGCAAAAAATAAATCACTAGGCCGTTGGTTAATCTCTGGCCCACCGTTATTGTATCTATTGATATTTTTTGCGATTCCAACATTGATTATGGCTTTCGCCGCTTTCCGTTTTCCGGGTGATTACGGTGGTTTATTGCCTTTAATTGATATCAATCCAGATACAGGTAAAAATGAGCTGCTAATCCACGCTGGGAATTGGCAGGAATATCTTACGTTTGAAAATTTTTCACGATTTTTTGAAGATTCGATCTACGTTGAATTATTTATTAAATCATTCTGGTATGCAGGCATAACTACTTTAGTTTGTTTGCTAATGGCGTATCCGCTGGCATGGTTAATTGCGCGGAGCCCTAAAAAATACCGTGATTTATTAATTTTGCTAGTAATTTTGCCATTTTGGAGCAATTTTTTAATTCGAGTTTATGCTTGGATGATTATCCTTGGCCCGCAAGGTTATTTTGCGATGACGATTAATCAAGGATTGGCTCTGCTCGGTATTGCGCCGATTCAGCTGATGTATAGTCATTTTGCGGTCATCGTGGTGCTGGTTTATGTTCACTTACCATTTATGGTCTTGCCTTTATATGCCAACCTTGAAAAGCACGATGTAGCTCTACTTGATGCAGCCCAAGACCTAGGGGCATCTGGCTGGCAGCGTTTCTGGAAAATAACTTGGCCGCTATCCCTCCCAGGGGTATGGGCAGGCTCAGCCTTGGTATTTATTCCTGCGCTGGGTATGTTTGCGGTACCCGATTTACTCGGCGGTACGGATGGCATGATGATTGGTAATTTAATTAAACAACAATTTTTAGATAGTCGTGATTGGCCTTTCGGCTCGGTGCTATCCATTATGCTAACTTTAGCGGTATTGATGATGGCAGGTCTAGGAATGTTGATTGGTCGGGGGAAGCAGCGTAATGCACTCTAAACAATCTAAATGGCTTTGGGCTGCCGCAATTTTTGTTTATGGCTTTTTGTATGTGCCGTTGATTATTGTGGTTGCTTATTCATTTAATGATTCAAAACTCAATGCAGAATGGGTTGGCTTTACTTTTAAATGGTATGGCTTATTAATTCACAATGAGCAAATGCTTGTGGCGGCGCGTAATTCGTTAATTATTGCGGTGGTGACCAGTTTCTGTGCAACCGTACTGGGTACTTTAGCTGGTTTAGCCATGCATAAATACAAACTGCGCGTGTTACCGATTTTAGTTTTGACCCCGATTGCCATCCCTGAAATTTTGATGGGTGTTGCTTTATTGATATTTTTTGTGATGCTCAATATGACATTGGGCATGGTCTCGGTTACTTTGGCGCATATTGCTTTTTGTATTGGTTTTGTCGCCATTGTTGTTCGTTCGCGCTTACAAGGCATGGATGAGGCCTTAGTTGAAGCGGCGCGTGATTTAGGCGCCACTCCGATCCAAGCATTTCGACTGGTGACAATGCCTTTAATTATGCCCGGTATTATTGCGGGTGCTTTAATGGCATTTACTTTATCGATCGATGATTTTGTTATTACATTCTTTACTGCGGGGGCTGGCGCTTCCACTTTGCCATTGCAAATTTATTCGATGATTCGGATTGCAGTGACACCAGAGGTGAATGCCATTTCTACTTTATTGATGCTACTGACACTGACTTTGATTTTGATCGCCAGTAAAGTCGCACCAAGTGCATTGCGGGCTAAATAATTAGATTTAAAAGTCGTATTCTTTATTGACTTATATTTAAATACCACTGAATTTGGAGTTTTCACCAATGAAAAAACTTTTTCTGGCGTTAATGATGGCTGCGGGTGTCGCACAAGCTGAAGATGTATTGCATATCTATAACTGGAATAATTATCTTGCACCAGAAACGGTGAAACGTTTTGAAGCCAGCTGTAAATGCCGTGTAGTTCAAGATTATTACGGCGCTATGGAAGAAATGTTGGCAAAGTTATCGGCAGGGGCCAAGGGTTATGATATTGCTGTTCCCACAGGGTTTGCGATTCCTCCGCTGTCGAAACAAAATTTATTGCAGGGTTTAGATTTGGCTAAGGTGCCAAATGTTAAAAATATTAATCCTGCATTTATGAATAGTAAATTTGATCCAGGTAATAAATATTCATTACCTTATTCATTTACAACGACTCTCTTGGGTTATAACCAGAACAAACTGAAAGAATTGGGCGTTAGTGCGGATTCATGGTCATTGATTTTTGATCCGGTTATCTTGGCTAAAATCAAAGGTAAAGTAACGGTATTGGATGATAGTCGTGAAGTTTTTGCTGCGGCGTTAATGTATAACGGTTTCTCAGCCAATTCAACGAATCCAGATGAACTAAAAAAAGCGCAAGAAACTATTATTAAAGCTAAGCCATATTGGGCGGCATTTAATGGGCAAAGCTATATCAAGGAACTGACTGTAGGCAATATTTGGGTTGCTCATGGCTATTCTAGCGATATGTTTCAAGCCGTTGCCGATGCAAAAGCGGCTAAACGCCCATTTGTAGTGAATTACGGTTTGCAAAAAGAAGGCAATACCATGTCAGTCGATAGCATGGTGGTTCTTAAAAATGCGCCACGCCCTGACTTAGCGTATAAATTTATGAACTTTATCCTAGAAGGTAAGAATGCTGCGGATTTGACCAATTTGATTGGCGTTGGCAATCCTAATTTGGCTGCTGTTCCTTTTGTGAAGGCAGATATTAAATCTATTCCATCAGTATTCCCTGATGCGCAAGTGATGAAGAAATTACAGCAACTCAATGCCTTAGAAGGAAAACAATTGCGCGAACTCAATAAATTGTGGACCAAAGTGAAAACTTCTAAATAAGTGTTATCAATATACCGGCTAGCGCGAGTTAGCCGGTATATTGACTCTCTATGTCATCTATTTCTTCTATTCGTTATTTAGCAAAAAAAACCAAACCCACGATGGTTTCGCCATTTTTGTTTGCTGTTTCATTGCTCCTCATTTTAATTGTCAGTTTGTATCCATTTAGTGGTTGGCGTTTTACTGGTGAGCCGATTACTGCGTTTTATACCTATCCATTACCCTACTATTTCACAGTCTTTGATAATGCGATTAACATCTTGGCTTACATCCCATTGGGATTAAGTGCGGTACTTATTTTGCGTCGCTATCGTTTGGCCTTTTTGTATGCAACGTGCATTTGTCTTTTGGTCTCAATGAGCATTGAGTTTGTGCAGCAGTTTTTGCCGAGTCGTGTTGCCTCAAATATGGATATGATCAGTAATGTATTGGGGGGAGGGATTGGTGCGATAGCAGGTGTTGTATTAAGTCATCGCTATTTTTTGCAGTATTGGCTGCATTTTCGCCATGATTATTTGGCATCCAGTGCTGTTGTTGAGTGGGGATTCATTTGGTTAGCATTATGGTTTGTTACTCAATTTGATCCGAGTTTGCCATTTTTGGGTGTTGTTGTGATGCCGCAAGGTTTACCGCAACCTTTTGTTTCTCCAATTCAAAGTCCTGCTTTATTTTTAAGGTTATTAGAGGGTGGCGGAATGATGCTGCATCTATTGGCGGTGGCTTTATTTGTTTCGTTATTGGTTCGATATCATCGCTATGCCCCGCGAGCAATTGCTAGCGTATTAATCTGTGCTTTATTGGTTAAGATGGGTTTTGCTGGGATGTTATTGCAGCCTGAGCAATTCTTTGCATGGATTAATTTGAATATTGCTTTGGGTGGTATTGCGGGGATTGTATTGTTGGCCTTTTTTCTGCGTTTAAATCGTCGTTTGCGCGCATGGGCTGGTTTTTTGGCTTTATGCCTAATAAATATTATTACTTATTTGTGGCCATTATCGCCAAATGGCAGTAGTAATTTAGATGGTTACAAATGGAGCTATGGCCATTTACAGCATTTTAATGGCATGTCGAGTGCAATAGGTGATATTTGGCCGATAGGCACAATGCTATTTCTATTCTATTTTATGCTGTTTTTGCCCGAAGATAATGATTGAGAAAGAACACTAATCTAAAGTATTTTTTATTTTGATCGGGCATAAAAGTAATTAACGGCTTGTCTTTTACTTTTATGCCTTGCGATAAGCCCTTGCCTGAGTGCTCATTTAATCTGTTGTGGTATCACTGGATTCTGAAATTGAGCGCCTGCCAATAGTTTTTCATACATCTGCGGATCGTGCCATTCGTTCTGGCATTGTGCAGAAAAAACCACCTCACTGAGCTTAATTTCACCCATCCGTGGATTGTAGGCGTCATGTCGGAACGCTTGTGCATAACCGGTTTCAGTTTCGTGCGCAATGATTGAGTGTAGTCGCACATCACTTTCGCCATTGGCCATCATGGTTTGCTGTAAAAGTTGATCGATGATGACAAAAAACACCCGAGCAAATTGTTCTGCAGATGGCGAAACCGGCATAGAAATCCAGCGTGCCGAAAAAGTTTGGCAAAGCCGAATGTATTCCGCATCATCTTTATCCCAAAAACAAATTGCATGATCAAATGCATCAATGACATCACGGATCGTGCCTTTCATTAGACCAAAGTCATAGATCATTTGCCCATTATCTAATGCGTCTGCTTCTAGCAATACCTCCACTTTATAGCTGTGACCATGAATCGAAGTACGGCAACGCTCAGATGAGCAGTTGCGAACAATGTGCGCGTTTTCAAATTTGAATAATTTACGAATCAACATAATCAGTGACCAATGAGTGAGCTTTATTTTATCTCTAGATGATATCGCATTTGAGCATTACTCGATCTAGCTTTTGATAATGATACTCAACTTGATACCTATTTGATTCAATATGTAAGCATTTGCGATGACAGTGTTTTCTTGTTTTATTGCAAGAAAATTGAAAGCAACACTGTTGTAGCGATTTTGATGATTTTTTAAATTTATAAAATCTGTCTGCAATATGCCGCAGATGTTATGAAGTATTTTGAGTTTTATATCGAATTATTTGTTTGAATTAATTACATCAGTTTTTTCTTATTTTGCGGTCGGAGTGGTGGGATATTTAAATTTGTTGATTTTTATCAGTGGCTTGGGTGTGGCTTGTTGCGTTGCGGAAATTTCTAGTACTCCTCGGTATGTAGTTTTGTTGATGCTGAATGGTTGGAGTTGTTACCAATGCGGTTTTGTTATTGTTTGTCATATTGACAATAGAATTCGCTTCAGTATTAATCAGTAATGCCAAAGTTGACCCAATCATTGCAGGCTCACTTAGCAAGGGTAAATATCATGATTCTTACAAATTGATAACAGCCCCATGTGATTGATAGGACCATTTTTTCTATCACATGAATGCCAATTAATAATATAGGAGGAGACATCAATGTCCCATATCAATCGTATTGCTCTTGCCGCATTACCTGCCGCGATTGCAATGATTTCAGTGAATGCAATGGCTGCATCTGCATGGAATAGCGCCAGTGTTTATGTTGCTGGCGATGTTGTTACTTATGCAAATAAAGATTACAAAGCCAAATGGTGGACTCAGGGTAATGTGCCTGGTGCTGATCAATGGGGGCCATGGGAACTACAAGCGACAGGACCAACTGTTGCGCCAACCAGCACACCGAGTACCGCGCCTACCGCAACCCCTAGTACGGCTCCAACAGCATCACCAACAGCCGTGCCAACGGCTGCTCCGGGTAGTTGCACCTATGCCGCATGGAATAGTGCAACTGCTTATAACGGCGGCGCATTGGTTAGTTCAAATGGCCGTAACTATAAAGCGCAGTGGTGGACGCAAGGCAATGAGCCTTCGGTGAATGTGGGCTCTGGTAAACCTTGGTTAGATTTAGGTCCATGTGCTGGCTCTACCGCGACTCCGACTCCGACTCCGACTCCTACCGCGACGCCAACAGCAACTCCGACAGCAACTCCGACAGCGACACCAACCGCGACACCAACCGCGACGCCAACTGCGACGCCAACCGCGACGCCAACAGCAACTCCGACCGCGACGCCAACCGCGACGCCGACCGCAACGCCAACCGCAACACCATCGGCAACGCCGATTCCTCCTGGTTCGCAAGATCAATGCCGTCCAGCTGGTTTGGTTTCTGAAGTTGCGAACGTGCCATATTGCGATGTTTACGGTGCTGACGGGCGTGAAAAACTCGCCAACAACATGAAACGCCGTAGCATCGGTTACTTCACTAACTGGCGTACAGGTAAAAATGGTCAACCTTCATACCTCGGCGCAGATGTGCCTTGGAAAGACATCACTCACGTGAACTACGCATTTGCGCACGTGGATGCCAACTGGAAAGTAGGGATCGGTGATGTAAACAATCCAGACAATGCTTCAGTGGGTATGCAATGGCCAGAGAAAGGCGCGAAATACGCGCTCAATCCGAATCTGCCATACAAAGGTCACTTCAACATGTTGCAGACCAACAATAAGAACGGCGTTAAATTGCTGCTCTCTATTGGTGGCTGGGCTGAGACTGGTGGCTTCTTCACTGAAGCCAATGGCCGTGCCGTATCAGGTGGTTTCTACGCTTTGACGACTGATCCAGTGACTGGCGCAATTCGCCAAGATCGCATTGATACATTTGCGAAGTCAGCAGCCGCATTCGTTAAGCAATACGGCTTTGATGGCATCGATATCGATTACGAATATCCAACTTCAATGAGCGATGCTGGTAATCCAGAAGACTGGAAGATCGGCAATGCAAAACGTGGCGATTTGTGGAAAGGCTATATGGCCTTGATGAAAACGCTACGTACCGAGTTGGACAAACAAGCGGTTGCTGATAACAAATACTACCAGTTGACGATTGCATCACCATCGTCTGGCTACTTGCTACGTGGTATGGAAGACTTCGAAGCGGTGAAATACCTCGACTTCGTCAATATCATGACCTATGACTTGCACGGCGCATGGAACCACTTTGTGGGTCACAATGCAGCCTTGTATGACTCAGGTAAAGATAATGAAATCGCCGATGCGAAGATCTACGACACTGCAGGTGACGGCAAGTACTACAACGCGCAAGGTTATTTGAACATCGATTGGGCTTATAAATACTTCCGTACTGCACTAGCAGGTGGTCGTATCAATATCGGTCTACCGTACTACACTCGCGGTTCACAAAACGTAACGGGTGGCACCAATGGTCTGTGGGGTCTTTCAGCCCTTGCTGATCAAAAGAAATGTTACCTCGGCACTGGTGGCAACTTAGGCCCAGATGCATTGAGCCCGAAAGCCGGTGCACCATGCGGCTTTGGCGCACAAGGTATTGATAACTTGTGGTTCGACCGTGATGCAGCTGGCAATGAAATGTTTGCCGGTGTGAATCCGTTGTGGCACGTGAACAACTTGCGTGATGGCTTGCCAACACCGTACGTTGCTCAATACGGTCATGATGTGACTAAGCCTGCAGGTCAAGCGATTGGTAATTACATCGAGTCTTACGATGATGTGGCTAAATCATCATGGTTGTGGAATCCACAAAAGAAAGTGTTCTTGTCGACTGAAAATGAGAAATCATTTGCAGCCAAAGTGCAGTATGCAATCGACCAAGGTGCTGGCGGTATCATGTTCTGGGAAATGGCGGGTGACTACAGCACGCCAGCGCAAAATGGTACTGCTTCATACGGTATGGGTAGCCACCTAACAGCATTGGCAGCGACAAAATTGCGCGCAGCAGCACCATATGGTGTGAAAGCGGGTGATGAGAAGTTTGTTCAGCCAGCTGAAGTATTGGATGTAGCAATTGATTTGGTTGGCTTCAAACCTAAAGGCGATGATAACTATCCACTTGCCATTGGTGTGAAACTGAAAAACAACTCAAATGTTGATCTGACTGGCGCGAAAGTATCATTCAATATCGCACCATCGACGCCATTGGTACCAGCAACAGTTCAATTCTTGAAACCTAGCGATCCACCGACAGGTGCAGGCATTGAAAACTTGGTTGATATCTACAGCGGTGGTACTTGGTCTGCAGTACCAGCATCGAGCACGATAGGTAATGTGGGTGGCCTGCCAAACGGCTTCCATCGCGTCACTTATGAAATGAAATCGTCTGGTTGGGGTGTGTCTGACTTTAGCGCAGGCAAAACTATCACCATTGGTATGCGTGTATTTATGCCTATGACGATTCCAAGCGGTGTAACGCTGACTCTGCCAAATGGCAAAGTGTATGGTATTAAGCAATAAGTAGATGTGGCGCACTCAGTTGTTTTGAGTGCGATGAAAAACGCCGCGATGCAGATCGCGGCGTTTTTTATTTTAATTAAGCAATCAAAGTCTTAATTTGATAGATCGTTCACTTTGCTGGAAATATCTTGCGATGCTGCCGCTTGCTCTTCAGCTGCGCTGGCAATTTGAGTGATGTAGTCATTCATACGATGGACTTCATTAAGGATACGTTCTAAGGCTTCAACAGCTTGTTTGCAATCATCAACTGAGGTATGGACTGCAGCTTGTCCAAGATGAATTGCTTCTACACTGCGTTTAACTTCATGTTGAATGTCTTTGACCATGCTGTAGATTTCGCTAGTGGATTTGGTCGTGCGCTCTGCCAATTTGCGAACTTCATCGGCAACCACCGCAAACCCTCGACCTTGTTCGCCAGCACGGGCTGCTTCGATGGCGGCATTGAGTGCCAATAAGTTGGTTTGATCTGCAACATCACGAATGACCGCCACAATCATGCCAATTGATTCTGAGCGCTGCCCGAGTTCGAGCAAACTAGCCGCGGTTAAATCAATCGTTCGCGCCACTTCTTCGATACTCACATTGGTGTCTTTAACGATGTCAACGCCACGTTTGCTTTCATTGAGCATGACTTCAGAAGATTGCGACGCTGAAGAGGATTGAACGGCGACACTTTCGACGCTGACCGCCATCGCACCTAAATTATCGGCGAGTTCGGCGATCCGTTCTTCTAAAAATAACTGCCGTTGCCGATTGTGTTCGACGAATTCTTGGGCTTTTCTTTCTGCCGAAATATTTTTGAACTGAGCCATAAAACAAATGAGTTTATTGTTTTCACCCCAGATTGGGCTCACTTTTGTTTGGAATAAAATATCGCCAACAGGAATATCAGCCAAATGCTCTTTGACTTGGCCGCTAGCTAGATTTTGCAATAAAGCTTTGACTCGAGAAGGGTCGCGATGAAATTGATGAATAGAATTATTCATTGCTGATCCAACATCAGCACCGGCGACCAAAGATTGATTCATTACTGCGCGATTATTATTCATGAAGGTTCGCGCGGTGCGATTCATGTAAAAAATCTTATTTTCTGGAGAGGTATCGGCCAACATAATGACGGCATCAATTTCATCTAAAGCAGCGGTATACATCGCCAGATCATTGATGAGTGGTGCTGATTTTTGCTCAGTCTGAAAAGTAAAGCCAAACATTGGTTCTCTCCAAAATAAATGATAAATGCAGAATACTGGCAATGTTGTTGGCGCAAGTTGCAAACAACTTTCATATAGCTTAGTAAAAACCTGGTGTTTTTCTGTCTTTTTGATTCTGAATTTATTGTTTTTATATGACGTGCGGATGAATAGGCGATCGGCGAGCATGGCGCAAAGCGCTTCTTGATGGCAATAAAGCGTTAGCCCGTGCAGACTTTCGAATGGATGACGCTAGCAGTTTGCCGTGAGTCGATTTAACGGATATGCAACCAATCAATGAGTGGCTGCCATTCTTGTCGATCTCGTTCGGTTCGCGAGTGGGGTAAATCAAATAATGTCATGCCGCGTTGTATGGTTTGATTGTAAAGCTGAGTATCTCGTAAACAGGTTAACAACGGTAAATCATAGCGGCTTAAAAACGCTGGTAACTGCTGCGCTGACTGGGTTCGTGAGTTAACCCGCATCCCAATAATGCCGACTTTGACTTCATCATGGCGAACTGCTTTTAGCTCAGCAAGATCAGAGAAAAAATCGGCACAAGCCCAAAGATCAAAAGCCGATGGCAGTACTGGGACGATGATGTGATCGACAAGGTGAATGGCGTGTTTGAGTTTTTTTCCGCTAAAGCACGCCGGCGTATCGAGGATGGCAACTTGGCAGCCTTTGGGTGGTCGAGCGATATGATCAGTGCCGATATCCCAGCGCTGTATGCTGGGTAAGGATTTGGGGCGAAGATCAAGCCAGTGATGACTTGAATGCTGTTTATCTAGATCACCAAGCATGACCGCATCGTCTTGCCATGCAAACCATGACGCTAAATGTGTGGCCAGTGTTGATTTGCCACTGCCTCCTTTGGGGTTGGCAATGAGGATTTTTCGCATTTGGTTTCCTTTGCTTAAATAAACATAAGCAACGGCTTTTCTGTTGCCTTAAGTTGGTACACGTAAGAATAACATAAATAATTGTGTGTTATTTGTCAGTATTGATGAAGGCTTTATGTCTATTGCATGAATTTAATGAATAAAAAAGCCCAAGTTTTTAACTTGGGCTTTTTTATTCAGAGACGTGTTTATTTTGTGAGTTCAAGCAGCTTCACGAAGGCTTCGTCAAATTGCTTCAAACCTTCTTGCTGTAACTGTTCACCAGCAAGGTTGTAGTTAATGCCAAGTTGGCGAACGGCCACTAAATTTGCAACTGCGGCATCAATATTGGTGTCGAGTGTATTGGCTGCTTTACCATGATCACGGAATAGTGCGAGTGTTGCATCAGGTACTGTGTTAACAGTTTCTGGTCCAATCAATTCCTCAACATACATTACATCGCTATACGCTTTGTTTTTAGTACCGGTTGAAGCCCACAGCAGACGTTGTGGATGTGCACCCAATGCTTTAAGTGCGGCAAAACGATTGCCATGAAACAGTTTTTTGTAGTGCTGATACGATACTTTAACAAAAGACAGCGCAACTTTGCCACGTAATGCCAGTGCTTCTGGCGTGCCGATGGCTTCTAATTGTGGGTCAATTAAGCTATCAACACGTGACAAGAAAACCGATGCAACAGCATGGACATGGTCTACCGGTAAGCCAGCTGCAGCACGTGCTTCTAGACCGCGAATGTAGGCAGTCAAGATGTTATCAACGTGAGTTAAGTTAAACATCAATGTCACATTGACGTTAATCCCTGAAGTAATCAGCTCTTCAAATGCAATCACACCGGCTGGCGTAGCTGGCACTTTGATCATCACGTTCGGGCGGTTAATTTCAGCCCAAAGACGTTTTGCATTATCAATGGTGCCTTGTGCGTCGTTGGCGAGTGTCGGAGACACTTCCAAGCTCACATAACCATCAACACCTTTGGTTTCGTCGTAAATCGAGCGAGTTAAATCGCAAGTCGCTTGAATGTCCGGCACTACCAACGCTTCGTAACGTTGTTCGGCAGTCAAATCTTGTTTTTTCAATTCAGCTAAATCACCGGTGTACAGCGGATCAGAAGAGATTGATTTGTAAAAAATAGCCGGATTAGAAGTCACGCCAGCAATTGCGTCTTCTTTGAGAATTTTCGCCAATTCACCTGAGGCGATGAGACCACGCGAAAGATTGTCCAACCAGATACTTTGACCGAAAGGTTTAATTGCCGCAATTTTGCTCATAGTTACATACGCCTGTGTGAGTGGGTAATAATGATCTTGGGGCATTATCTAGTAACATCAAGAGGCTAGGTTTGTGTTTGCACAAACTGTCATGCTTTCTTGCGTTGTTTTTGTTTTATGTTACTGATACTTACTCCAAAACCCTTTGCGTTGGAAATTTTACCGCAAATTCACTACCTTCTCCGAGTCGCGACTCGACGGCCATTACCGCTTGGTGGCGATGCAAAATATGTTTCACAATGGCTAAGCCCAGCCCTGTGCCACCGGTATTGCGTGAGCGGCCACGATCAACTCGGTAAAAGCGTTCAGTGAGTCGAGGAACATGTTCTGGGGCAATGCCAATCCCGGTGTCTTTGACGACAAAACATGCTTCGTCGGCGCGCATTTGCCAAGAGAGCATGATCTTGCCACCTGCCGGTGTGTAGCGAACCGCATTGGACACGAGATTGCCTAATGCTGAATGCAGTTCATCATGATTACCAATTAAGCGTTGACGTGCGATGGATTCGATACTGATGGTGTGGCGCCCTTGTGATAGACCTTCAGCCTCAATGCGGAGCAGCTGGAGTAGCTGAGGGATATCGACTTCTTCTTCTTTGAGCTGCTGGCCATTTTCAAGTTTGGATAGTGTGAGCAAATCATCAACTAAACGCTGCATTCTTTGCGTTTGCTCGTACATTAACTGCATATGTTGTTCACGCGTTGGTGCATCGATATGCGGCATATCAATCATGGTTTCAATAAAACCACCAACGACCGTGAGTGGGGTGCGTAATTCATGCGAAACATTGGCAACAAAATCTCTATGTACTGTTTGTACTCGATCAAGCTGGGTAATGTCACGACTGAGTAAGAGCTTGCGGGTTGAATCAAAAGGAATCATCTGCACCGACAGCACTTGCTCTTGAGGGCGCATGGTGCGCAAGGTGACGGGATGACTAAAGTCTTGCTCTTTTAAATATTCCCGCAATGCAGGGTGACGCAGTAAATTGGTAATTTGCTGACCAGAGTCGGTTTTGCGATTTAGGCCCAAATGAATCTGGCTGGCTGGATTGCACCATTCAATACGATCATATTCATCCAAAATAACCACGCCATCGGGCAAGGCTTCGGCAGCAGATAAAAAACGATCAAGCGTATTGGCTAAGCGATCTTTGGATTTTTTTTGCGAACGAACTTGCTCATACAGTTGGTCAAATACATCTTGCCACAGCATCATGCTTCCCGGGACGGTGTCCACATTTGGGTGTTTGAGCCATTGGTTGAGACGATTGAGGTTAATCAGGTGATAACAAATCGTGATGCTGAGCATCACAAGTGCAAACACAAAGCCCCAGATGATATTGGTCATGGCGCTGATGGCAAAAGCGATGACAGCAATAAAACAATACAAAATAATCGAGCGCAGCCAGAACATGAAACGGCCTTTGGTGGTGCAAAAAAATGTTTGGCGACGCAAAAATCATCAACATGACGTGCAGTTGATGATTTTTACGGGCTTAGTTCACAGAGAGTCGATAGCCTGAGCCACGAATGGTTTGAATTAAATTGTCGTGCCCAGTTCCCTCTAAAGATGATCGTAAGCGACGAATATGCACATCGACCGTGCGTTCCTCAACAAACACATGATCACCCCACACTTGATCGAGCAAGTGAGCGCGCGAGTGTACTCGTTCAGGATGCGTCATAAAAAAGTGTAATAAACGAAACTCTGTGGGTCCTAAATCGAGCGGCTGAGCATTGCCAAACACCCGATGGGTAATCGGATCTAAACGTAAGCCTTTGATTTCCACTGGGTCATCGGTCACTTGCGGAGCTCGGCGGCGCAATACCGCTTTAATGCGGGCTTGTAATTCGCGCGGGCTAAATGGCTTGGTAATGTAATCATCGGCACCGGTTTCTAAGCCAATGATTTTATCTTGTTCATCGGAGCGGGCAGTGAGCATGATCAAAGGAATCGATCGAGTACGCTCATCAGCACGTAATTTTTTAGCAAAATCGATCCCTGTCATCCCCGGCAGCATCCAATCTAATAAAATAAGATCGGGCAGTGCGTTGCGAACTACGCTGCTAGCGGCCTCTGCTGAGTCCGCACGAATAATGTGATGACCGACTTGGGAAAGATTAAAAGCAATTAACTCTTGAATTGCTGGTTCGTCTTCAACCAGTAAAATTGTAGCGGCCATAGAGTGCTCCTCGCGGAAAAAGTTCAATTTGTTTGTTGCGAGAATAAGGCTTTTATATGAATAGAATATTACAAGTCGACGACTTGCCGATATATATTTTCAAACTATGTAAAGAAGTGCACCGTATATCCTTTGGGATTTTCCATGGCGCTGCGTTACAAAATGCTGACTTAGCACGTTGGTCATGCCAGTTTTTGGCTGTGTGCGGTGTTTTTTGTCCTGGTGCCAAATCCATAAAATGCCGCTGTTAAATCAATCGTTCACCGCCTCTAGGCTGCGAAGCAAGTGAAAAGCAGGGTATTATGGCGACTCCATTCGAGAGAGAGTGATTTTTATGGCTGGTTTATTACCAACAACGCCGCAACCGACTGAACTGGTCTTGCATCAAGCCTCACGGGTGCTTGATATCTCGTTTGCCGATGGGGCTCGATTTCAGCTGCCGTGTGAGTTTTTGCGCGTATCCAGTCCATCCGCCGAAGTCCGTGGCCATGGCATTGGGAACGAAGTTTTGCAAGTCGGTAAAGCCAAGGTCAATATCACCGCGATTGAGCCCGTTGGCCATTATGCGATCAAACTGGTGTTTGACGATGGCCACGATTCGGGCTTGTTCTCTTGGGAATATTTGTACGAACTAGGGCGTGATCAAGCAGCGCTTTGGGATCAATATTTGCAAAGATTAGCTGCAGCGGGCGCGTCACGCTAGATTATTTAGATGGGTATATCAAGCTAGCCTTTATTTAGTTGGCTTTTGATTGATATACCTAAGAGTTATTAATAATGAGCTTAGGCTCAATTCAAGAAATAGGTGCACGATGAGCGAACACGATCAAGCGACTCATTTTGGGTTTAAAACCGTCAATGAATCAGAAAAAGCGCAGAAAGTCGCCGAGGTGTTTCACTCGGTTGCACAAAAGTACGACGTGATGAATGACTTGATGTCCGGTGGTCTGCATCGAGTTTGGAAGTTTTTTACCATTGAAACCAGCGGTGTGAAAGCAGGTGACAAAGTGCTTGATATTGCCGGTGGTACGGGCGATTTATCGAAAGCCTTTGCCAAAAAAGTCGGCAAAACCGGTCAAGTGTGGCTGACGGATATTAATAGCTCAATGCTCGGTGTTGGCCGTGATCGTTTGATGGATCAAGGTTTTGCACTACCTGTTGCCCAGTGCGATGCTGAAAAACTGCCGTTTCCAGACAATTACTTTGATTTGGTATCAGTGGCGTTTGGTCTACGCAATATGACGCATAAAGATGCGGCATTAAAAGAAATGCATCGGGTGTTAAAACCGGGTGGTCGTTTGCTGGTGCTGGAGTTTTCTAAAGTATGGGCGCCTTTAAAACCCGCTTATGATATTTACTCCTTTAAATTGCTGCCATTTATGGGCAAATTGGTCGCCAATGATGCCGATTCTTATCAGTATTTGGCTGAATCCATTCGGATGCATCCTGATCAAGAGACGCTGAAACAAATGATGCTTGATGCTGGGTTTGGCCGTGCTGATTTTCATAATTTGACGGGTGGCGTAGTGGCTTTGCATAAAGGCATTAAATTTTAACTTTAGGTATTGCGCTGTGACCTTTATTGCTTAGGGTCTGGCAGTCAATACTTAGGGTTTGGTGACATTAACTTGCTTGCGGGCAAAGCCGATGTCAAAGACGCTAATGATGAAGAGTGCTGCGTGATGTTGCTAGCTGGAATTTTGAATCACTTATTCGCTCAAGCGCCGATGTTAGCCGCTGAGTTAGCGCGATTACAGGGGCGTACCTTTCGGGTGCAACTGCCCTTTGCTGCGGCAACGGTGGTGGTGACTGAAGCGGGTTTACTGGCCGATTCGCAGGCGGATGCTGAGGCGATCTTAACGCTGCCGGCGCGATTTTTTATTACACGCTGGCGAGATCGACCGGCGGCATCTCGGCTGGTGCAAATTAGCGGTGATGCTGAACTTGCCGGCAAGGTGGGGAACGTACTCGCGGCTTTGCAATGGGATGCCAGCGAGGATTTATCTTTATTGCTGGGTGATGTTTTGGCCGAACGGGTGCGCCGTGTCGCGGTTAGCATGGTGCGTACACCGCAAGCGATGGGGGAGCGGATGGCGCAAACCTTGGTTGAATATTGTCGCGATGAACAAAAAATGTTGCCGCAAGCGTATGCCGTGACCCAGTTTTGTGATCAAGTTGATCAGCTGCGCGATGATGTCGCTCGACTTGAATTACGCTTACGCCGTCTTGAACGTTCTTAATTAGTTTCTGCCAGTTGGGCGTAGTGCGCTGCGCAATTGGCTTCACGGAAATCTCGGATGTCTTTGTATCGCTTTATCAAAATCGCTCGTGTCGTTGTCCAGTTTGGTTTGGATGAGTTTTTACTCGGCCATGAGCGAGTGCGTGGTTTGGGGCAAATAGTGAATCGCGCTCTATTTTGGCGTCGCCTTGATCAGCCACGTGCGGTGCGTTTACGTTTGGCCTTGGAGTCATTAGGGCCGATTTTCGTTAAATTTGGTCAAGTGCTGTCGACGCGGCGCGATTTAATGCCGCTCGATATCGCCAATGAATTGGCCCAATTGCAAGACAATGTGCCGCCATTTGCTTCTGCAGTGGCGATTGAGCAGATTGAGCGCAGTGCTGGGCGATCGATTGCTGAGTTATTTCTGGAGTTTGATCCACAGCCGGTTGCCTCCGCTTCGGTGGCGCAAGTGCATCGTGCGCGTTTGCATAATGGTCAGGCGGTTGCCGTTAAAGTCTTACGCCCAGGTATTTTGCCGGTGATCGAAAGCGATTTGGCTTTATTGAAAACGCTGGCCGTTTTAGTTGAAAAACTATTTGCTGACGGCAAGCGTTTAAGACCACGTGAAGTGGTCGCTGAATTTGATCGCTATTTGCACGATGAATTGGATTTAATGCATGAAGCGGCCAATGCCAGCCAATTGCGGCGTAATTTTCTCCATTCAGAGCAATTAATTGTGCCTGAGGTGTTTTACGATTTTTGTTCGCGTGAAGTTTTGGTTTTGGAATGGATGGATGGCATTCCAATTGGCCGCATTGATGAATTGAAAGCGGCGGGTATGGATTTGAAAAAACTCAGTCGATTTGGCGTAGAGATTTTCTTTAGCCAAGTTTTTCGTCATGGTTTTTTTCATGCCGATATGCATCCGGGCAATATTTTTGTCGCGCCTGACAATAGGTATATCGCGCTAGACTTTGGTATTGTTGGCACGCTGAGTGATACTGATAAGCAGTATCTGGCCATTAATTTCTTAGCCTTTTTTAACCGCGACTATCATCGCGTTGCCACAGCGCATATTGAATGCGGTTGGGTACCCGCAGATACCCGAGTTGAAGCGCTTGAATCGGCGATACGCACGGTGTGTGAGCCGTTTTTTAATAAGCCATTAAGCCAAATTTCTTTTGGTTTTGTATTGCTGCGTTTATTTGAAACATCACGCCGGTTTAATGTTGAAATCCAGCCGCAGCTGGTGCTGTTACAAAAAACCTTGCTCAATATTGAGGGTCTTGGTCGTCAGCTCGATCCGGATTTGGATTTATGGCAAACCGCAAAGCCATTTTTAGAACGCTGGATGAATGAGCAAATGGGCTGGCGAGGTTTGATTTCGACTTTGAAAAAAGAAGCGCCGCAATGGGCTACTTTATTGCCAACCTTACCGCGCAAGCTCAATGAAGTCCTCAATCAAAACCACACTGAATTATTGCTTACCGGTTATCGCGGTCTGATGTGGGAGCAAAAAAAGCGTAATGCGATTCTGGCGGTGATTGCCGCGTTGTTGGCAGGTATTTTGCTCACAATATGGTGGTAAGGCAAAGCAGAAATCAACGTAGCTTACGCGGTAATTTCTGCTATACCTAGTGTCTAGCCCGTGATGGCTTTACATTAGGAGTTGTGATCATGCGGATGAAACAAATCATCGTCGTTAGCGGCTTGATGCTAGCCAGTAGTGTGTTGTTGGCACAAACGATGGATGGCCCACAAGGCGAGCCTGCTGCGGGCCAGATTCAACTCACACCCGCACAGCAGCGTGCCGCCATTCAAAAACACACCCAAGCCACACTCAACGAAGTTTACAAATTATATCCCGATGCTCAAGCGCAAATAGCCAAAGCCGCTGGCTATGCCGTGTTCCAAACCGGCGGGGTACAGCTGGTTCTGCTCGGCGCAGGTGCGGGTGATGGGATGGCCGTTTCAGGCAAAAAAATAGTTTATATGAAAATGGTGTTGGCTAAAGCTGGCCTTGGTTTAGGGTTTAAAGAAACACGACAGGTGTTTGTTTTTTCGACCGCGAAAGCATTCCAACAATTTATCAATAAAGGTTGGACTGGCTCAGCTGAAGCGACATTAGCTGCGAAAGCCGATGAGAGCGGCAAGGCGATTTCAGGAGCTCGACATTTGGGCAAAGGGGTGTACTTTTATCAGTTTACTGAAGCTGGATTAACCGCAGAAGCCACGGTGGTTGGCTCTAAATACTATCAAGACGCCGCATTAAATTCGAAGTAAAGACTAAATAGCGGCGAGGGCTGTAGCGTCATCTAACCTTACTTCGCCAATAAATTACCGACCATCCTAGAAATCTTGTTCTCGAAATGCGCTTGGTCTTAAGTACCCACAAAACAATAAGCTTGAAAGAATTAAATTCGATGCTGCTGACAGGGAGTTGTTAGTGAGGAGTTAAAGCATGAATAAATCAAAAGTGTTTATGGCGGTTATTGCTAGTTTTTCATCAATAGTTTATGCCGCACCATTACCACAAGTGGTTGAAAGCTTACTACAAACCAGTCCTGATATTTTGATCGATTCGGCCAACCGTAAAGCCAGTAATTACGCCGTTGAACAAGCAAAATCAGCTTATTATCCGCAAGTGGATTTATCTGCAGGGATAGGGCGAGAATACGATAAAAACCTGGCCACTCGCGTGGCATTTAATGACAGGGGAACGAGTTTTACTCGTCGTGATGCTGAGGCTTTACTGACGCAAATGCTGTTTGATGCACAAGGCACAGCCAGCGAAGTAGCTCGTCAGAGAGCACGTCAGTTTGGCGCAGCGAATCGTTTGGCGAGTACTTCAGAGGATATTGCCTTAAAGACCACCGAATCTTATTTGGATGTTTTGCAAGCACAAGCTTTGTTGGCTTTAACGCAAGCGAATTTAGCGACACATGAAAGCACCGCAGAGCAAGTTAAATTACGCACCGCCGGTGGCTTTGGTCGCAAATCGGATGATGAGCAAATCAATGCGCGGGTCGCTTTGGCAAAAGCCAATGTGGCTGCAGCGCAGTCCAGTTTGAATGAAGCCAAGATTGCCTATGTGCGATTTGTTGGCGAAGCGCCGCAAGATTTAGTTCGCCCTGAAGCACCACAAGATTTACCTAATCATGCTGATTTGGTTGGCGATTGGGCGGTGGCTGGCAATCGTTTATTGCAGGCCGCCAAATCAGACGTTGATGGTGCTCGGGCTCAATTGGGCATTGCGAAGTCGCAAATGTATCCGCGCGTCAATTTAGAGGCTGGGGCGACTTATAGTAATTCATTAGACGGACTTTCTTTTGAAGGTGCGAGCCGTGTTTACGGCATGGTTAGAATGCGTTATGCCTTTAAAAGTGGTGCTGATCAACAGCGAGTTGCTGAGACAACTGAGCTGACTTATGCCGCGCAAGAGTTAGCACGGCGGGTTGAGCGTCAAGTTAGACAAAATGCCAGTTTATCGTGGAATTCGATGCAGATTGCCAAAGAGCGTATTCCTGAATTAAGCAAATACGCCGAATCGAGCAAGTTAGCGCGGGATGAATACAGCAAGCAGTTCTCTTTGGGGCAGCGCTCTTTGCTGGATTTACTCGATGGCGAAAATGAATATTTCACCGCGAGCCGAGATTTGGTCATCGGGCAATTTGATGAATTACGGGCTCGATTTAGATTGCTAGCCGATGGGAATCAATTACTTAAAACATTGGGTGTTACGCCATTGGATGGCACTTTATTGCCCGAGTAGGCGCAGAGCTGTGCTTCGTTGGTCTAGAAGATCGAGAGCGTCGTTGTCTTTGCTGTAAGACGCTCAAGATTTTTGCTCTATCATCTTGGTGCTAACGCCAATCGAAGCACAGTTTAGACACTTTATTTTCTGAATGGCTCTATCTAATGGACGTGTGCCGTGGATACTACTTCTGCAGAATTTACCACTCATGAGTCAGCGATTCCGCATACCGCTTTTATTTCTAACGACCCGCTCACCACCTGCTTAATTCAACTAACTCGTTTTTATCACCGACCATTTTCAGCGCAAACGCTAACCAGTGGATTGCCATTGCAAGGCAATCGCTTAAGTGCCGTTTTATTTGCTCGTGCGGCCGCACGTGCGGGTTTGAACGCGCGTTTACAACGTAGAGCACTCAGTGATATTCCTGAGCTAGCTTTGCCGGTTGTGATTTTATTGAAAGATGGCGGCGCATGTGTTGCCATTGAACGCGAGGACACGCGCTGGAAAATTTTAGAAGCCGAGTCCTCTGGTGGCGAGCAATGGCTTGAGACAGAGCAGCTTGAAGCCTTGTATTGCGGTTTTGTTATTTTTGTAAAACCGAGTTTTCAATTTGATACTCGTACTCAAAAAAAACACATCCCACGTGCAGAGCATTGGTTTTGGAGTAGTTTGCGACTTTGTTACCCGCTGTATAGCCATGTCTTGTTGGCCGCGGGCTTGATCAATTTATTCGCTTTAATTTTGCCGCTGTTTACGATGAATGTGTATGACCGCGTAGTTCCTAATCAGATTTATGACACCTTATGGGTGCTGGCGATTGGCGTTATTTTATTATTGGTTTTTGATTTTATTATTAAAGTTTTACGCGCTTATTATATTGATTTAGCCGGTAAACGAATTGATGTCATGTTATCGGCGCAAATTTTTGAGCATGTTTTGAGTTTAAAAACCACGTCACGTCCTAATTCATTAGGTACGATGGTGAGTCATTTTCAAGAGTTTGAAGGTTTTCGAGATTTTATTACTTCAGCAACCATTACGGTGATAGTGGATATTCCATTTGTAATTTTATTCTTATTGGTTATTTTTTGGCTTGGTGGCTGGCTGGTATTGATTCCTATTGTATGTATTCCAATGATTGTTGGCTTGAGTTTGTTATTGCAGCGTCCATTGGGCGAGATTATTCAACAAAGTTTTCGCGTTGCAGCACAAAAACAAGCCAGTTTAATTGAAACATTAGCTGGAATTGAAAGTATTAAATCATGTAATGCCGAAAGTATTGCGCAAACCCGCTGGGAAAAAATAATTGGTGAGTTTGGTCATTTGGCGGTTCGTTCTCGCGGGTTCTCATCGTTGATAATGATTCAAGCGAGCTTTATTCAACAAATCGCAACGGTGGCAATGGTGATTGCGGGAGTCTATTTAATTGGAGCTCATGAATTAACCGTCGGTGGTTTGATTGCATGTAATTTATTATTAGGACGTGCTTTAAGTCCATTTGCGCAAGTGGCGAGTTTAATTAGTCGTTATCATCAGGCGCGTGCGGGCTTAAATGGCATGGAGCAGGTGATGCAATTAGATATCGAGCGCCCGAAGGGGCAAGATTTTGTGCATCGGCCTGATTTTCGTGGTGATATTGAATTTAGAAATGTGAGTTTCTCTTATCCCGGTGAGGATGTATTGGCGCTGGATAATATTTCATTTCATATCTCAGCTGGAGAGCGAGTTGGCATTATTGGCCGAATCGGTTCGGGCAAAAGCACGATAGAAAAAATGATTCTTGGCTTTCATGAGCCAACGCGTGGTGCGGTTTGGGTTGATGGTGTAGATGTACGCCAAATTGATCCTGCACAGCTCAGGCATAATATTGCTTACGTTCCGGAAAATGTGTTTTTGTTCCATGGCTCGGTAAGAGATAATATTGTGCTAGCAGCGCCGTATATTGATGATGCAATGATGCTCGATGCGGCCAATATTGCAGGGGTGACTGAATTTGTGAGTCGGCATCCTAAAGGCTTTGATATGCCGGTTGGAGAGCGAGGCATTGGGCTCTCTGGCGGGCAACGACAAACCATTGGCATTGCCCGTGCCTTATTAATGAACCCAGCTATTTATGTTTTTGATGAAGTCTCGAGTGCCTTAGATAATCGTAGTGAAGAGCAATTTAAGCAGCGTTTTGCGCATCGATTAGACAAAAATCATACTTTGTTATTGATTACGCATCGGATGTCGATGCTCAGCTTGGTTGATCGATTAATGGTGCTCGATGGTGGGCGTTTAATTGCCGATGGGCCTAAGGCTGATGTGCTCGCCATGTTGGCCGGAGGTAAACTTCATGCCGAAAAATAAGCCGATCCAACGCGATGACCTGCATTTTTTGGATGATGGCGCAGCCGCTATTTATGGTGAGTCGACTCGACACGCTAATATTTTGCTTTATGTCTGTTCGGCATTGCTGTTGTTGCTGATTATTTGGGCCATTTTTGCCGAAATCGATCAAGTCACCGTGGCTGAAGGCAAGGTGATCCCGTCAAGTCAGATCCAGATAATTCAAAATTTAGAAGGTGGAATAGTTGCGTCGATTCCAGTTAAAGTCGGCGAAATTGTTCGCAAAGGGCAGGTTTTAATGAAGTTGGATGAGAAGCGTTTTTCATCTTCATTAGAAGAAAGCACCGTAAAGCACGATGCACTCGAAGCCAAAATGGCGCGATTGACCGCAGAGGCCAATGGCACGGCATTTGAGCCGCCAGCCGATTTATTAAAAAACAATCCGCAAGTCATCGCTGCAGAACAGCAACTTTTTGCGGCACGACGGCGCGAACTTGAATCATCGGTGTCGATTTTGCAAAGTGAGGCCGCTCAGCGTGCGCATGAAGTTGAAGCCATGCGCGCAAAAGTCGCTAAGTTAGAAGCCGGCTTGAAATTAGCCAATGCTGAATATGAAATGAGTAAGCCGTTGGCGGAAAAAAATGTAATTTCTCAAATCGATTTTATGCACTTGCAACGGCAAATTAGCGATTTAAAAGGCGAAATCAATGAAGCCAAATTATCCATTCCTCGTTTGCAAAGTAGCTTGACTGAAACCAATGGCAAAATTGCAGGGGTGCGCGCCAAAGCCATTGCCGACGCAGGCAATGAATTGTCTTTGGTTAAAGCTGAGTTTGGGAGTACTGCAGCCACAACGGTTGCACTGAATGATCGCTTTGAGCGAACGACGATTCGTGCGCCATTAGATGGCATCGTTAAATTAATTAAAGTCAATACTGTCGGCGGCGTATTGCAGCCGGGTATGGATGTGATGGAGATTGTGCCATTAGAAGATAATCTTTTGGTTGAGGCCAAAATTCGTCCCTCAGATATTGGCTTTTTGCGCCCAGGGCAAGATGCCACCGTGAAACTCACCGCATATGACTTTGCGATTTATGGTGGTTTGGATGCTGATGTAGAAACCATTACTGCTGATTCGGTGGTTGATGAGGCTAAAAAAGAGAGTTTTTATTTAATTCGAGTACGCACTCGCAGCAATCATCTTGGCCAAGGTCAGCATGCTTTAGCGATCATTCCCGGCATGCTGTCTACTGTTCATATCCGCACCGGTAAAAAAACGGTGATGCAATATTTAATGAAGCCGATTGTGAAAGCACGAGACGAAGCTTTACGTGAGCGATAGGTGGGTATTGCTATCGCGACTTTGTATGTTATTTGTTACATGAAAATACCCAGCATAGCTGAAATACAGTTCACTTAACGACAAGCCCTGAAAACCTGACGCAGAGGCGCAGAGGCGCGGAGGAAATTCAGGGTTTTTAGATTGATTTTCTCTATACCTTTGCGTCAAAAGCGACACCAGCAATGAAATAGAGGAAAAAAATGCCGCTCACTTAGCTTAAGTGAACGGCATTACAGCATAGCTGGGTATTTTCATTGCGGGATGTTAGGTTCGTGTTTAATGGTGGGTTTGAATTTCACCGTTATTGAGTAAGGTATTGAGTAAAGTACTTGGATCGACCGCAACCCCCGTCAGCGTAGCAACTTGTACTGCAGGGTTGCCAACGCCACTGCCATCAGCATCAAACCAGACTTTAGTATTACCCAGTCCATCAGATTCAAATTGCAAGAAAGCACCTGCTGCGACGGCATTGCCAGCGACAAAAACGCCTGCTGCAGCACTGGCACCACTGAGTAAGTCGGTAATGTCGAGGATGTCGCCACTACTGCTGGTGTTGTTGTTATCTGGCACTGCCACTTTAAAGTCTTGGATCGTATCTGAGTTCGCGGCCAAATTGCTGAGGACAAAGAGATCAGAGCCATTCCCGCCATTCAAAATATCATGTCCTACGCCACCGTTGAGGATGTCATTACCGCTACCGCCAGTGAGCGTGTCGTTACCTGTGCCGCCGTTTAAGTTGTCATTGCCTGCTTGTCCGAAAATTTCATCATTACCGCCATTGCCATAGAGTATGTTTTCATTTCCGGATGTGCCATAAATTTGATCCGCGAGTTCGCTGCCATTAACGGCAATCGCAGGATTGCCGGGGTCAAATACTTGGTACTCAAATGAAACGTAGCGTGCCTGTTCATTCCCTCCTTGAGTATCGTCGTATTGAATCGTCCAAGAGTCACCAATCGAAGAAGGGTGACCTTGTAAATAACTCGCAAGAGATTGACTTGGATTGCTAGTGTTAACGACCGCATCAAAATCGATGGTGGTTTTCATTAAACCACTGCCGCCAGGTGGCGCACCATCATAAGTCCAAGTGTTGGGATTGCCATCGGCAGTGCTGATGGCTTGGAATTTGATGCCATCAACAAAAATATAAATATTAACCTGTGCTTCTAAAGCATTGCCATTTTGATCGGCAGAATTAATTTCGAATCCGCCATCGACAGCTGGATTTGCAATTTTATTGTTCCAGCTTTGGAAATTAGTCTTAAGAATAAGCTGTCCAGCACCAGGGTCTGCATTAATTGAATTGACAAAGCCGGCTGATAGCACGCTGCTGGCTTCAGCATTGTGTCCCGAAGTTAAAGGTGCATTTCCAGAGGAAATCGCGCCCTGTGGACCAGGGATGGCGGTTTGAAAAACCTCATGGATAAATACGGATTGAGTCCACTGATGCGCGCCAGCATCATCTGAGACATTGAGTGTGAAAGCTAAATTTTGAATATCGTTGATCGGGGTTGTTGGTTTGTAGAACAAATTGTCGAGCAAATTGATCCCACCCGCTGCGTCATAGAGTGTCATGCCAGAGGTGACTGCAACATAAGTCGTACCATTAAAGTAATAAACGCCAGCAGGAACATTGGCAGCAGTAATGGTTAAGTTGTCATTTGTATCGATATCAGTCGGGGTGTCGACAAGCAAAGCGTAGTAATGATTAGTCGCAGTTGGAGCTTGAGCTGGATCGCTAGACATCCAATTATTCGTGTCGTTAATGATTGGCGCGTCATTGACCGGCGTTACGCCGATATTCACCGTCGCCGTCGCTGTGCCGCCGAAACCATCACTCACGGTATAAGTAAAACTGGCTGGGCCGTTGTAATTGGGGTTGGGCGTGAATACCACATTGCCATTAACGAGCTCGACGCTGCCGTTACTGGCGTTTTGTACGCTAATAATACTTAGTGTGTCGCCATCAATATCGGTGTCATTGGCGAGTAGTAACGCTGGATTAATAGTCAGTGGCTTATCTTCTGGCGTCGTTAAAACGTCATTCGCGGCGCCGGTACTGTTGTCGTTATTGGCCAAAGGATCATCGTTTTCTGGCATCACATTAATCATGACTGTGGCAGTCGAAGTGCCACCATGACCATCGCTAATGGTGTAAGAGAAGCTGGCGACACCATTAAAGTCTGCGTCAGGTGTGAATATCACTTGGCCATTGATGATACTGACTACGCCATGACTGGCATTTTGTACGCTGTCCAGACTCAGTGTGTCGCCGTCAAGGTCATGATCATTGGCTAATAAAATGGCCGGATTAATCGACAGCGCTTCATCTTCATGGGTGCTGAGTGGATCGCCTTCAAGTCCGGTGTAGCGGTCATTTTCTGCCTTTGGCGGATCATTCACTGGCGTAACACCAATATTCACCGTCGCGGTGGCGGTGCCACCAAAGCCATCGCTCACGGTATAGGTAAAACTAGCTGGACCATGATAATCGGCTGTTGGTGTAAAGACGATTTTGCCATCCACAATCGCCACCGTGCCATGCACGGCGTTTTGCACGCTAATAATCGTCAGCGCATCGCCATCGGGGTCGCTGTCATTGGCGAGTAGTAGCGCAGGATTAATAGTCAGTGGCTTATCTTCAGGCGTTGTTAAAGCGTCATTCGCTGCGCCGGTACTGTTGTCGTCCTTGGCCAAAGGATCATCGTTTTCTGGCATCACATTAATCATGACTGTGGCAGTCGAAGTGCCACCATGACCATCGCTAATGGTGTAAGAGAAGCTAGCGACACCATTAAAGTCTGCGTCAGGTGTAAATATCACTTGGCCATTGATGATACTGACTACGCCATGACTGGCATTTTGTACGCTCACCAGACTCAGTGTATCGCCGTCAAGATCATGATCGTTGGCTAATAAAATGGCCGGATTAATCGACAGCGCTTCATCTTCATGGGTGCTCAGTGGATCACCCTCAAGCCCAGTGTAGCGATCATTTTCTGCTATCGGTGGATCATTCACGGGCGTCACGCCGATATTGACTGTTGCCGTCGCAGTGCCACCACGGCCATCGCTCACGGTATAGGTAAAACTGGCTGGACCATGATAATCGGCTGTTGGTGTAAAGACGATTTTGCCATCCACAATCGCCACCGTGCCATGCACAGCATTTTGCACGCTGATAATGGTCAGCGTATCGCCATCGGGGTCGCTGTCATTGGCGAGCAAGACAGCAGGGTTGATGGTGAGGGGTTGATCTTCTGGTGTGGTTAACGCGTCATCGGCGGCACCGGTACTATTGTCGTTATTGGCTTTTGGTGCGTCATTGACGGGTGTAATGCCGATATTCACCGTAGCCGTAGCAGTGCCACCGCGGCCATCGCTCACGGTATAGGTAAAACTGGCTGGACCATGATAATCCGCTGCAGGCGTAAAAACGATCTTGCCATCTACAATCGCCACCGTGCCATGCACAGCGTTTTGCACGCTGATAATGGTCAGCGTATCACCATCGGGGTCGCGGTCATTGGCGAGCAGTAGCGCAGGGTTAATGGTGAGTGGCTTATCCTCTGGCGTTGTTAAGGCGTCATCAGCGGCGCCGGTACTGTTGTCGTTATTGGCTTTGGGCGGGTCATTGACTGGGGTAACGCCGATATTGACTGTTGCCGTAGCAGTGCCACCGCGGCCATCGCTCACGGTATAGGTAAAACTGGCTGGACCATGATAATCCGCTGCAGGCGTAAAAACGATTTTGCCATCTACAATCGCCACCGTGCCATGCACAGCGTTTTGCACGCTGATAATGGTCAGCGTATCGCCATCGGGGTCGCTGTCATTGGCGAGCAGTAGCGCAGGGTTAATGGTAAGTGGTTGATCTTCTGGTGTGGTTAAGGCGTCATCAGCCGCACCGGTACTATTGTCGTTATTGGCCTTTGGTGGGTCATTGACGGGTGTCACGCCGATATTGACTGTTGCCGTCGCAGTGCCACCACGGCCATCGCTCACGGTATAGGTAAAACTGGCTGGACCATGATAATCGGCTGTTGGTGTAAAGACGATTTTGCCATCCACAATCGCCACAGTGCCATGCACAGCGTTTTGCACGCTGATAATGGTCAGCGTATCGCCATCGGGGTCGCGGTCATTGGCGAGCAGTAGCGCAGGGTTAATGGTGAGTGGCTTATCCTCTGGCGTGGTTAAAGCGTCATCAGCCGCATTTGAACTATTAAGGCTTTGGCTTGTATCGTCTCGCGCCTGTGGAGCTCGATTGCCAATAATGGGGTCAACATAAATATTTTTTCCGTCAAGCAGAATACCTTCGGTAGGAAATCCAGTTGGAATTAGCACCCGAGAGTGTGGTCCGTCTATCACCACAAAGCTATGCCCTGCATTTTCACCGCCAGCAGCACCGGCCGCAGTGGCTGCAGCCACTTGAGTCGGGTCGGCGCCTTGCTCGATTAAGGCTTGAATTTTGGCCGCATCACTGGCTGCACTGATTGCGGGCTGATACAAACTAGCGAGTAATTCGCTGGTAATGCTTAATGAATCTGAATGCCCAAGACTAATCGGATTCGCCCCTTCAAATTGGAGTGCAACTGCGCCAGTGGCGCCAGTTTGAATGGTGTCACCGGCATTCACCTTATCGCCGACTTGAAGTGTATGGGTTTGCCCAGCGGCGGTTAGCACTTTGACTTCGCCGATCACCTGCGTCACGGTGCCTTTGCTGGCAATGGTGTGAGTCGAGATATTTGCTTGCTTGGCCATGATGAGATTCTCGCTATAGGTAATGCGGTCTAATTGCTGTCATTGGTATTTCACAGGGCTTAGACCTAAACTATTGAAGAGGCTTAAAGTCGATCAATGCTAGGCAGTGCTCAAGTTCGATGACAAAAAGCGACCGCCGCTTTGATGCTACTTAACAATGCAATCGAACTTTTGCGTCACGACTTATGCATGATCTTGATTCTATGGCCTTGTTGTTGCGATCGAATCGTCCTCAGGTACTAGGGTTAAACCCGTACCCTTGCCAATACTCAGCGGGATGAATCATGTCTGAGACAGATTGTGTCATTTCTAATCATGCTGAATTTCAAGCGCTTTGGGCGCAGGTTTTGGCTGGAAAAGGGCATTTAATGCCGTGTGCTGATATGCCGCCGTTGGCGGATTTATTACTTAAGCCGCCACGGTCTTGTATTTTGGATATGCGAATTTTTTCGAGCATGCCAGAACCGCTGTTTTTGATGAATCTGGCTAAAGCGACATGCTTGCTGTTGGGTTTTCGCGAGCTATCTGTCGATGCGGAGCTCGCTTGGCTGGCCATCGGTGTGAAGGCTTGCTGCACGCCTGATTTGCCGTTGGCGCGCTTACAGGTGATTGTGGATGTCACCTCGCGCGATGGGATTTGGGTTTCGACTGGCGCATTGCCATTTTTATTAAAAGGTTTGCAGCATTACACCGCTTCGCATTCTGTGCACGATACGAATAAAAATTTAAAGCAACTCACCCCTCAAGAACGAAAAATTGCCAATTTAGTGGCGCAAGGCCAGTCAAATAAACTCATCGCTCGTGAGTTGAATATTTCAGATCGCACAGTGAAAACGCATTTAAGTACGATTTTTTCCAAATTAAATATTTCTGACCGAGTTCATTTGGCTTTGTTTATGAATCGTCAGTTTTAATTGGCGATCAGTTGGCATGAATTTAATAGGTGTTTTGTGTGGCAATTCAATAAATTATTTCGATATTTCACTTGGCGGCAATGGTTAGTTGTTGCGGCTTTGCTATTGCCGCAAATCATTTTGTTGTCAGATAGTCAAGGAGATGATCCGTTTCGATTAAGTCCGCAGATGTTAGATAAAGTCGATAAAAAATATGGCGCAGCAAGTAGACAAAGACTAGAAGCTTGGCAGGTCTTATTGGCGAGTGATAAAACAATCGGTGAATTAAAAAAATTAAAACTAGTGAATGATTTTTTTAATCAACAAATTATGTTTGTGAGTGATGCTCAAAACTGGGGCGTAGAGGACTACTGGGCAACGCCGATTGAAATGTTAGCTAAAGGGCGAGGAGATTGTGAGGACTTTGCGATTGCTAAGTATTTTGCTTTGTTAGCCTTAGGCGTAGCAGAAAACAAATTAAGAATTACCTACGTACAAGCCAGTGGTTTTGGGCCTAATAATTTAGCGCATATGGTTTTAAGCTATTATCCGGCCCCTGCCGAAATGCCATTGATTTTAGATAATTTAATCCCTGAAGTTCGTCAAGCCACTTTACGTCCGGATTTAATACCAATTTATAGTTTTAATGGTCAAGGTCTTTGGTTAGCTAAAGACCGCAGTAATGGTAATGCCAGCGCGAGGAAAAATAATATTGGTTTTTGGTCGCAATTAGTGTCACGTCGTGGTCATGAATTTGATGATTGAAATGACTTTGCAGTTTTAAGGAGAGCGTGATGACACTGTTAAAACAGTTGATTCTAATGATTGTATTATTATTTAGCGTGTTATTTTGTGGCAGTATTTATTTAAACATACAAAGTTCACGCTCTTTTTTGACTGAGCAATTAAGCACTATTTCTCAGGACACGGCAACCTCATTGGGCATGCAGTTATCGCCGTTGATTTTAGACCCACAGCAGCGGGTTATCGTACAAAGTATGCTCGATGCGGTATTTGATAGTGGCTATTACCGAAAAATCCAAATTGTTGATGTGAATGGGATTGTCATTTTAGAAAGAATTGCGCCTTTGCATGTTAATCAGGTGCCCGATTGGTTTGTGCGATTATTTCCAATCGAAACGCCAAGCGGTGAAGCACTGATGAATCATGGTTGGCAGCAAGCGGGATCAATTCGGATTGCAGCCAATCCGGGGATTGCGTATGCCTCATTGTGGGGAAGTAGTGTGAATGCTTTTTATTGGTTTTTGGCGGCATTTATTCTGACTTTATGCGTTGCGATTAGCCTGTTGCACGTCGTTTTACGTCCATTACGTGCAGTTGAAATGCAAGCCATGGCCATTTGTAATCGGGAATATCCAGCGCCAAGCCCATTGCCGTGGACTTTAGATTTACGCCGAGTGGTGCAAGCGATGAATCAAATGACGCAAAAGCTCAAAGAAATGTTTGTAGAGCAAATGGCTAGCATTGATCGACTGCGGCAAGACGCCTATCTTGATCGGCTAACGGGTTTACCTAATCGGCGTTATTTTGATTTGCATTTTCAGCAGATTTTAGCGGCTGATGAAGCCTTAGCTTATCGTGCTTTATTGTTTTTAGAGGTGAGCCACTTAAATGCACTCAATGAGCAGCAAGGCTTTCAGACGGTTGATGCATTATTGATCGCGATCGCTGACCTGTTAAAAACCAATTTAGCCAATAGCGCTGAAGACTCATTTATTGCGCGAATGAGTGGCAATACATTTGCTTGTTTGATTGCCGATGCAGAATCAGAGCAAGTTGCGCAGATTGCGAGCGATTTGATGCAGCAACTGAGTACCCTTAACGAACAGGGCCTGACGCCGTATGCACAAATTGGTCATATAGGCGTGGTGATGTATCACTCGCAAACGGGGAGTGAATGGCTGTCTGAAGTCGATTTGGCCCTACGTACCGCCCAAGCTGCGGGCACCAATACTTTTTATCTGGATGAAGGTCAGGATAAAAATACTTTGGCAACGCGCAATGCCACGCAATGGCGTGATTTATTGCAAACGACTTTAACCCAGCAAAATATCGAGCTTGATACGCAGCGCGTTAAAGCGCTCGATGGTCAGAGTTTGCACCATGAGGTGTTTGCGCGAATTCGGGATGCCGATGGTGAGTTGATCCCTGCTGCCTTATTTATACCGATGGCCAAGCGCCATGGCTTATTACCGCAGTTTGATCGTTTAGTGATTGATCGCTGTTTAACGCAAATGGCTGCAGCACCGCCACAAACTCGGTTGGCGATTAATTTATTTGGTATTTCTATTGCTGATGCTGAGTTTATGGCTTGGCTTGGCGATCGATTAATTGCCACGCCGCATCTGGCGCAGCGGCTGAGTTTTGAATTGGCTGAGCATGAAGCGATCCACCAATTGAGCGATGTGGCTGGCTTTATCGACAAAATGACGCCGCTTCAGGTGCAAGTTGGCTTAGATAATGTAGGGCGCGGTTTGAGTTCATTGGCGTATTTAAGCCGGCTAAAAGTCAATTATCTCAAAGTGGATGGCGCGTTTAGTCAGCAAATTGATCACAATCGAGATCACCAATTTTATATGGATGCGATGATTAAAATTGCCCATGGTTTGGATTTTATGGTGATCGCCAAATCCGTCGAAACCGCCGCCGAGCAGGCAACGTTAGCGGCGATGCGAATCGATGGCGTTCAAGGGTTTATTGTCGAAGAAATCATGCGGTGGGATGTTGCTTGATAGGGTATTGACTTCTGAATTATATTTAATAAGAGTCTTGTCGATATACCGTATGAAATATATCGATGGCCATGAGCGCTGTTGCGCTCATGGCGTTGGACGGCCTCAGCCAATTAAGTTGGCTGAGGGTAGGGGTTTAAATCACAATCACTGGCTCATTAGTTAGTTCGTTAGGATTCTCGCCATCCATTGGCAAAGGAAAATGCTGCGCCAATAAGTCGCCCAATTGCGTCAGCGTTTGGCTTAAACCGGGCAGCACCTGATTTGCGGCCAGATCGCGCTCTAATTGCTGGCAAATGGCTTGCCACTGCGCTGGCGGTACTTTGTTGGCAATGCCACGATCGGCCACTAATTCTAGTTGCCGCTCAGCTAGTAACAGATACAGCACGATGCCGGTATTGCCCTCGGTATCCCAAACGCGTAGATCAGAAAACCAGCTTAGCGCTCGCTCACGGGCGGTGGTGTTTTGCCAAATTAAAGCTATCGGTAAGCGCGCCTCGATGATTAATCGAATCTCTCCCCGATGCCCTTGCTCAGCGGTGCTAATGACTTGGCTCAGCGTCGCTTGGCTTGCTGGATTAAAATAGCGCACAGCCTGATTGGGCTTTAAGTGCAGCCAGAGGCGTTTAAATTTTTGCATTACCATCCTCCCGAGGCGCCACCGCCTCCAAATCCACCACCACCGCCGCTGAAACCGCCACCGCCTCCGCCGCCAAATCCGCCGCCACCATAACCACCGCGATGATTAAAACCGCCGCCGCGTCCGCTTTGATGGCTTAAAACGAGGCCGATAAGTTCGATAAATAAACGACTAGTAACAATGCTCAGCGTCAATGCCATGCCGATGCCAAGTAGCAAAGCCAGCGTGATCGGTGTGCCGGTGCTGATGGCGGCAAAACCACTCACTGCGGCCACGCCGCCGCGTCCCAGCCAGCGACCGCCGATTTGGCTCAAAATAAAGCCAGCAAATAAAATCCCCGCCAATGTGAGCGGCTCTAAGCCAAGGATTTTAAATGGCGCAGCAGCAGCCGGCGCAGTCGCCGCAGGCGGTAGTGCTTCACCATCAATCACGGCGCTGATTTTGGCCACGCCAGCGTCGATACCGCCGACAAAATCACCTTGCCGGAACGCGGGTAAAATAAACTCACGAATAATCCGGCTGCTCACCACATCGGGCAAAGCGCCTTCAAGACCACGACCGACTTCGATACGCACTTTTTTATCGTCTTTGGCGACCAATAGCAGCACACCATCATCCACGCCTTTGCGGCCCAATTGCCATTGATCGACCACTTTAATCGCAAATTGCTCAATGCTTTCATCGCCAGTGCTTGGTACGATCAGCACCGCCAATTGGCTACCTTTGCGCTGCTCTAAGCTGGCTAACTGCTGATCTAGCGTGGCAGTTTGCTGGGCATTGAGCGTCTGCGTTAAATCGGTAACACGAGCATTAAGCTGGGGTATTGCTATGCTGGCGGCAAATAAAAAAGGGCATAGCAATATACCTAACATATAGATTAATAATTGGCAGCGGCGCTGCATTATTTTTTCTCGCCACTAAAATCCACCGTTGGCGCGCTTGAAATCGCTTTTTCGTTTTCAACGCTAAAGTTGGGTTTCACTTCAATGCCAAAAATCTTGGCGGTGAGATTGTTCGGAAAGGTGCGCGCGGTGGTATTAAACGCTTTCACATCTTGGATATAGCGATTACGTGCGACGGTAATGCGATTTTCGGTGCCTTCGAGTTGGGCCGATAAATCGCGGAAGTTTTCATTGGCTTTGAGGTCGGGATATTTTTCCGAGATCGCCATCAAGCGCGACAATGCCGATCCCATGCCGGCTTGTGCTTCTTGAAAACGCTTGAGTGCGGCAGGGTCATTGGCGAGTTCGGGGGTGACTTGAATGCTGCCCACTTTGGCGCGCGCTTCGGTCACACCGAGTAATACTTTTTCTTCATGCGCGGCATAGCCTTTCACCACATTGACTAAATTAGGGACTAAATCGGCACGGCGCTGATATTGATTGAGCACTTCGGACCAAGCCGCTGCCACTGTTTCATCTTGGGCTTGCAATGCGTTATAGCCGCAACCAGTGAGTGACAAAGCCAAAATCCCACTAATGAATAATCGTTTCATGCCGTGCTCCTAAAAGAATATTTAATTGAGGCAGTTTATATCAATTTTAATCACAACTTTCTTTATGCTTACCGGAGTGTTGAGCGCACGACACGGTTTATGCAATTCGCCAGGGAAAAAGATGGCATACATGCCGGCACTTAACACCAGCCGTGATTCGTTTTCTTGTGGGTGAACAAAAGCAATATCGCGCTCGGCCAGTTGATCGACACTCAGACCCAACGCCGGATTGGGTGGTAAATAGCCAATCACTTCTTCACCTGCAACCAGGTATTGAATATCAATATAGCGTTGATGAAACTCAGGCATTCCCGTTTCCCAAGGTTGGGTCATTGGGGTTTGCACAATGGCAATCATGCGCTCGCCATCGAGTGGATAGCGGCCTGCCGCCATGGTGCTAAAGTCGGTATGGCGTAAATAATTGAGTGCGGTTTCGATGATGACCGGTAAAGCGCCGTTGGAATGATTTAAATGGCCAAGTAGCATGATATTGATGTCTATTTTGAAATAAGCGTGTTTGTAATATTACAGCATGGTAATTATGTCGCTTGCCATCTTATTACCCAAACTTGATGATCTTGACCTTCAATTGAAGGGTCAATGATGAAACTCAAACTATGTTGTGCCTTAGTTTTGCTGTCGAGCACGGTGATTGCCGGCGAGCCACGCATGCCAGAACAAATGCTACGCGGCAAAAATTCGCAGTATCAAGATGGTTTTCGCGATGGTTTTCGTGAAGCTGTTCGCATGATGAATGGCGGCGGCCATGGGAATAATAATGGCAATTGGCAGCGTGAAATCCGCATTTCACGCGCAACATATGGCGCATCGCGTAATCGCTGTGACTTTACCCAGCGCCTTGCCCGCTCAGCCAATGGGCGGTCTGCGTATGAATTTAAAGCGGGTAATCAGTGGTGTGGCGATCCTGCTGATGGTCGTAAAAAAATCGCGAAGATCGAATATTTTTGCCGTGGTGATTTGAAAAAAACCGAAGTCCGTGAAGGCAGTTCTGCAACCTTGCGCTGCCGATAATCTGTGCTCAATTGAGCGATGAATTAAAAAAGGCCACTCTTGCGAGTGGCCTTTGATTGTCGGTGGATGGTTTATTTCAATTTATCCACTTGCACATTCAAGCTGTGCAATTTGTCGTGTAGCTCGATCACTTGCGCTTTGTCTTTTTCCACCAAATGCGCTGGTGCTTTCTCGGTGTAGCCTGGCTTTTCTAGCTTGGCGACGAGTTTTTCTAGCGCATCGCTGGTTTTACCGATTTCTTTATTTAAGCGCGCGGTTTCAGCGGCTTTATCGATTTCGACTTTGAGCATCAGGCGCGTCGTGCCAGCAACGGCCACCGGTGCATCACCTTCTGGTAGCTTCGCAACGATATTCACTTCCGACAATTTAGCCAGCGGCATTAAATACTTGGCGTATTTTTGCAGCTCTGGCCCGCCTTCAACAAACATCGGCACTTTGACAGCTGGGCTCAGGCCCATTTCACCGCGCAAATTACGCGCCGCAAAGGCAATCGCTTTGAGCTCAGTAATCGCAGCGACGGCTTCGGGTTTGATTTTGCTGGCGTCCGCTACAGGCCACGCCGCCATCATCAGTGACTCGGTGTCTTTCTTGCCCGCCAGTGGTGCGACGGTTTGCCAGATTTCTTCCGAAATAAACGGCATGATCGGGTGAATCAAACGCAAGATGGTTTCTAACACGCGAATGAGCGTACGGCGTGCTGCACGTTGCTGCGGCTCGGTACCGTGCTGAGTTTGCACTTTGGCCAGCTCGATATACCAATCGCAGTATTCATTCCACGTAAATTCGTAGATGGCTTGCGCTGCCAAATCGAAACGGAACGTGTCGAGCGCAGTGGTGATGGTGGTTTCTGTCTCTTGCAGACGAGAAATAATCCATTCATCGGCAAAGCTGTATTCCAACTCTGCACCGTCCTCGAGGCCGCAATCTTTGTCGACGACATTCATCATCACAAAGCGCGTCGCGTTCCAGATTTTATTGCAGAAATTGCGATAACCATCGCAGCGCTTCTGGTCAAAATTGATCGACCGACCGAGTGATGCCAGTGACGCAAACGTAAAACGCAGCGCGTCAACACCGTACGCAGGAATCCCTTCTGGGAATTCTTTGGCGGTTTTGGCTGCGACTTTCGGTGCATTCTCTGGGCGACGTAATCCCGTGGTGCGCTTTTCTAGCAAGGGCTCTAGGGCAATACCATCGATCAAATCAACTGGATCGAGTACATTGCCTTCGGATTTGGACATTTTTTGTCCTTCCGCATCGCGCACCAAACCGTGGATATACACGTGTTTGAATGGCACTTTGCCGGTGAAATGTTTGGTCATCATAATCATCCGGGCAACCCAGAAGAAAATAATGTCGTAGCCCGTTACCAGCACCGATGAAGGCAAGAACGCTTTCAAATCCGGTGTTTCATTCGGCCAGCCGTGGCTTGAGAATGGAACGAGTGCAGAAGAGAACCACGTATCGAGTACGTCGTTATCACGCGTTACCGATTTGCCGCCGGCTTTGGCGATGGCTTCAGCTTCAGTACGCGCTACATACACTTGGCCGTCTTCGTCATACCAAGCTGGGATTTGATGACCCCACCACAATTGGCGAGAAATACACCAATCTTGGATATTATTGAGCCATGAGTTATAGGTATTCACCCAGTCATTCGGCACGAACTGCACTTCGCCGCTGTGAACTGCTTCAAGCGCTTTTTCGGTAATGCTTTGGCCAGTTTCGTCGGCCTTGCTCATCGCCATAAACCATTGGTCGGTCAGCAATGGCTCGATCACGGTACCAGTACGATCACCACGCGGCACCATTAATTTGTGCGGTTTAGTGTCAAGGAGCAGACCTTGTGCATCCAAATCAGCGAGCATCGCTTTACGCGCTTCAGCGGTAGTCATGCCAGCATACGCCGCTGGCAATTCAACGCTGCCAAGGCTGGCGCCTTCAAAGCTAAATACTTGTGCTTTGGCCAAAATCGTCGCTTGCAAGCTCATCACATTGATCAGTTGCGTGTTGTGACGTTTACCGACTTGGTAGTCGTTAAAATCATGCGCTGGGGTGATTTTGACAAAACCAGTACCGAAAGCTTTATCAACGTATTCGTCAGCAATGACGGGGATTTGGCGGCCAGTGAGCGGCAACTCAACCATTTTGCCAACCAGATGCAAGAAGCGCTCGTCATCTGGCGCAATCGCAACTGCCACGTCACCAAGTAGCGTTTCAGGGCGTGTGGTGGCGACGGTGATGAACTCATCACTGCCAACAACTGGATATTTGATATGCCACATATGGCCGTTTTCTTCTTCGGAAATCACTTCCAAATCAGAAACAGCAGTGCCGAGTTTGGCATCCCAGTTTGATAGGCGTTTACCTCGGTAAATCAGGCCTTCTTCAAACAGGCGCACAAAGGCTTCAACGACGGCGGTCGACATTTTGTCGTCCATCGTAAAGTATTCGCGGCTCCAATCGACCGACGAGCCCATGCGGCGCATTTGGCTGGTGATGGTGTCGCCAGATTCTTTTTTCCATTCCCATACTTTCTCGAGGAAAGCAGGGCGGCCGAGTTCGTGGCGGCTAATGCCTTGTGCATCGAGCTGGCGTTCTACAACGATTTGCGTGGCGATACCGGCGTGATCGGTACCGGGCAACCATAAAGTGTTGTCGCCGCGCATGCGGTGGTAACGCGTCAGGCCATCCATGATGGTCTGATTAAATGCGTGGCCCATATGTAGCGTGCCAGTGACGTTCGGCGGTGGCAATTGGATACAAAATGCCTCGCGAGCAAGGTCCATGCTCGGTTGGAAGTAGCCTTGGCTTTCCCAAAACGGGTACCAATGCGATTCAATATTCTGTGGCTCGAAGCTCTTGGCGAGTTCCATGGTGCGTGCTCAGTTAAAGCGAAACCATAGATTATAAAGCTTGCTTGGCGCGAATGGGGAATGCCGCAAAAAAAACGCAGCGGCAATATTTTTTTTACCACTGTAAATGTTGTTGGCGGGTAACGAGCCAACATCCATCGCTCGCGAGAAATTGGTATTTATTTGATTGTTGTATCAATACCAATTTGTGCTTTGTGGTTTTGTCGTTAGCGATGAAGCGGACTATTCTCGGTGACACTAGGGATTACCCTAGTGTCAAAATATAAAAACGAGGATGAGAGAGATGATGAATAAACACAAAGGCTTGCGTTTACGCATGTCGGTGGTTGCGCTGGGGTTGCTGTTCAGTAGTGGGGTTTTTGCTGCTGAGTGGGCCGAAGGAACGACGTATACAGCTGGAGCGCAAGTAACTTATGCTGGTAAGACCTATACCGCCCGTTCAACGCATACCGCGTATGTGGGCGCAGGCTGGAATCCGGCAGCAACGCCAACGCTGTGGGAAGCCGTGAGCGCGAGCAGCACTGCGGCACCAACGAGCACGCCAACGCCTAGCGCCACGCCAACCCCGGTCACAACGACTACGCCAACTACTGCACCCATCACGACGCCGACGCCCACCAGCGCTGCACCAGTGGGGAATTGTTTGGCGGTTTGGAATAGCGCCAGTACCTATAACGGCGGTCAGCGAGTAAGTTATAACGGCCGAAATTTTGAGGCCAAATGGTGGACGCAAGGGAATACGCCGTCGGCCACCGATCAATGGGGGCCGTGGAAAGATTTAGGCGCTTGCGGGGTAACGCCAACATCGTCACCCACAGTGACACCGACGATTACACCAACCGTGACGCCAAGCGCCACACCGACGACCAGCCCAACAGCCACGCCAAGCGCTACGCCAAGCACCACGCCAACCGCCACACCAAGTAGCACACCAACGCCGCCAGTTGGGAATAACGACGCTTGCCGCCCTGAAGGTATGGCGGTGTCGGCGGTGGCCAATGTGCCGTATTGCTTGGTTTACGACACAGCTGGCCGTGAGCAACTTGCCAATGGTTTGCAACGTCGCAATATCGGTTACTTCACCAATTGGCGCACCGGCAAAGACGGCAAGCAACGCTATTTGGCCAGTGATATTCCGTGGAAAAATCTAACGCATATTAACTACGCCTTCGCGCACATCGATAGCAGCAATAAAATCTCGGTGAACGCCGAAGTGGCAGGCAATGAATCCACCGATATGACATGGCCGGGGGTTGTAGGCGCAGAGATGGACCCGAGCTTGGCGTTTAAAGGGCATTTCAATTTGCTCGCCAAATACAAAAAACAATACCCCAATATGCGCGTTTTGGTGTCGATTGGCGGTTGGGCAGAAACCGGCGGCTACTTTGGCGCGGATGGTAAACGCGTATCTTCGGGTGGATTTTATTCAATGACCACCAATGCCGATGGCTCAATCAATACCGCAGGGATTAATACCTTTGCCGAATCTGTGGTGGCTTTCTTGCGCCAATATCAATTTGACGGTGCCGATCTTGATTATGAATATCCAACGTCACTCAAAGATGCGGGCAATCCGCTCGATTGGACGGCTTCTACGCCGCGCCTCAAAGGCTTGCAAGCGAGCTACCGCGAATTGATGCGGGTATTGCGTGAAAAACTCAATGCTGCGTCAGTTGCGGATAATAAATATTATCAACTCACTGCCGCTGTACCGGCTTCGGGTTATTTATTGCGCGGCATGGAAACCTTCCAAGCGGCTAAATACCTCGATTTCTTAAATGTGATGAGTTACGACTTACACGGCACTTGGAGCCCATACGTTGGCCCGAACGCCGCCTTGTATGACGATGGTAAAGACGGCGAATTGGTGTTTTACAACATCTATAACGACCCGCAATACAAAGGCATGGGCTATCTGAACACCGATTGGGCCTACCATTTTTATCGCGGCATGATGCCAGCAGGGCGCATCAATATGGGCGTGCCGTATTACACCCGTGGCTGGCGTGATGTGAAGGGTGGTGGTGCTGGTGGCTTGTGGGGTGATGCCACCACGCAAACGTGTCCACCGGGCTTGGTTGCGCCGTGCGGTATTGGCGCGTATGGCATCGACAATATCTGGTTTGACGTCGATGAAAACGGCAAGGAACAAGCCGATGGCTCCAATCCAATGTGGCATGCCAAAAATCTAGAAAAAGGCATTGCCGGCGATTACCTCGCGCAGTTCAATATGTCTGCGGCGAATATCGTCGGTAAATACACAAGGTATTACGATCCAACGCTGGTGGCATCTTGGCTGTGGAACGATACCACCAAGGTATTTATCTCAACTGAAGATGAACAAGCGATGCAAACCAAGGCCGATTGGATTATTAAAAACGGCATTGGTGGCGCAATGAACTGGGAATTGGCCGGTGATTATGATTGGGATGCGAATCAAAGCAATCTGAACGGCGGCAAAGGTCAGTACGTACCGGGCTCTAGCCTAACGCGTCTTTTGGCCGATAAATTCCGTAGCGCAGCGCCTTATGGCAATACTGTAGCGAGTAGCGCCAATCCGGTGAGTGCCATTACGCCAATCGAAGTCATCGACGTGAGTGTGGAATTGAATAAATTTCCCATGGGCGACGATAATTTCCCGATCACTCCAACGCTGCATATCGTCAACAACACCGGCGTGGCGATTCCATCGGGTGGCAAAATCCGCTTCCAATATCCAGTCTCCGCACCGGATAATTTAAGCGGCGGCGCAATCACCGCAGTGGCATCTGGCCATACCGGCAATAATATTGGCGGTTTAAAAGGCGATTTTCACACCGTAGAAATGGCACTGCCGGCCTTGGCCATTGGCGCAGCCAAAGACGTGAAAGTGACATATCGCTTGCCGATTACCGGCCCAAGCAATATCCAAATCACGCTCAAAGGCAAAACATTCGCCATCAAGCAAGAACAACCCAATAAACCAATTGGGAAGTCTTGATTCTGGTTTTTAATTGTTGAAGTAAAGGGTATCTGGCGCTGAGTGTTGATGTTTAACACTTAGGGCTAGATACCCTTTTACTTGTTACAACTTGCGCTGATCTGCAATTTCGCCGTGCTCCATCAGTGCGATGGTACTTAGAAAATTAAAACCAATATCGAGGATAACTACCGCTTTGCCTAAGATTGTTTATGAGATATCCAACCCCGACAATGCTCAGCGCACCAAGCAATACCGGCGTAATCAGAAAGCTAAATCCCGGATGAGTTGCCATCACCAGTAATGGATTTGCTCCTGCTGGGGCATGTACCGTGCGGGTGAGTTGCATGAGGGCTAAAGCCCAACCAACGGCCAGCGCTTCTGACCACCAAAAGTCGCCTACGGCATACAGCATGATTAAGCCGACAAGAGTGGTTATCAAATGGCCGCCGACCACGCTGCGCGGCTGAGCCAGCGGCGAGTCTGGCAAACCAAATACCAAAACACAGCTCGCACCAAATGGCGCCATCAGCCAATAAAATCCAGAGTTTTTTGATAACCACGCGGTGATGCCAATGGCTAAAACAGCCCCTAACATGGAGATCAATACAAATTGAGTGGATGGCACTGGCGGTGCTTTTGAGTTAAGGCGAAATTTAAAAGCCATGATCGAACTCCAATTTGTAGGTAGATGATCAGCTAGGATACTGATCGGTATACCGACAAGTCAACAGATCGGTGTACTTGTTGTTAATGTTCATATTAAAATGACCGGTATGAATACATCTGATCAAATTGTTAACGCAGCACTGAACGAGTTCTACCAGCATGGTTTTCACGCAACGGGGGTTGATCAGCTCAGCCGTGTTGCTGGTGTGACTAAGCGGACCTTGTATCGTTATTTTCCGAGTAAAGATCACTTAATTGCTGCGGCATTAAACTTGCGCGATACGCAGTTTTTTGAACGCATGCAGGCTTTTGTTGAGGCCGCCGACGTTGTTGATCGACCACAAGCGTATGTGGCTTTTTTGGCTAATTGGGGCAGTGAAGCTGACTTTTGTGGGTGCGCATTTATTAATGCGGCCGCTGAATTTGCTGAACCCAGCGCCAGCCCGCATCTTCTATCCAAAGCGCATAAATTACGCGTCTTGAATTATCTTGAAATGATTTGCTCTCAATCTGGTGCAATTGATCCGCCAACAATGGCAATGCAATTGTTTTTAATTGGGGAGGGCTTGATTGTTGCAATGCAGACCATGGGGGCTTCTGCATTATTGCTTGAGGCAGCATCAAAATCAGTCGCGCAAATATTTAAAACACCGTAATTCCATTTGGGTATACGCAAAGTGAAGTTGTTGCTCTTGTTCTGAATATTTTAATGCTGGGTTTGAGGTTTTTTTAAAGGGTATCTTGTTCTAAGCTTTTTAATTAAAGACTTAGAGTGAGATACCCTTTATTGATGGTTTTGCTTTAGACGGAGTTTCGCTGTCGCTATTCGGTTTATTCTGCGTTTTTAATCAGCCCTTGACTGATTAATTCTTGTTTGACTAATTCACTAATTCTTGGCGCGAGGCGGGTTTCTAGTTCCTGGCTGATTTCGCTGGTGAGTTCGCGTAGCGTGTCGCCGTAAAATTGCGCCATCAGTTTAGAGAAATGCTGCCGGGCTAATTGCTCGACTTCGCTGGCGATGTCGACGGCCAGTTGTGCGCCGACGATGGCGGTAAGGTCAGCGATGGCCGCTTCGCTGAGCGTGTTAGCACTGGGCAATTCGTCTGGCGTGCTAAGTGTTTGCGGCTCGCTTTCGACGTCGTCTTCCCAAACTAGCGTGCTGCTGGCAACCAGTCGTGTGGGCTGGCGGCTGGTGCTGGTGGCGGGCAGTATTGCGGGCTCGGATTCGGGCTGCGCAAGTGGTGGGACGAGTTCTGCGGCAGTTGGTTCGGCGTTTACTTGGTGATGGGGCTCGATTGGGGCAGAGAAATCGATGATTAAATCATCGGCAACACATTCAAACGGTGCGGCAACGGGGGCGGCGGCAGGTTTGCTGGCAGGGATTAACGGAATATCTTCTTCGATGGCGGCAAGATCTAAGCGCGGCAGATTAAAAAAGATCGGTTCGGCGGGCGCTGGGATTGTTTCGCTGACGGGAGTTTCGAACTGAATATTGCTTAGAGCGGGTGGTGGTGTGAGGTCAAGCTCGCTGTCGGGCGAAGAGAGCGTCGAGAACATGAGTACTGGAATGCCACGGTTTTGAATTGGCTCACTAACGGCTTTGCTGGCGGGTTCGTCGTTTAGACTGCGCTCGATATGTTCGATTTTTTGCAGTAATTCTTCTTTGCTAATCACATCGGTGAGCACCGGAATGTCGGCTAGCTTGGGCGCAAGATCGGTGAGAACGGGAATTTCATCCTGCGTTTTGCCCGCAGGGCTGCGATGGCGCGCCATCAGGGCGTCCATTTTATTAAATAAAGGGCTTACCGTGTCTTCATTGAGCGGTAGATTCTGTTCTGCCACGGTTGAGTAGCTCCTGCATGTCGGTTGCATTGGGGGTAAAACCTTGTGCTTTATATGCGGCCCAGCGGCTGCGTGCGGCGGCTTTGAGTGCTTCGTCGCTGTCGACAATTTCGATTAAACGCTCAAACTCGCTAAAACGGGGTGCCACGCGCTCAGTCCAGTTAAATAGCAGGCTGCGCGGAGTGATTAATTCAACGCGGTGATCAATAATAATCGGCGTTTGTTCGGCAAACTCGGCGTCGGCTTGGCAATGTGGCAAAAATCCGGCTGGTGGGATTTCCCATAACAGGCGATCCAGTACGCTGGTTGCCGCCTCTGAGCCAGTTAAGATGAACATGCGATGGCCTTGCAGCAGCGCTTTACCCACTAATTGGCAAAGCGCGGATTCTCGGTTATTCACATTAAAATAAAATGAAATTTCAGTCATGCTGTTGTGCGCCGTGTTGAAAAACAACACGGCGCTACACTCCTTTTAGCTTTGTTGCGCGCGTAGATATTCAACGAGTAAGGGTACAGGGCGGCCAGTAGCGCCTTTGGCTGCGCCTGATTTCCACGCGGTGCCGGCAATGTCCAGATGCGCCCAATGATATTTTTTGGTAAAGCGCGACAAGAACGCAGCAGCCGTGATCGAGCCCGCTGGACGGCCACCGATATTGGCCATATCGGCAAAATTGGATTTCAATTGCTCTTGGTATTCGTCAAACAATGGCATTTGCCAAGCTTTGTCATCCGATTGGCGTGAAGCGCTGAGTAAATCAGCAGCCAATTGCTCGTTATTGGCATACAGTCCTGTCGTGGTGTGGCCCAGAGCAATAATGCAAGCGCCAGTGAGTGTGGCAATATCAATCACGGCCGCCGGCTCAAAGCGCTCAACATAGGTGAGCGCGTCGCATAAAATCAAACGACCTTCGGCGTCGGTATTGAGAATTTCAATCGTTTGCCCGCTCATGCTGGTGACAATATCACCGGGCTTGACGGCGTTGCCATTGGGCATGTTTTCACACGCCGGAATCACGCCGACTAAATTGATTTTGAGATCGAGCTCGGCAACGGCACGAAACACGCCGAGCACAGTGGCTGCGCCGCACATATCGTACTTCATCTCGTCCATGCCTTCGCCGGGCTTGAGTGAAATACCGCCAGAATCAAAAGTAATCCCTTTGCCGACTAACACCGTTGGCGCGACTTTTTTATCGGCATTACGGTATTCCATCACAATAAATTGTGGTGGCACGATTGAGCCTTTGGCAACCGAGAGGAATGAGCCCATTTTGAGCGCTTCGAGTTCGGGCTGCTCTAACACATGGCAAGAGAAATCATAGGTATGCGCTAAATGTTGTGCCGTCGCAGCCAAGTAGCTTGGTGTGCATACATTAGGGGGTAAGTTGCCCAAGTCCCGAGTGAGATTCATACCGTGGCCAATACCTAGGCCATACACTAAACCGGCCTCGATTGGCTCGATGTCGGTTTTTTTCGGTGCGACTAAGCTGACGATTTCAAGTGTCGCCGCTGGTGCTGGCTCAGATTTAAACTGCTCAAAACGATAGGCTTCAAGCATTAATGCTTGGACTAATTCTTGCGCAAGGATTTCGTTGTCTTGTTTTTTAAACTGCGCTAAAGACAGCGCCAAACAAACGGTTTTGTTTTTGCTGGCCAACAAGGCCTTGGCAATGGCGCGGCTGGCGTCACGAATGGCTTTGATATTGGGCTCTTTACCCAGTTGCACTAATAAAACGCGTTTATAGCCTAAACTCACTGGCAGACCGAGTGAAACCGTGCTGCCGACTTTGGCGGCTAATTCACCATCTTGGATCGCCGTGGTAAATAGATGGCCGCAGCTAATATCCAGCTCTTTGGCAAAGCTAGGTAATTTTTCGCCAAGAACGGGTAATACGACGCAATCTGCATGCTCGGGGGCGGGGGAAACTATGGTAAATTCCACGGGGGACTCCTTATTGGGTCTTGCGCTAATAGACATTGAGCAAACCTTGCTCTAGTTCACTGATTATTCACTGACCCTCGGGCCAAGTCAAAAGACAGATTAAAATACGCCATGCTGTTTCGAAAAACACTTATCCATGAAATGACCTGGGTGGCTTTTGGGCTATTCGTGGTTTTATTGGTCATTGTCATGACCTCGCAAGTCGTTCGTTTGCTCGGAGAAGCCGCGGTTGGCGCATTAGCCTCTTCGGCCGTTTGGGCGGTGATGGGCTTTGCGGCGATTCGTTATTTCCCGATTTTATTTTCTTTAATGCTGTTTATCGCCATTTTGACGGTGCTGACTCGATTGTGGAAAGACCACGAAATGGTCGTCTGGTTCGCGGCTGGGCGCTCGATTCGCAGCTTTATTTTACCGGTAATGCAAATGGGCGTGCCGGTGGTGATTTTAATCGCCCTGCTGGCCCTGTATGTATCACCGTGGGCGCAGCTTAAAGGGCGAGAATATCGCGATGCCAGTTTAAAAAACGAAGAGGTCTCACAAGTGTCACCGGGGGTTTTTCGCGAGTCGCGCGGTGCTGATCGAGTCTATTTTATTGAGAATTTCTCCGGTGATCGGAATGAGGGCGAAAACGTCTTTGTGCAAATTCGCCAAGACGGCAAAATCTCCACCGTGCTGGCCGAGAATGGCGGCATGTTTGTTGATGAAATGGGTGATCGTTGGATGTGGCTTAAAGACGCTACCGCCTATAAAGCCCCGAGTGGCTCACCACAATACGATATTTTAACGTTTAAAGAAGGCCGTGTGCGTGTTGAAGACCCGTCGCCAGTGGTGGTTAATCCGGCGACCTCGGCGATGAGTACCGCCAAATTATGGGGCAGTGATTCGCGGGAATATCAAGCCGAGTTGGCTTGGCGAATGGCGTTGCCGATTCAGGCCTTTTTGTTGATGTTGGCTGCGATTCCGTTGGCGTTTTCCAATCCACGTGGTGGTCGTGGCTTTCATTTGGTGATTGCCGCTTTATTGGCATTTGGTTATTACAACGGTATTAATGTGATGCAAGCTTGGATTGCCGTTGGCAAAATTTCACCGCAAATAGGGATGTGGCCTTTGCATGGTTTGGTGGCCTTACTGACCATTGGTTTGTTCTGGTGGCGCAGCCGCGTGCGAGGTTAAGGTCATGAGTCGATTGGGTCGTTATATATTTGGTGCCGTATTTGGCTATGTGCTGATTACGCTGGTGGTTTTGACCGGTATTTTTATCTTTTTTGACATGATTGGCGAGCTGCGCGATGTGGGCAAAGACGGCTATATGCTCAAAGATGCCTTGGTGTATGTCTTGCTGACTTTGCCAAGTCGTTTGTATCAATTGCTGCCGGTTGCCGTGTTAATTGGCAGTATTTTTGCTTTATCTGGCATGGCCGATACCTCGCAAATTACCGTAATGCGTACCGCCGGGGTGTCGATTCTTCGCCTGTGTGGATGGTTGATTGTGTGTGGTGCCAGCTATGCGGTACTGACTTATCTATTGGGCGAATATCTGGCACCGATGAGTTCTGAGGCTGCCAAGCGCTATCAAATTGAAGCCAAGCAATCGGTCTTACTCGGTAAATTTCAGTCGGGTGTCTGGGTAAAAGATGAAAAGCAAATCATCAATGTTTCGGTGATGAATCCAGATATGACGCTAGAGAAAGTGCGGATTTATCAGCTGGGCGACGGCGCGAAGCTCGCTTATATCCTGGATGCCAATAAAGCCCAATACCAAAAAGATGGCAGCTGGCAGCTCACGGATGTGCAGCGTACTGATTTCTCCGAGCCCAAAGTGCAAGTGACCCCCATCAAAGAACAGGTTTGGCAAAGCTCGGTTAATCCCGATATGTTGGCGGTGTTAATGGTTAAACCGCAAGAAATGTCGGTGGATGCGCTCAATACCTATATTCGCCATTTGGAAAACAATAAACAAAGTACCCAGCGCTATAAATTAGCCTTTTGGGGCAAATTGTTTTACCCCTTAGCCTGCTTATCGATGATGTTGATTGCTCTGCCGTTTGCTTTGGCGCAACGTCGGGCGGGGAATGTCGGGGTTAAAATTTTCCTCGGCATTTTATTGGGCGTAAGCTTTAACTTTGGTAGCCAATTGGTCACCTATGTTGGCGAACTCTATAACTTGCCTGCGATGTTGGCGGCAGGATTTCCAACGCTGGTGTTATTGAGCATGGCCTTGTTTTTCTTGTGGCGGCAAGAGCGTAGCTAATGGCTGGCCAAGCCAGCGTCTCTTTGTTGGCAATGTTCAGATTACGTGTTGATGGTTTTAAGTGCCTGCGGCACATTATTTTACAGTCGCAGTCCGCGACGGGGACCCTCTTTCTTTGACTCGCCAAAGAAAGAGGGGGAAAGAAAGGCGACCCGAGCGCGCCCAGCACCGCTGTGCCCTCGATCGTCGTGAGCCAAACGATATAGCTGTTTGTCTCGCTCCTCACTCGGTGCGCTTAAACGGGTTTTTAAGCCCCAGCTCGACGAGCGCGGCACAGCATCAACACCTAATCTGAACATTGCCTCTTTGTTGCATGAATTGAGTTTAAATATTTAGGAAAAAATATCGATGTATATCTTGCTAACCGGCGGTGCGGGCTATATCGGCTCACATACCTATATTGAATTGGTCAAAGCAGGTTTTAAACCGGTCATTTTAGATAATTTTAATAATGCCAAACCTGAAGTGCTTGAGCGCTTGAAAACCATTACTGGCCAAGCCATAGAATGGGTTAAAGCCGATGTGCGTGATCGCGCAGCCCTCGATGCCGTTTTTGCGCGCTGGTCTTTTAGCGCGGTGGTGCATTTTGCCGGTTGGAAAGCCGTGGGTGAATCGGTCGCCAAACCGCTGGAATATTACGACAATAATGTCGTTGGCACTTTGCGTTTACTCGATGCAATGAAGGCCGCGAACGTTAAAAATCTGGTGTTTTCATCCAGCGCAACCGTCTACGGCGACCCACACGCAGTGCCAATTTTAGAAGATTTTCCGCTATCGGCGACCAATCCGTATGGGCGCAGCAAATTGATGGTGGAAGACATTTTGCGCGATTTACGCGTTGCCGAGCCAGAATGGAATATCGCCTTGCTGCGTTATTTTAATCCGGTTGGCGCGCATGAATCGGGCTTGATTGGTGAAGATCCACAAGGGATTCCGAATAATCTGATGCCGTTTGTGGCGCAAGTAGCGGTGGGAAAACGCGCGCAATTGTCGGTGTTCGGTGGCGACTATGCCACGCCCGATGGCACTGGGGTGCGTGATTATATTCACGTGGTGGATTTAGCGATTGGTCATGTAAAAGCGCTACAAAAACTCGAAACCCAGCCGGGCAATATCACGGTGAGTTTAGGTACTGGCGTTGGCTATTCGGTGCTCGATATGGTGAAAGCGTTTGAGCAAGCCAGTGGCAATCCAGTGCCTTATGCGATTGTGGAGCGCCGCGCGGGCGATATTGCCACGTGTTATGCCGATCCGAGTAAAGCGTTGGCTGAGCTGGGCTGGCGCGCAGAAAAAACCTTGCAAGACATGTGTAATGATAGCTGGCGCTGGCAAAGCCAAAATCCAAATGGCTTTCCTGATTAAGTTCTATAGGGTATAGCCCGCTAGCCTGCATACACAAAAAGCAACACCCCAATACCCATTGGGGTGTTTTTTTATGCCGCGTATTCTATGGTTTAAGCTTGCTGAAATAAACAGGCTAGCCGCCCATGTATTGTCAGAAAAAAACCCATAAGCAAGTTGGTGCCACGTTGCTGGTGCTGATGCTGCTTATGGTTTTGGTGCTGGCATCAACTCTTGTGGTACAAATGCGGGATCGACCCGATGAGCGCCGTGACAATAGTCGTTTAGCCATCGCCACCGCCCGACAAGCGCTGCTGGCGTGGTCATTAAGCCGTGAGGGCACAGCGGGCGGACGCGCTTTAAGTCCAGCAGAATTACCTTGTCCGGCTGCGGTTGGCGCTAGTGGCGCGTTTGAGGGCGTGTCGATTACCAGTTGTGATGGCAGTAATGCAGCCAACCGCATCGGTTTATTGCCGTGGAAAACATTAGGCATCCCTAAACTGCTGGATGGCGCTGGCCAGCCATTATGGTATGTCGTCGATTTGGCTTTTGCCGTGCGCTCCAGCGCCACCCAAGCACGACGCGTCAACAGCGATAGCTTTGCCAATTTGTCACTCTATGCCGCCGATGGCGTCACGCAGCATAGTGATAATGGTCAAGCGCCAGCAGCGCTGATTTTTGCAGCGGGCCCAGCGCTAAGTCATCAAGTGCGCGCCGCGCCGTGGGCGGTGAATCAATATTTGGAAGGCGGTAAGGGACAAAATAACGCAACCTTGGGCGGGCCTTATATTGCTGCGGCGGTGAGTGAGACATTTAATGATCAAGTTGGCGTGATTACTGGGCGAGAATTGATTGATCGCACCACGCATCGATTGGCACTCGAGGCGGCGGCACAATTAAAACGCTATTGGCAGGCGTATCAAATTGCTTTGCCGAGTTTACCCGTATCAACGCCTGCGTCTTATCCTTATCCAGCCAATCTGTTGGCTGATGCCAGCTGCCGCAACAATAAACCCGATACCACGTCTTTATCTTGCGCTAGCCAAGCGAATTTATGCGCCGGTATTTTGCCTCGCGCCAGCGATAGCTGGACTGGGCAAGGGATGTTCCCGTTGGCGGCAAGCAATGGTTTGGCGCAGTGGTTTTTACAAAATATTTGGCATCGGGCGATTTTTTACGCGGTCAAGCAAGGCGATATTTGCGCGGCTCCTTTTGTGATTGATGGCGTGGTGGATGCCAGTATCGAGGCGATTTTGATTATTCCGGGCGCTAGCCGAGTGCCTCGCGCAAATAATTTAGCGCCTAGCCCCAGTTTGGCGGCCAATGCCAGCAGCGATTTAGCGCTGTATTTGGACGATAGCCAAAATCAAACGCATTGGCTCAACCCGCTAGATCGGCAGTACGTCAGTCCATCATGCAGTAGTAATGATGTGCTGTATCTCTGCCGCTTGGGCGTCTGTAGCGCAAGGAAAAAAACATGCTCATGACGCATAAAAAGGCCGGGTTTTCGCTGCTGGAGATGGCGATTGTTTTGCTGGTGGTCGGTATTTTGATGGCAGCCGGTTTGGGGGCGCTCAATGTACAAATCAGCCAACGTCGTTGGAATGAAACGCAGCAGATGTTGCGCGCTGCCAATGAGGCGCTGATTGGTTTTGCGCTGATTAATAATCGCCTGCCATGCCCAGCAGACCCGACATTGGCCAATACGGCGGCCAATGCCGGCAAAGAAGCGCGTAATGGCGCCGGCACCAATGCCTATCGCTGCAGCTTGGTATTTGGCGATTTGCCATGGCAAGACTTGGGCTTGCCTGAGTTGGATGCATGGGGTGGCCGTTTGCAATATCAGGTGACGACATCGACCACGGGCGGAGCAGGCAGTAGTTATGCCAATGATTTGGCCGGGCGAGATGATGCCGGTACGCCCAATTGTGGCAGCTCGGCGATGAAACCTTGTTTTACTTTGGCAACACCAGGGAAAATTTCAGTCTATTCCGCCAGTCGCCGCGATGGGCAGGTGGTGAGTGCGATTAAACGCATCGACGATGCGGCAGCAGTGGTGTTTTCCGGCGGCCCCAATGGCGTAGGGAGTAGCGCCGACGAGCTAGAAAACCGCGATGCCATCGCCGATGGCGCAACGCCGCGCTTTGTACAAGATACGCCTGACGCTGAATTTGATGATTTACTCACGTGGTTACCCACGACGATTTTGTATTATCGCTTAGCCAATGCCGAGCGACTACCTTAGGTACACTATCAATTGACTGCACTGACGCAAGCATTGGCCGCAGAGACGGTGAGCGAGATCGATTGCCCGATGCTGTAGCGTGCGGCTTCTTCGGGGCTAACTAATGTTGCCACGGTTTCGTTACCACACGCTACGGTGAGGAGTGCCGCTACGCCAGCTGATTCAATTGCGAGTAAAGTCCCCATCAGTTGTAAACGGCCACTGGCTCTTTGTGGCAGCAACACGGCCGCAGGTGTGCCATCGGCAATAATTTGACCATTTTCGAGTTGAATGACGCGGCTGGCTAAACGAAAAATCTCGCCTAAATCATGGCTAACCACAATGATCATTGCGCCCGATTGCGCTTGCCAATTGAGCAAATGCTGTTGCAATTCATCCCGCAGGCTGCGATCTAGCGCCGATAGCGCTTCGTCAAGTAACAGGATTTTTGGCTCAGCAGCCAATGATCTAGCCAGCGCCACGCGCTGCTGTTGGCCGCCAGAAAGTTGCTCAGGTTTACGCAAAGCCAATTGTTGTAAACCCATTTGCTCGATCAGCTGATCAATCTGCGCTTCATTACGTTGTTGCTGAGCGTAAGCCAATTGCGCGCGCACGGTGAGGTTGGGAAACAGTGCATAGTCTTGAAACACCATGCCAACGTGGCGATGCCGAGTCGCAACGCGCGTTTTGCCGTTAAACCAGTATTGATCGCCGTAGCGAATTTCGCCTTGCTGCGGCGTGTTTAATCCGGCGATCAGTCGTAATAGCGTTGATTTTCCAGCGCCAGACGGCCCCGAAATTGCGGTAATGCTGCCTGCTTGAATTTGCGTTTTGATTTGTAATAATCGGGCGCCATGTGCCGATTGCATTGGGGTTTGGATATCAAGATAGAGATTATGCATGGCGGGTTTTTCCGCTGATTAAGCGCAGCGCCATCAGCACCACAAAAGAAAAGCCTACCAGCACTGCGGCGTATAAATGCGCGGCACTGTAATTGAGGGTTTCAACTTCGTGATACAGCGCAATGGACGCCACTTGCGTTTGCCCCGGGATATTGCCGCCGATCATTAACACCACGCCAAATTCGCCCACCGTATGCGCAAAAGTTAAAATTAGCGCGCTGATTAAGCCCATTTGGCAATTGGGTAATATGACGCGAAATAAGATATTGCTTTCGCTTTTGCCTAGCGTGCGTGCGGCATCGAGTAGCGTGGGTGAGAGTTGCCGAAAAGCACTGGTCAGCGGTAATACCATAAACGGCAAGCTAAACAGCATTGAGCCAATCACTAAGCCGGCATAAGAAAAAGCCAGATGCACATTAAAATGAGCGACCAACCAGCCGCCGACGCTGCTGTTCGGGCTAAATAGCAGCAAGAGATAAAAGCCTAGCACCGTTGGCGGTAGCACCAAGGGTAAGCTGGTGATGACTTCAAATATATACCGTATACGGCTCTGGCCCATCGCTAGCCAATACGCCAGAGGAATACCCACGATGGTGAGTAAAATCGTCGTGTGCGCTGCTAATTTTAGCGTGAGTAATAAGGGTTGTGGATCAAGCACGGCTCACCTGCATGGCATTGGATTTAAGTAACCATTCAACGCTTTGACCGCAGTGTAAACCCAGCGATTCACACGATGAGCGGGTAATTAAGGCGTGCAAGGTATGCTCACCAAAGCGCAGCGTAACTCGACTTAATAGTCGGCTGTTTGCAATGTGTTCAATCTGGGCGTGAAAGCGATTACGCAGGCTAATTTGCCCCTGTAAATCCACAGCAAGCGCAACGTCGTTTTCCGCAAAAGCCAGCTCAACGGCGTGACCCACTTGCCATTGGGCAACATCATCTTGAATACCGAGCAGCATGGCGCTGAAACGGTATTGCAAATAATCGGCAGTAATAAATGCCATGCCGCCATCAATATCGATTTGCGTTAAGGTTGCAGGCAGTCGATTCATGGTGGTGGTACCAAGTAACCATAGCGCTGCAAAATTTGCTGGGCGCTAGGGCTTTGCAAATAACGTACAAAGGCTTTGGCGGCGGCATTGTCTTTACCGAAGCGCGTTTGCACTGCGCCTTGGGCGATGGCTTGATGCGCGGATTGTGGGATTTCAATCCAAGCACCACTTTGGCTTTGATCGGGGTTACTGACGATGGATTTGGCGCTAAAACCGGCTTGCGCCGCACCAGTGGCAATAAACTGGCTGGCTTGAGCAATGCTTTCGCCATATACCAACTTGCTTTTGAGTACCGGAAATTGCGGTAAGTCGCTTAAAACCCGCAGCGCTTCTCGGCCATATGGCGCGCTTTCGGGTTGGGCAATGGCAATTTTTTGTACTGCACTCGATTGCAGCCAAGTTTGCCAATCTTTAGGGATGGTTGCTTGCTTGCTCCAGAGCACTAACACCCCATTGGCGTAATGCACCAGTGGTGCGATGGCGGCGCCTTGATCAAGTAATGTTTGTGGGTATTTCAGATCAGCCGACATTAAGACATCAAACGGCGCGCCATGGCTAATTTGGGCAAATAACTTGCCTGAAGCGCCAAAACTGGTTTGAAACTGATGACCGGTTTTTTGCGAAAAGTCTTTGCTCAAAGCTTGCGTCACGGCTTGTAAATTGGCCGCAGCAGCCAGACGAAACGAATCGGCAGCACTCATGCTGGGCCACAGCGCCAGACAACAGAGCGATAAAAACCAGTGTTTCATGTCAAAGCACCCCAAGAAAAGAGTAAAGACTATAAGTCGATTCTTGACGGCTGCCCATACCTCGATAGGGTTCAGGCGTAAAAAAGCCTAAGGCGCACCTTAGGCTGATGTCCATCATGGCAAATGGATTAACTATTTCGATCAATCGCCAAGCTTGCCAGCGCGTGCAGCGCTTGCGTAAATGGATTGTCCGGCAAGCTGGTCAAACACGCTTTGGCGCGTTCGGCTTCTTGCTCGGCAGTGTGGCGCGCGTATTCAAGCGCCCCGGTTTGCTGAACGGCAGCCAAGACTGCGTCGAAGTTTTCACGCTTGGCGTTTTCGAGCGCATCTTTGACGACCGCAGCGGCGTCGGGTTCGCCGTGCTTCATCACATAAATCAATGGCAAGGTCGGCTTGCCTTCAGATAAGTCGTCGCCCAGTGATTTGCCGATTTCTTCTTGTTGGCCTGAATAATCAAGCACGTCGTCAATAATTTGAAACGCCGTACCTAAATGCATGCCGTAACGAGCGATGGCGTCTTCAAGCGCAGGATCACTGTTATTTAAGATCGCGCCCAAACGCGCCGCAGCCTCAAATAGCTTGGCCGTTTTGTAGCGGATGACTTTGAGATAATCTTCTTCATCGACATCGGTGTTGCCGATGTTCATTAATTGCAACACTTCGCCTTCGGCGATGATATTGGTTGCGTCTGACAGTACTTCCATCACGCGCATCGAACCGCAGCCAACCATCATTTGGAAAGCACGGCTGTAGAGAAAGTCACCAACTAGAACTGAAGCGGCGTTGCCAAACAAAGCATTGGCCGTATCGCGGCCACGGCGCAGGCTTGATTCATCGACTACATCGTCGTGCAGTAGTGTCGCGGTATGAATAAATTCGATTACCGCAGCGAGTTCATGGTGTTTATTGCCTTGGTAGCCCAGCGCTTGCGCTGCGAGCAGCACAATCATTGGACGCAGGCGTTTACCACCTGAAGCAACAATATATTCGGCCACTTGGCGGACCAAAACGACTTCTGAATATAAACGCTCACGAATGACGCTATCTACTGAGGCCATATCGGCATCCACTACCGATTTAACAAACTTCATCGACACGCTGGGTTCACCCTAGAAATTAAGCCGCGGTGCAAAGGAGTGCACGCCGCCATTAAAAATAATCCGGCGATTTTAGCAGAAAAGCCACCATCCCGCCGCCTTGCTCACTGCGGGATGCAATCGCCGTTACGTTGGCATGCTCAAATAGGGGGTAATCGAGGGTGGCGCGCAGTTGTTCGGGGCAAAAAACGCTCAGATCAGTAGGGCTTGGTTTTTAACGTGGACCTTGATTTCAAGGCAGATTGGCGCTTGCGGCGGATTTTGTGGGTGTAATGGGCTTTGGATCAATTAAGTCATTGACTCAATTGGAAAACGTTTGTAGAATGCCCGATTCCCAATTTGGGAAGGCACGCTAGCGTTTGTGCAGCGTGTTGGGCCAAACTCCCTAGGAGCTTGTTATGTATGCAGTCGTAAAAACCGGTGGCAAGCAGTATAAAGTTGTCGTCGGCCAAAAATTAAACATAGAACAGATTACTGCAGACGTTGACAGCCAGATCGTACTCGAAGAAGTATTGATGGTTGCAGACGGCGAAGCAGTGAAGATCGGTACCCCTGTGGTGGCCGGTGCTTCCATCAAAGCAACTGTGGTTTCTCATGGTCGTGGCGAAAAGGTTACCATCTTCAAGATGCGTCGCCGTAAGCACTACATGCGTCGTGCTGGTCATCGCCAGAACTACACCGAAATCCGTATCGACGCTATCGTCGCTTAATTAAGGAGCTTAAACAATGGCACATAAGAAAGCTGGTGGTAGTTCACGTAACGGTCGTGATTCTGAATCAAAACGCCTTGGTATCAAAGTATACGGCGGCGAGTTGATCCCTGCAGGTTCAATTATTGTTCGTCAACGTGGTACTGAATTCCACGCTGGTGACAATGTTGGCATGGGTAAAGATCATACTTTATTCGCTAAGTGCGATGGTTATGTTCAGTACGCAGTGAAAGGCGCTTTGAAACGCCGCACTGTAACTGTATTGCCATACGTCGGCGAAGAAGAAGCTGCTGCTTAATTAGCGGCTTCTTTGGTAGGTTTGAAAGCCCTGTCTCTGTGATAGGGCTTTTTTTGTTTTATAAATACGATACGGATTTGAGTCTAAGCGGTTTGCCAGATAGAGTCGTGATGTATATAGCTCTATGCGTCAAGCCACTTCGCTTGCAGTGCAATACCCCAGAGCCTGCGCCGAGATCGGTAGGAGAAAATGATGAAATTTATTGATGAAGCTCGAATTGAAGCCATTGGCGGTAAAGGTGGCAATGGTTCGGCCAGTATGCGCCGAGAAAAATTCGTTCCCCGCGGCGGCCCCGATGGTGGCGACGGTGGTAAAGGCGGTACGGTGTGGGCGATTGCCGACGAAGACATCAACACGCTGGTCGATTACCGCTTCCAAAAGAAATACAAAGCCCGCGATGGCGACAATGGCCGTGGTGCGGATTGCTACGGTAAAGGCGGCGACGATATCGAATTGCGCATGCCAATCGGCACCATGATTACCGATGCTGAAACTGGTGAAGTTGTTGCCGACTTGACCAGTAATGGCGTGCGGATTGCGATTGCCAAAGGCGGTACGGGTGGCTTTGGTAACTTGCACTTTAAATCATCGATTAACCGTGCGCCACGCCAAACAACGCCAGGTTTTGAAGGCGAGCGCCGTGATTTGCGTTTGGAATTGAAAGTTTTAGCCGATGTGGGCCTGCTCGGTATGCCGAATGCGGGTAAGTCGACCTTTATTCGTGCAGTGTCTGCAGCCAAGCCAAAAGTGGCTGATTATCCTTTCACGACTCTGCATCCAAATTTGGGCGTAGTGCGTATTGATGAAAACCGCAGTTTTGTTATTGCTGACGTACCGGGTTTGATCGAAGGTGCCAGTGATGGTGCAGGTCTTGGTCATCGCTTCTTAAAACATTTGCAACGCACTGGGATTTTGTTGCACTTGGTCGATTTAGCGCCGTTTGATGCCGATACCGATCCGGTTGCCGAAGCCAAAGCGATTGTTGAAGAGCTGCGTAAATACGATGAAAATCTTTACAATAAGCCGCGCTGGTTAGTGCTCAACAAAGTTGACATGATTCCAGAAGATGAACGTGAAGAGCGCGTTGCGGCCTTTTTGGAAGCCTACGGTTGGGATGCGGGCGTGCAAAATCCATACGCCGATTTTGAACCGCTAAAACCACGTTTGTTTGTGATTGCGGGTTTGACCGGCGAAGGTTGCCGCGATTTGACGTACGCGATTATGGATTACCTTGAAGCGGCGAAAAAAATCGCCCGTGAAGAAGCGGAAGTCGAAGCCGCACGCGTCGCAGCCGAAAAAGCCGCTTTGCTGGCAGCGCGTGCCGCAGCGCTAGAAGCGGGCGATGTAAAGTAATTTAAGATTGCCGTTGATCTACAGCGAATCTGTTTAACGCCACACTCAGATGAATTTATTTGAGGGTGGCGTTTTAATTTCAACACGGATTTGACTGCGATTTAGGCTGTAAATATCGACTGGCGCAGTGTTTGTGCTGTTTTTCTCTGAATGAGACTTCTCTCGGCTGGCTGATGTTTTGATTGTTTTTCCGCTCATTTAGCTTTAGCCTTGCTCCTCCCTGATATTTGTCATCCTCATGCAAGACGAAAACGAACTCTCTCAATTTTTTGCCAATGGCTTCGCGCCCGATGATTTACCGTCGATGGCGAGTTTATTGCGCGCGCGGCATTATCTTAATGCTTTTATTACGCTATTTCGCGGCGGTGAAGACGAAGTCTTGGTGCGCTTATTGATTTTGCGTGAAATTGGCGCGCGCGCTGATGCGCCGCGGTGGTCGCCGCAAGATTTGCAAATGCATTTTTCGTATCTCAATCCCATCAAGCTCGATACGGTGCTCAAGCGCTTGCGCGAGAACGGCTTATTGATTTGGGATGTGGACGAGCAGCTCTATGCGATGAGCGAATCGGGCCGCGTTGCGCTGGCGGCGCTCGGCACTGTGGTGCAATTTGCCGATGGCGACGCTGAACTAGGTTATTTAACGTCGCAAGTTGCCGCCGGTCAGTCGCTCGGTCAAGTCTCGAACGAAGTGCTGCTTAATTTATTGGCGCGTTTGAATGAGCTTTATACCGACTTTGAAGCGGCACTGGAGTCGCAGTCTGAGTTTCAAATCCGCGCAGCGCGCGAAAAACTCGAAAAAGTCTGGCAATGGGTGGAAAAAGGCACGGATGTGATTCGCACAGTGCTGACCGACGAGACGACCGATCCTCGGGTGTATCAAATCGCCCAATCGATTGCGTTGGCGCAAGCCAGAATGCTGCGACTGACTTCGGTGTTTCATCGTCGTTTGTCCGAGTTGGCATCGCAACGGGTGCATTTGGGGCAATCTGGTTTATCAACGACCAATGTCGCCGACTGGTTGCGCCAGCAAAAGCAAGAAAAGCTCGCTGATTTAGGTCGAGATTTGGTGTTATTTCATCCAGAGCCGGCTTTTGTGGTTTCTGATGTGTTACTCGACGTGACCGAGTTTGAAATTATCGAACGCGAACGGCCGACGCACGTGATTAGCGAAATGCCGCAAGGTGCTGCCGCACAAGAGGTCGGAGCCGTTGAAGCTGAGCGCTTATTGGCTGCTGAAGCGTTGTTTGAAGAGTTAAGTCATTTAGTCGCACAAGGCATGGGCGGCGACTTACCAACGGCGGTACTGGCACCAACGTATAAAGAAACGGCCTATCGCTTGTCGTTATTGTCTTTATTGGGGGACGCTGAAGCTGCGCTAGAGAAGAGCGTCGTGGCCGATATTGTGAAGTTGCCATTGCGGCTCGAAATCAGTGGCGAACTGCATGAGCCCGATCACCCCGAAGTGGCCAGTATTAGCGCCGGTCGCTTATCCGCAGCGCCGCCGTTGCCGAGTAAAAAGTGAGCGTGTTGCAAAGTTGGTTTTTTTCATGCGCTCTGGCTTGGCCAAGAGCGGTATTTTTAGCGCCTAGCGCGCAGTTTGAACTTAAAGGCTGATAATCCATGGATCAAGCCCTGAATATCTTAGTCGCTCGTTTATTAGCGCAACGCTTTGTATTACGTAAAGATCCGCTCGCTCGGCGAGCGTTGATCGATGAAGTGTTTCGTGAGTCGCTCGAGCATCGTTTGGCCGATTGTGGTCTGCAATTGCTAGAAAATCCCTACGCCGAACACATTGCCGTGGCTTTGCAGCCGCAAATGGAAGAATGGGTGTTTGGTGAGGGCGATGCGTGGTTATCCAATAATATGGGCTTGCCGCGTGATGGCATTGCGCTGTTAGTCGTGGTGTGGGCGCTGATTATTTTGCCAAAACGTGAACGGCAGATTGCTCGTGTTGCCATTGGCTCTGAAGATCAAAGCGATATGTTTGGCGCAGAAAAACCCATCGAGCACGGCGAAGGCGTTGCGCAAGGCATTTCGGAAGACGCGCTGTACGCTGACTTTGGCAAAGTGCTCGGCGGTAAAATGCGTTTTGCCACCAATTTGGGTCAACTGACTAAATTAGGCTTTATCAATCGTCGTAATCGAATGATTTATGAAGGCCCGCTGCTCGATCTAATGATTGACTACGCCAAACTCGCCCCGCGCATTATCAACGGCGCGCTCGCCGATATTTTGAAATTGACAGGCACGCAGATCGCCGACGATGTGGAGGGCTCACATGTTTCAGATTAAAACTTTAGTTGTGCCACTTTGTTACCCCGCCAAAAACCTTAAAAATCCGACGCAGAGTCGCAGAGTCGCAGAGGAAAAACGAGGCGATTTTGCCCATTTTGATGCTAAGTCCACATCGGAACTTATTGTTTTTGGCTTTTCTCCGCGCCTCTGCGCCTCTGCGTTGAAAAGTTTTTACTGTGACACAGTGGAAACTGGGCGGCATTGGGGTCTCGGGGAAAAAAATGCGGTGGAGATGCGCTAAATGTTCCAGATTAAAACTTTAGAAATGGTGCACTGGGATTTCTGGCAAAGAATTTCAGTGCCGCTTGATGCACAAATTGTGACTGTCGTCGGGCCAAATGGTTCGGGCAAGACTACCTTGCTCGACGCGCTACGTACTATGTTGGCGTTGAAATGCTCAGGACGTCGCGATTACAAGCGTTATGTGCGTAATAACAAAGAAAACATCGCTTGGTTGCGCGCTGTGGTGAGTAATCCACGCCGCAGCGGTGGTGGGTTTTTTCCGTATTTGTTTTTCCCGCTAGCCAGTGAAACGGTGACGCTGTTTTGCCGGATTAAAAAGCAGGGCGGTGATTGGGTGCGGCAGTATGCGATCGCCGAGGGCGATGCGCAGCTTGATGGCACAACTGAGAATCATCTGCAATGGTTGGGGGTGGGCGATTATCGCCGCCGCTTGGAGCAAGCCGGTTTAACCCCAGCGATTGCCGAGGTATTGGCCTTGGAGCAAGGTGATACCGACAAGCTATGCGAATACTCCCCTAAAACACTGCTCGATTTGGTGTTTCAGGTGTTTGGCGACAAAGAAGTGCTCGATCATTATCAAGAAGCCAAGGTGCGTCTGCGCGAGGCGGAAGGCGAGCTGGATAAAATGAACCAGCAATTGTCGCAACTGGGATTGGATGTCGAGCGTTTTCGGATGCGCGCCAGTAGCTATTTGGAATGGTGCTCTTTGGGGACTGATACCCAGCGCTTAGAGCAAGAGGTGATTCCAGCGCTGCAAGTGGCTGAGGCTAATGAGAATTTGCGCAATTACTTGATGCAATTTAAGCAAAATCGCCGCAGTTTTTGGAATCGACGCGGTGATTTGGCGCAGTTAGAAAAGCAGCTGGCGGTGGCGCGCTTAGCGGCGCAGCATACTTTGCAGGGAGAGTCACAAAGCAAGGCCGATTATGATCTGCAATTTCAAGCTTTCCAAGCTGTGCGGGATGCGGCGCGTGATACTGAAAAACTAATCAAAGAAGGCGAGCGCTTGCGTGAGCTGGCCGAACGTGAGCACGGCGCCGATGCGGTGGGCCTGAATGACCGTTTGGGTGAGTTAAAGCAGCAAGAGGGCGACCTTAAAATTTGGCTGAAAAATGCCAAAGAGGAACGCCAGCAATTATCCGAAGCGCAATTTGCCTTGCAAGCGGGCAAAGCGCCGTCGCCAGAATTTGTGCGCCAAATGCGCTCCAGCCTTGATGCGGCAGGAATTCCGCACCAATTGCTAACCGAAATTTGCGAAGTAAAAGATAATACTTGGCAAGACGCAGTTGAAGCCTTGCTCGCGCCATCGAAGCATTTGATCTTGTTGCAGCGCGAATCGGATAAACAGCGCGCATGGGAAGTGGGTGAGCGTTTACGTTATCGCAGCTTTATTGTGTCTGAGCGCGAGCCTGCGCCAAGAGCGACCTTGGGTTCGATTTTAGAAATTCTCGACTTTAAAGCGCCGGTGCCAGCTTGGTTGGCGCGGCAATTGAATGGCATTCAGCGCGTTAAATCGGTTGAAGCGGGCGCACGCATTAATGGTGATTGGATTACCCGTGAGGGGTATTTGCGTGAACGCCGTGGTGCGCGTTTTATCGGGGTCGATACCCGTGATTATGCTTTTGGTGAGGCCGCACGTCATTCTCGCTTAGCCGATATTGCATTGCGCTTAAAAGCACTAAACGAAGAAATCTTAAATAAAGAAGCCGATCTTAATAGCTTGATGCGCGACATCGCGGCGATTACTCAGCAATTAATGGGCATGCAGGCGGTGGTTCAGTTGGCGAGTCGTCAGGCCGAATTGGCGGCAGCTGCTGCACGTTATCCTGAAGAGCAAGCGGCGGTGCAGCGTTTGGGTGCTGAACTTGCTGCAGCGCAAGCGGCGCTGGAGTCTTCTCGCGAAGGTCGTGCCGGTTTACGTTTGGGCGCACAAAAAATCGAGATTGAGCGGGATCAGTTGCAACGTGCTATTGATGAAATGCAGGCGCAGTTGCAGCGTCAACGCAATGAAATCAGCCGACAATTGACGTCGATTCGTACTTTGCGTGAGCAAGTGCCATCGGTTTGGCTGTTGCCAGCCACGTTGCGCCAATTGAAGGAAGACTACAATAGTGTCGCTGAAGTGCGGCATATGATGGTGCGCCAAACTGAGCAACTCAGCCAAGCGCATTGGGAAAAAGACGAAACCATCGTTCAGCGCCGCGATAAATTGATTAACGATTACAAAGCGCTCGAAGGCGAATCGCTCGGTCATCGCCAAGAAGTCGATCGCACTGCTCAGCTGACCGATGAAGCGCGTGCCGCATATATTAATAAATTGCGCGCGACAGTTCGCGCCTACGGTCGCAATGTGAAAGGCTTGGGCGAGCTGGCTGGTATTGATGTTGAACTCGATATGCCGCATTTGGAAAACGATGATGTGGTGCTGGCGCAAGCTGGCTTAACGGCAAGATTCAATTTCGATCAAAAAGGCATGATGGGCTTGAACGACGGCGAAGCGTCGGGCGGTCAGCAGGTGATGAAATCATTGATCTTGTTGATTGGCTTAATGATGGATGAAAGTAATCCATCGGGCTTTGTGTTTATCGATGAGCCATTTGCGCATTTGGATATTTTCAATATTGATCGTGTTGGTGCTTTCCTAAAAGCGACGAATGCGCAGTACTTGATTACCACGCCGCTTACGCATAATACCAATGTATATGGGCCGTCTGAATTGACGCTGACTACGCGTAAAAAACGCCCCGGCGAGACTTGGGCGCCGCTGATTATGCAAACGCGTCGCCGCACCGAGCCGCTGGATGCGAGTACACTAGCAATAACTATTTAATTTTTAAAGAAGAAACTTGTGCTACAAATTTTTGATTTTTTTGCCCCTTGTCCACGTGGACTTGAGGTTGTACTAGAAAAAGAGCTCGAAGCGCTGGCAGCGAAGAAAATTCACGTCACCGATGGCGGCGTGGCTTTTTCTGGCCCGTGGACTTTGATGTATAAAGCCAATCTACATTCACGCGTGGCGAGTCGGATTTTATGGAAATTGGTTGAAAAACCATATCGTTCAGAAGACGATATTTTCCGTTTGGCACGTGATACTGAATGGGCGGATATTTTTGCCGTAGAAAACACCATTAAAGTGAGCGTTACCGCAGTGCGCTCGCCGGTACGCAGTACCAATTTTGTCGCGTTGAAAGTGAAAGACGGTATTTGCGATCGTTTCCGCCTTAAGTGCGGTAATCGCCCGAGTGTGGATACTGAAGCACCCGATATGCGAATTAATGTGTATCTATCAGAGAAAAACGTCACGCTGTATTTAGATACTTCAGGTGAGCCGCTGTTTAAACGTGGTTATCGCGTTGAAACTGGTGATGCCCCATTGCGTGAAAATCTAGCCGCGGGGATTTTGTCCTTAAGTGGTTGGACGCCAGATCAAGCGTTTTACGATCCGATGTGCGGTTCGGGTACCTTCCTCGTTGAAGCTGCGATGATTGCGCGCCGTGTTGCGCCGGGCATGGATCGACAATTTGCATTCCAAAAAATGCGCATGTACGACAAATCCTTCTGGCAAAACATTTTGACGGAAGCCAAGGCACAAGAACTTAGTGCTGCGCCCAATGTCATTATGGGTAGTGATGTATCGAGCACCGTATTGGTTCATGCCAAAGCCAATATTGAGGCGGCAGGCATGCAAGACAGTATTCAATTAAAACAATTGAACGTTCTTGATGCTAAACCACCAGCAGAGTCGGGCGTGTGGGTTTGTAATCCACCCTATGGTGCACGGATGGATGAGAAAGAACATCTGGCTAGTTTGTATCCACAGTGGGCAACGCTCTTGAAGCAACGCTTTGCTGGTTGGAATACTTATTTCCTCACTGCCGACTTAGATATGCCTAAACACATGCGTTTGAAAGCCTCAAAACGTACGGTATTGTTTAATGGTCCACTGGAATGCCGCTTGTTTGAGTACAAAATGATTGCTGGCGGTAATCGGGATAAGCCAAAAGAAGAATAAACAGCACGTTTTAACAGTTTATAAGTGATTTAAAAGCAAGGGCGCGATAGCGCCCTTGTTTGTTTTTGCGGTTTACTGCATTTTTCAGTTAAATCTGATTCTATATAAATCAATAGCTTATCGTCTTGGTTGGATTTTCTTTGCAGCAAGGTGTTGACGTGATCGCAGGGCTGCCGTATATTTCGGCCTCTCTGCTGCTGACACAGCAAACGAAACAAGCGGTTTTCCAGCTGGTTTCAGTGTCTAAGCCACTGATCTTTAACAAAATACAGCCGATGAGTGTGAGTGCTTGGTTTGCCAGTCAAACAAGTGCTTACACTCAAGATTTAAAAGAAATCTTGGTTTTTAACCAAGTGTTTCTTTGAGTAATGAGTACTAAGCCAAGTATGTAAATTCAGCTAGATTAAACGAAAGAGTTTGATCCTGGCTCAGATTGAACGCTGGCGGCATGCTTTACACATGCAAGTCGAACGGTAACAGGGTGCTTGCACCGCTGACGAGTGGCGAACGGGTGAGTAATACATCGGAATGTACCCAGTAATGGGGGATAACGCTTCGAAAGGAGTGCTAATACCGCATACGCCCTGAGGGGGAAAGTGGGGGACCGCAAGGCCTCACGTTATTGGAGCAGCCGATGGCTGATTAGCTAGTTGGTAGGGTAAAGGCCTACCAAGGCAACGATCAGTAGCGGGTCTTAGAGGACGATCCGCCACACTGGAACTGAGACACGGTCCAGACTCCTACGGGAGGCAGCAGTGGGGAATCTTGGACAATGGGCGAAAGCCTGATCCAGCAATGCCGCGTGCGTGAAGAAGGCCTTCGGGTTGTAAAGCGCTTTTGTCGGGGAGGAAATCCTAGTGGTTAATAACTACTGGGGATGACAGTACCCGAAGAATAAGGACCGGCTAACTACGTGCCAGCAGCCGCGGTAATACGTAGGGTCCAAGCGTTAATCGGAATTACTGGGCGTAAAGCGTCCGCAGGTGGCTTGATAAGATAGACGTGAAATCCCTGGGCTCAACCTAGGAATTGCGTTTATGACTGTCTCGCTAGAGTATGGGAGAGGGGGGTGGAATTCCACGTGTAGCAGTGAAATGCGTAGAGATGTGGAGGAACACCGATGGCGAAGGCAACCCCCTGGCCTAATACTGACACTCATGGACGAAAGCGTGGGGAGCAAACAGGATTAGATACCCTGGTAGTCCACGCCCTAAACGATGTCTACTAGTTGTTGGGCTTTTCGGAGCTTAGTAACGCAGCTAACGCGTGAAGTAGACCGCCTGGGGAGTACGGTCGCAAGACTAAAACTCAAAGGAATTGACGGGGGCCCGCACAAGCGGTGGATGATGTGGATTAATTCGATGCAACGCGAAAAACCTTACCTGGTCTTGACATGTACGGAAGTCCGTAGAGATATGGATGTGCCTTCGGGAACCGTAACACAGGTGCTGCATGGCTGTCGTCAGCTCGTGTCGTGAGATGTTGGGTTAAGTCCCGCAACGAGCGCAACCCTTGCCATTAGTTGCTAACATTTAGTTGAGCACTTTAATGGGACTGCCGGTGACAAACCGGAGGAAGGTGGGGATGACGTCAAGTCCTCATGGCCCTTATGACCAGGGCTTCACACGTCATACAATGGTCGGTACAGAGGGTCGCCAACCCGCGAGGGGGAGCTAATCTCACAAAACCGATCGTAGTCCGGATTGCACTCTGCAACTCGAGTGCATGAAGTCGGAATCGCTAGTAATCGCGGATCAGCATGTCGCGGTGAATACGTTCCCGGGCCTTGTACACACCGCCCGTCACACCATGGGAGTGGGTTTTACCAGAAGTAGCTAGGATAACCTTCGGGAGTCCGGTTACCACGGTAGGATTCATGACTGGGGTGAAGTCGTAACAAGGTAGCCGTAGGGGAACCTGCGGCTGGATCACCTCCTTTCAAGAGAAAGATTGGTAGATTAAGTACTCACACTCATCGGCTGTAGATTTGAAAGAAACGATATGGGTCAGTAGCTCAGTTGGTTAGAGCACCGTGTTGATAACGCGGGGGTCATAGGTTCGATTCCTATCTGACCCACCAGTATCACGGGGGTTTAGCTCATCTGGTAGAGCACCTGCTTTGCAAGCAGGGGGTGAACGGTTCGAGTCCGTTAACCTCCACCATTATCTGCTGTAGAAAATAGAATTCTATGTATTGCACGTTGTTGGGTGCAGTGTATTTTATTCTGGTTTCTAAAATTAGATAAATCGGCTGTTTATATTTAGATATGAATGATTGATTTTAGTAATATCGCTCTTTAACAAAATAGAAGAAGTAATTAATTCCAATAAACATTGTAATGGAATTAAATAAAACAATAACTGCGTGCAGTTGTGGTTGAGTTTAATTTCAAAGTAAAAATATTGGGTTGATTGTATCTGTTCAGTTGTGCTGGTCTCATGCCAGTGGAACTGAACCGCAAGTGAAATGAGAACTCACTTGCAAGTCGCAAATACGATTTCAGTAATCTGAGATACGTTTTACGTGTTTGAGGTTATAGGATCAAGCGAATAAGTGCATCTGGTGGATGCCTTGGCGATGATAGGCGACGAAGGACGTGATAGCCTGCGATAAGCGTGGGGGAGCTGGCAAAGTGCTTTGATCCCACGATTTCCGAATGGGGAAACCCGGCCCTTTTGGGTCATCCTAGACTGAATACATAGGTCTAGCGAAGCGAACCCGGTGAACTGAAACATCTAAGTAACCGGAGGAAAAGAAATCAACCGAGATTCCCAAAGTAGTGGCGAGCGAAATGGGAAGAGCCTGTACGTGATAGCAGTAGACTTAATAGAATGGAATGGAAAGTCCAACCATAGTGGGTGATAGTCCCGTATATGAAAAGTCAATTGTGGTACTAAGCGTACGAGAAGTAGGGCGGGACACGAGAAATCCTGTTTGAAGATGGGGGGACCATCCTCCAAGGCTAAATACTCATCATCGACCGATAGTGAACCAGTACCGTGAGGGAAAGGCGAAAAGAACCCCGGGAGGGGAGTGAAATAGAACCTGAAACCGGATGCATACAAACAGTGGGAGCCCTTGAAAAATGGGGTGACTGCGTACCTTTTGTATAATGGGTCAGCGACTTACGTTCAGTAGCGAGCTTAACCGAATAGGGGAGGCGTAGGGAAACCGAGTCCGAATAGGGCGCATAGTTGCTGGGCGTAGACCCGAAACCAAGTGATCTATCCATGGCCAGGATGAAGGTGCGGTAACACGCACTGGAGGTCCGAACCCACTAACGTTGCAAAGTTAGGGGATGAGCTGTGGATAGGGGTGAAAGGCTAAACAAACTTGGAAATAGCTGGTTCTCCTCGAAAACTATTTAGGTAGTGCCTCATGTATCACTGACGGGGGTAAAGCACTGTTATGGCTAGGGGGTCATCGCGACTTACCAAACCATGGCAAACTCTGAATACCGTCAAGTGCGAGCATGGGAGACAGACCTGGGGTGCTAACGTCCTGGGTCAAGAGGGAAACAACCCAGACCGCCGTCTAAGGTCCCAAATGATCAATTAAGTGGAAAACGAGGTGGGAAGGCACAGACAGCCAGGATGTTGGCTTAGAAGCAGCCATCATTTAAAGAAAGCGTAATAGCTCACTGGTCGAGTCGTCCTGCGCGGAAGATGTAACGGGGCTCAAATTGATAACCGAAGACGCGGATATGACCATTTATGGCATATGGTAGAGGAGCGTTCTGTAAGCCTGTGAAGGTGTCTTGAGAAGGATGCTGGAGGTATCAGAAGTGCGAATGCTGACATGAGTAGCGATAAAGGGAGTGAAAAGCTCCCTCACCGAAAACCCAAGGTTTCCTGCGCAACGTTCATCGGCGCAGGGTGAGTCGGCCCCTAAGGCGAGGCAGAAATGCGTAGTCGATGGGAAACAGGTTAATATTCCTGTACTTGATATAAGTGCGATGTGGGGACGGAGAAGGTTAGGTTAGCCAACTGTTGGAATAGTTGGTTTAAGTGTGTAGGCGGGTGTCTTAGGCAAATCCGGGACGCTGTTAACGCTGAGGCATGATGACGATTCACTTAGGTGATGAAGTAACTGATACCCTGCTTCCAAGAAAAGCCACTAAGCTTCAGCTTATATTGAACCGTACCGCAAACCGACACAGGTGGGTAGGAAGAGTATTCTAAGGTGCTTGAGAGAACTCGGGAGAAGGAACTCGGCAAATTAACACCGTAACTTCGGGAGAAGGTGTGCCTTATTGGTGAAGAACCTTGCGTTTGGAGCTATATAAGGCCGCAGAGAAATGGGGGCTGCGACTGTTTATCAAAAACACAGCACTCTGCCAACACGAAAGTGGATGTATAGGGTGTGACGCCTGCCCGGTGCTGGAAGGTTAATTGATGGGGTGCAAGCTCTTGATCGAAGCCCCAGTAAACGGCGGCCGTAACTATAACGGTCCTAAGGTAGCGAAATTCCTTGTCGGGTAAGTTCCGACCCGCACGAATGGCGTAACGATGGCCCTACTGTCTCCTCCCGAGACTCAGCGAAGTTGAAGTGTTTGTGAAGATGCAATCTCCCCGCTGCTAGACGGAAAGACCCCGTGAACCTTTACTGTAGCTTTGCATTGGACTTTGAAGTGGTTTGTGTAGGATAGGTGGGAGGCTTTGAAGCAGAGACGCTAGTTTCTGTGGAGCCGTCCTTGAAATACCACCCTGACCCCTTTGAGGTTCTAACCTTGGTCCGTTATCCGGATCGGGGACCGTGCATGGTAGGCAGTTTGACTGGGGCGGTCTCCTCCCAAATTGTAACGGAGGAGCTCGAAGGTCGCCTAGGTACGGTCGGACATCGTACTGATAGTGTAATGGCAAAAGGCGGCTTAACTGCGAGACCGACAAGTCGAGCAGGTGCGAAAGCAGGACATAGTGATCCGGTGGTTCTGTATGGAAGGGCCATCGCTCAACGGATAAAAGGTACTCCGGGGATAACAGGCTGATTCCGCCCAAGAGTTCACATCGACGGCGGAGTTTGGCACCTCGATGTCGGCTCATCACATCCTGGGGCTGTAGCCGGTCCCAAGGGTATGGCTGTTCGCCATTTAAAGTGGTACGTGAGCTGGGTTCAAAACGTCGTGAGACAGTTTGGTCCCTATCTGCAGTGGGCGTTGGAAATTTGAGAGGGGCTGCTCCTAGTACGAGAGGACCGGAGTGGACTGACCTCTGGTGTACCGGTTGTCACGCCAGTGGCATTGCCGGGTAGCTAAGTCGGGAAGAGATAAGCGCTGAAAGCATCTAAGCGCGAAACTTGCCTCAAGATGAGATTTCCCTAGGGTTTTAAATCCTCTAAAGAGTCGTTCGAGACCAGGACGTTGATAGGTTGGGTGTGGAAGCGCAGTAATGCGTTAAGCTAACCAATACTAATTGCTCGTGAGGCTTGATCCTATAACCTGAAGCGCGTAGTGCGACGATGGATATAATCAATCCAAGTGTTGTTGTTGGAAAGTGTAGTATAATTACTTCTTCTATTGATTTTACGAGTTAGCGCTGTAGGTTGTGGTCTGAAAAGATAGCGGCTGAATGCGATAACTCTCGTGTGACTTGAAAGAGTTGCATCAGACAAGTTTTTGTCTGGCGACCATAGCGAGGTGGTCCCACTCCTTCCCATCCCGAACAGGACAGTGAAACACCTCAGCGCCGATGATAGTGCGGATTGCCCGTGTGAAAGTAGGTCATTGCCAGACTTCCCTATAAGTAGAAAGCCCGATTCGAAAGAGTCGGGCTTTTTGCTGTCTGTCGTTTAGACGTCGAGGAGAATGCAGATACCGGTAGTGGTATTTGATTCTGGCCCTTGTAGTATCAGCTACTGAGGAATATACCTGCTTTACTCGGGAACTCTATTTGACAATGTTATTTGCTTAAGTTTAATTGTTGATTGAGTTCTTCACGTACCAGTAACAAGGTTTCGCTTGCAGTTAAGCCAATGCCATTGGGGTGTTTATTTCTCCATGAATCTGCTGCGCTACCGTGTAGGTAGACAGCGCAACAGCTGGCTTCAATTGCGCTTAGGCCTTGCGCCAATAACGCTAGTACAATCCCACTCAAGACATCGCCCTGTCCGGCACTACTCAGTGCTGAGTTGCCAGTCGAATTGACCCAAACTTCATCTTGATGCGCAATTAGCGTATTGCTGCCTTTAAGGATGGTATGGCAACACAAGTCTTTACTCAGTGTTTTGACGGCTTGTTCGCGTTGAGCTTGTACTGTTTCTGTGGGGTACTGAAGCAAGCGTGCAGCTTCGGCTGGATGAGGGGTAATGATTGTTTCTGCTGCTCTAGCGCGCAGTAGTGATTTAAACTCAGATTCTTGTGCAATTAAGTTCAATGCATCAGCATCAAGCACTAATGGCAAGCGACTTATTAAGCAGCTATGCAATAGCTCGGTTGCTTGCTGGGATTGCCCTAAACCTGGGCCGATAAGTATATGACTGGGTTTTTGTTTTAGTATTTGATTCGCTGCGACAATCATCAATTCTGGCTGATTTGGATCAACCAGTAGCCGTGGCTCTAATAAGCCAATCCAAATCTTGCCGACGCCTAAATGCAGTGCAGCACGTCCTGCAAGTAATGTTGCACCAGTCATTCCTGTGGCACCGCCAACTATGGCAACGCTACCGTAGAGGCCTTTGTGAGTATCTATTGGCCGTATTAATTGCTGTAGCGCTGGGAGTAAATCAGAGCTAGATCGAAGCTGCATTATTCTAGCGCCAAGCGCTTGCGTTCAACATGGTTAATATAGCGCTGTACTAAGGTTTGCCCTGGACCGGATAAATTAATAAATCGACAACCACTGCGAATGGTGCGGATGCCATTTTTCATAGTGAGTTCATTGCTCGTGCATATTTCAATATCTGCAGTAATCAGACCGACTTGGGGTAGCTCAATACGGCAATTGTGCAAAATACTGCCGATATCGAGTGAAATATCAGGAACAAAGCCGAGTAGGCCAACTCCACCAAGGCTAATATCTGACATTGAAATCTCGACATCACCACCTTGTTGTAAAGGTATAAGACAAGATAATGGGGTTGATAATGGAATGGAGAGCCGGTAGAAATCTCGTCGCTGCAAACTTAGCATTTGCGTTGGAAACAAACAAACAATAGCCGCTTGCTCATTAATACTGGTGGCCTCACTCACAATTAAATCAAATTGATAGTGAATGCTATTGATGTGCGCAACGCAACATATTGTTTTTGCAGAAAGTAGGCGCTGATTTAATTCTGCATTTCGGCCTAGATCAAAAATAAGATTGTTTTGACTAACCTGAAGTAAAGCACTCAAAATAAATACATCACTTTGCTGATTTGCATACAGACAAACTAATTCTGGTTTTTTAGCCAGCCGAGTTAATACAAGCAAAATTTCATCACGATCATGGACTAAATAGGGGCTAGGATCTTTGAGCCGAATCGGCGTTAATGAGGAGTTGCTAGCCATAATTTAATCCTATTCCTCTGATGCAATAGAGTGTGTCGATTGACTGTCTGCTATCAGTTGTTGAAGTTGTCGGTAATTAGCGCGCTCATTTTTTTTTGCGTATTGATGACGGGCGACACTGGGCAATATTTGTAAATGTACTTCTGTTTGATCAAACCAGAAAGCAATTGTTGGAGAATCGGTTTGACGATATTGCGTCTTTCTCTCTTTACTTGAGTAATCTATTTGTTGATTTAATAAAAAAATTTCAACAATTTTTGGGTCATCAGAGTAAACCAAAAGATTAATATCAGAGTGTTTACTGGCATTGCCCTTGAGTATCGAGCCAACGAGATATGGCTCAAATTGCTGGAAAAAAATCATTAAAGCCAATGCTTTTTGACGTAATTTAAGTAAATCTTCATCAAAATCGGGGCAAAATAACAGCTGATAATGCGCCATTGCTGCTTCTATTTCTGCAGTGCAAGCGCCGATCTCCTTGGTGGATAAGCCTAATTCGATACAAGCTTGACGACGTGCTTGCTCAAAATTTTTAGCTCGACCCTCGTGCATTAATTGTGCCGCACGTTGAGCCATTTTGTCGCGGTGGGAAGATATTAATGTCGTTGTGATAGACATGCCGTCTTTCCTTGTTGCACGAGTTCAAGGGAGAGTAATGCATCAATACATCATTATGGCAGGACAATATTTTAACAACAGCATAAATTATATAGGCCTATGTATATCGATGAAACCGAATTGATATCGGGCCCCTAAAGATATACATAGGATTTCTTGTTATTGAATCATTTAAACGACTGCGGTTTAACTTAACAGAATACAGGTTAGTTAATTTGTGCGTACCGCGTAATTTTTCGTCAGCCTAGCGTTAAAATAATTGTTCTTTAATTTCATCGATCGGAGCCGCTTCAGTCTCGCTGCCACCACTTAGACCAAGCTGTGGATTGGTAGATTGAAACTCTTGATAAAAATATTCGGTGATCGGACCGCGTTCAGTCTCAGTCGTTCGGCTAATGACACCATCTGGCATTACCCAAGGTGATTCGGGAATATCTTTGAGTGCTTTACCCATGAAATTCACCCAAATAGGCAGTGCGGCACCGCCACCGGTTTCGCGTGCGCCGAGTGATTTAGGTTTATCAAAACCAATCCAAGTAATGGTGACTAAGTTAGCTTGATAACCTGCAAACCAAGCATCATAAGCATCATTGGTTGTCCCTGTTTTGCCTGCCAAATCGCTGCGGCCTAGCACCTTAGCTTTCGTTGCGGTACCCATTTTAATGACATCGCCCATCATTGAATTCATGATGAACGCATTGCGCGCATCCAAGGTGCGCGGTGCATTTTTGCCGGCAACCTCTGGCTGGGTTTGCGCTAATACTTTACCGCGCGCATCTTCGATGCGATCAATAAAAAATGAGCGCACACGGTAGCCGGTATTGGCAAATACCGAATAACCTTCTGCCAACTGCAACGGCGTGACGCTGCCCGCACCGAGTGCCATGGTCAGATAGGCAGGGTGCTGCTTGGGGTCAAAGCCAAAGCGGGTTAAATGCTGCTGTGCATAGTCGGTACCGATGGCTTGTAAAATCCGCACAGACACTAAATTGGTCGATAGGGTCAAAGCTTTACGCACCGAGGTCATGCCTCTAAAACGACCATCGTAATTCTTCGGCTCCCAGCGTTGTCCACCAACTTCAATGACCAAGGGGGCATCATTGATCATGGTTGCAGGGGTGACCCCGCGCTCTAAACTTGCGGAATAAACGAAAGGTTTAAAGCTAGAGCCGGGTTGACGCCATGCTTGAGTGACATGATTAAAGTTGTTATGGTTAAAATCAAAACCACCAACCAGTGCTCGAATCGCGCCATTTTGTGGATCCATTGCGACAATGGCCCCTTCGACTTCAGGTAGCTGCTTAATGGCCCAGCCCTTTTCTGTGGCATTCACGCGAATGATAGCGCCAGGGCGGATTCGGTTCGCTGGGGTGTTTTTATCAGAAAGGGCGCTACGGGCAAAGCGTAAGCCATCACCTTGAATCGTAATTTGTTCACCACCTTGCAAGTAAGCACGAACTTCTTTGTTATTGCTACTCAATACAATGGCCGGGCGTAAGTCATCAGCTTCTTTGATGTTGCTAAGTGCTTCATCGAGCTGTTCATCTATTTGATTTGCCAGTAGTGCCGCATCAATAAAGCCCTCAGGACCTTTGTAGCCGTGGCGATTATCGTACTCGAGAATGCCGCTACGCAATGCACTATACGCATCATTTTGTGCTTGGCTATTAATGGTCGTAAAGACTTGGAAACCTTGGGTGTAGGTCGCTTCTTGATATTTTTTAAACATCATTTGCCGTACCATTTCAGCGACATACTCAGCATGAACAGGAAACTGTTGGCTATTACGGCTAAATACTAATTGTTCGGTTTGTGCGGCTTTGTATTGTGCGGCATCAATAAAATTCAGCTCAGCCATTCTGCGTAGCACATACATTTGACGTAATGTGGCTCGTTTTGGATTAACAATTGGATTGTAAGCTGATGGGGCTTTTGGTAAGCCGGCCAACATGGCAAATTCAGCAACTGAAAGGTCTTTTAGGTTTTTTCCAAAATAAGTTTGTGCGGCAGAAGAGAAACCGTAAGCACGCTGGCCTAAATAAATTTGGTTAATATAAAGTTCTAAAATCTGATCTTTAGATAGGTTGTGCTCAATTTTGAATGCAAGTAAGGCTTCATTGAACTTACGAGTGTAAGTTTTTTCATTGGATAAATAGAAGTTTTTGGCAACCTGCATCGTGATCGTGCTGGCGCCTGATTGTGAGTGCCCAGAAAGTACATTACCAACAATCGCACGCAGCACACCGAGATAATCAATGCCACCATGCTGATAAAAACGCTCATCTTCGGCGGCCAGTAGCGCGTTAATCATCATTGGCGGAACTTGGTTGATGGGAACAAAGGCCCGTCTTTCCTCGCCAAATTCACCAATTAAAACTTTATCTTCACTGAAAATTCGTAATGGAATTTTAGGTTTGTAGTCAGTGAGCGCATTGAGCGGAGGCAACTTTGGATAGGTCACAATAACGGCTAAAGCCGCTAAGCTTATGCCAATGATTGTAATTCCAAAGAAAACTATAAGCAGGGAAATAATTAATTTTTTTGCCATGAGTATGAATCTATTATTCAGTGAGTGGTAATTTACGGGTTTTGTACTGATGTTGCAAAAAAAGAGATTAAGAGTTAGCTTACTTTACAGGAGTAAGGTGTCACTGATAGGATTTTTTACCAATTACAATAGGGAATATTGCGTTGAACCTCGATTTTCTTAAACCGAAAGCGCCTCCGCTTATCGGTCTAGACATCAGCTCTTCGGCCGTAAAGATGGTTGAGCTGAGTCAAGCGGGGCGCAATTTTAGCCTTGAGCGCTATGTTATTGAGCCCTTACCTAAAGATGCGGTGACAGACAATAATATCGTGAATTCCGAGGCCGTGGCACATGCAATTCGCAATGCATGGCGGCGGATGGGAAGTAAGGTTAAAAATGTAGCCGCAGCGTTGCCGGCCTCAGCGGTTATTACTAAAAAGATTTTGGTGCAAGCAGGCATGAGCGAGCGTGAGCTTGAGAGCCAAGTAGAAACCGAGGCTAATCAATATATTCCATTTTCTTTAGATGAAGTTAACCTTGATTTTCAGGTGCTAGGGATTGCTGCAAATAATCCAGATGAAGAAGATGTATTGATTGCCGCCGCGAAAAAAGACAAAGTCGATGAGCGCGTAGCGGCAATTGAAGAGGCAGGCTTAAAGGCGGTTGTATTGGATGTGGAATCCTACGCCACTCAGGCGGCTTTTGAATTGATGCGTCCACAATTGCCTAATGGTGGCGAAAATCAAATCGTTGCTGTTGTTGATATTGGCTCAACAGCAATGCACATGAATATCTTTAAAGATGGTCAGTCGATTTATAGTCGTGATCAAGGCTATGCGGGTAACCAACTCACACAAGAGATTCAAAGAAAATTCAATATGTCGGCCGAAGAGGCTGAGCAAGCCAAGCGGCAAGGTGGTTTGCCGGATAATTACGAGCCTGATGTATTGCAGCCATTTATGGATACGATGGCGCTTGAGATTTCTCGCTCGCTGCAGTTTTTCTACACTTCCAGTAATTACAATGCAGTGGATCATATCCTCTTGGCAGGAGGATGTAGTGTGATTCATGGCCTAGATGAAGCGGTTTCAAGTCGTACTCAGGTCGCCAGTACTATGCGGGCAAACCCATTTTTTAGTATGTCAACTGGCAAGATCAAAGGTAAGCAAATTCAACTGGATGCGCCTTCATTGCTGATTGCATGTGGTTTGGCTATGCGGAGGTTTGACCCAGTATGATTCGGATTAATTTATTGCCACATCGCGAACAAAAGCGTGCGGCACGGCAGCGGCAATATGTGTCAATGTTGATTATGTCTTTTTTGTTGGCAGTGGGGGTGGTACTCGCCGGATACATGCTGCTTTCAGCAAAAGTAGATATTCAAAATGGACGTAATCACTTTTTAACTGAAGAAAACGCCAAGCTCGATCGTGAAATAGCAGAAATTGACAAATTAAAAACCGAGAAACAAGCTTTGCTGGATCGGAAGAAAATTGTTGAGCGTTTGCAATCTAATCGAACAGAAACCGTTCATTTACTTGATCAGTTAACACGACAAGTGCCTGAGGGCGTGTATTTGAAAGAAGTTAAGCAAACCAATGAGCAATTGGTATTAACCGGCTACGCACAATCAAATGCTCGGGTATCAACATTAATGCGTAATTTAAACGATTCGCCTATTTTTGAGCAGCCTTTGCTGATTGAAGTAAAATCAGCTTCTGTAGGTAATCAAAGATTATCTGACTTCACATTAAATATAAAACTAACACGAGTTGATGAGCCAGCAGAAAACACGGCTAGTTCAGTGAAGAGAGGCCAGCAATGACATTGGATGATTTAAGAAATTTAGATCCAAAAGATGCAGGCAATTGGCCAATACAGGTTCAGTTAGGATCATTGATTGTCGTATTAGTTTTAACCATTGCTGCGGGTTATTTTTATGTTTGGAGCGCTCAGGTTGAAGAACTTGAAGCGGGGCAAGCAACAGAAATTCAATTAAAAACTGAATTTATTGATAAGAAAAAACGAGCAATTAATCTTGCTGAATACAAGCAACAGTTGTTGGAAATTCAACAATCATTTGGTGCTTTACTTAAGCAATTGCCAAATCGCTCTGAAATGGAAACATTGCTGACCGAGATTAATCAAGCAGGTGTAGGACGCGGCTTATTGTTTGAACTATTCAAGCCTGGTCTTGAGATAAAAACAGCTGAGTTTGTTGAAGCACCGATCTCAATTAAAGTCACAGGTAGCTATCATGATCTAGCTGCTTTTGTGAGTGATATTGCCCAGCTTTCACGAATTGTGATTTTAAGTGATGTTAAATTAAGCGCTTCAAAAGATCAGTTATTGACCATGGAAGCGACAATTAAAACTTATCGCGCATTGGATGAGGCTGAACTACAAGCGATTCGTCAGGCTGAAGCTGAAGCGCGTAAAAAGAAAAAATAAAGGTCTATCGGAGAAAATATTGTGAAAAGATGGCTCCTTTATGTATTGTTGCTAACGGGATTAACCGGTTGTTTTGGCGATGAACATAGTGATTTAAAAGAATGGATGGTGGAACAATCAAAAGGCCTACGAGGAAAAATTGAGCCGTTGCCTGAGGCAAAGGTGTATGTTGCATTTCCTTATGAAGCTTTTGAAATCGCCGATCCATTTCGAACTAGCAAAATGGAATTGGCCAAAAAGACCAATGGTAGTGGCTTAGCGCCAAATATGAATCGTGTAAAAGAGGTGTTAGAAAATTACGACCTTGAAAAACTACGCATGGTTGGGACTTTACAACAAGGTGCCGCAGTACAAGCGCTAATTCGTGCGCCTGATGGTAATTTGTATCGAGTTAAGCAAGGTAGTTATATGGGGCAAAATTTTGGCATGGTCGCGAAAGTGTCAGAAACTGAAATTACATTAAAAGAAATTGTTGAAGACAGTGGTGGCGATTGGGTTGAGCGAACGACTGTCTTGGGCTTGGATGATGCGGAGCAGAAAAAATGAAAATGAATAAGAGCCTGGCGCGTTTAAGCTATTTTGCTTTATGTTTGTTAACGCCATTTGCATTTGCAATCGATGCGGCCAATATCACCAATGTTGAAGTCAGTAACGTCAGCGCCGATAAGCAAATTATTAAAGTTACCTTTAATAGTGCGCCACCAACACCAACGAGTTTCTCTGTGAACACGCCGCCCCGGATTGCATTTGACTTTGCAAATACCGCGAACCAAACCGGGAAAAATGTTTATCCAGTTAATGGTGCTGCATTACGCTCAGTGAATGTAGCCGAAGGAACGGGTCGAACTCGCTTAGTGTTTAATTTGCAAAAACAAGCCAGTTACGAAACCAGCGTAGAAGGTAATTCGTATTTAATTACTGTTGATGCTGCAGCTGCGGCGAATAGTGCAGTCAATAGTGCACCTGTTCGGAGTAATACGCAGTTTTCAGATGCGAAATCCAGCAGTAAATCAGAAGGGATTCAAGCGATTGATTTCCGGCGTGGTTCGGCCGGTGAAGGTAAAGTTATTATTGATTTATCCAGCCCCAATGTTGGTATTGATATTCGCCAACAAGGTAAAAATCTAGTCGTTGATTTTTCAAAAGCGGGCTTGCCAAAAAATCTAGAGCGCCAACTCGATGTCACTGATTTTGGCACGCCAATTCAAAAAATTGAAACCCATGCGCAAGGTGACTCAGTCAAAATGCTGATTGAGCCTAAAGGCAATTGGGAATATTCAGCCTATCAAACCGAGAATCGATTTGTGGTTGAAGTGCGCGATGCCAGTGCCAACAAAGATAAAGTAGCAAGTAAAGCGAATTACAAAGGTGAAAAATTATCTTTGAATTTCCAAAATGTTGAAGTGCGTACGGTTTTGCAAGTGATCGCTGAATTTACCGGTTTAAATATTATTACCAGTGATTCGGTGGGTGGTGCATTAACACTACGATTAAAAGATGTGCCTTGGGATCAAGCGTTGGATATTATTTTGCAAGCCAAAGGGCTTGATCAACGTAAAACAGGCAATGTGATGTGGATTGCCCCAAGGGATGAATTGGCCGCGAAAGAGAAATCTGAATTAGAAAATCGTAAACAAATTTCTGAATTAGAGCCAACTCGCACTGAATATTTCCAGCTGAAATATCATAAAGCCGATGCGTTAAAAACTATTTTGAGCGATGAAAAGCAAAAGATTCTTTCGCCGCGTGGTTCAGCGGTGATTGATCCTCGTACCAATCAAGTGGTGGTGCAAGACATCCCATCTAAGCTTGAGCAAATTCGCGAGTTGTTGACCAAAATTGACATCCCTGTGCGTCAAGTGATGATTGAAGCGCGGATTGTTGAGGCTGAAGATGGTTTCCAACGTCAACTTGGGGTGAAATTGCATGGTTTATATGCCAAAGGCGATACGGCGTTTGGTGGCAATTTAACCAGTAAAGATTACACCAGCCCAGGTGGCTCGACTTTTCCGGGCCCTGCCGTTGGTGGCAATGTGCCTTCAGTGAGTTTGCCTGCGGCAGGGATTGGCGGCTTTACTCCTAGCTCAATTGCGATGTTGATTGCTGGTTCAGATGGTATTTTGGGCTTGGAGTTGAGTGCATTAGAGCAAGATGGGAAGTTGAAAATCGTTTCGAGCCCACGTTTGGTGACTGCCGATCAAGTTGAAGCAGTGATTGAAGATGGTCAAGAAATTCCATATTCAACTTCATCACAAAATGGTGCAACCACGGTTGAATTTAAAAAGGCGACGTTGTCATTAAAAGTGACGCCACAAATTACGCCAGATGGCAGCGTATTTATGGATGTGCATGTGAATAAAGACAGCCGAGGCACCGAAACCATAAATGGCCCAGCGATTAATACCAAGCAAATTAAAACCAAGGTCTTGGTTGAAAGCGGCGGTACCGTGGTAATTGGTGGTATTTATATTGAAAATACCGGCAATACGATTACGCAAGTTCCACTCTTGGGTGATATTCCGGTATTGGGTAATTTGTTTAAAAATCGATCAACCAAGAAAGAGCGTCGTGAGTTGTTAATTTTCTTGACGCCTCGCGTATTGGAATCAGATCTAACGCTGCGATAATCTAGCAACGTTGCGAGCCCATGGCTCGCTAAGGAACATAGATTCAAGTAAAATGCCTGGCATGAGAATGCCAGGCAATTTTTATTTAGTCGGCCTAATGGGGGCTGGCAAAACGACCGTGGGGCGTGCCCTTGCGCGTGCAACCCAGAAAACTTTCTATGATTCGGATCATGAAATCGAAGCGCGAACTGGCGCTCGTATTCCTATGATTTTTGAAATCGAAGGGGAGAGTGGGTTTCGTGAACGAGAGGCAGAGACCATCGCCGAGCTTTCCAAATTACAAGGCATTGTATTGGGAACAGGTGGTGGCGCGATCTTAAATCCAATTAATCGGAATCATTTACGGCGCAATGGCTATGTGATCTATTTGCGCGCTAGCCCTGAAGAGCTGTATTCACGCACTTGCCATGATAAAAATCGGCCTTTATTACAAACGGCAGATCCCTTAGGCAAACTCAAAGAACTCTACGAACAACGCGATCCGCTGTATCGCGAAGTGGCCGATCTGGTGATTGATACCAGCCAACAAACTGTGAATACCCTTTTGCAATTACTGCTAAAAGAATTGGAGCGTCAGGCATGATCCGTAATGTACACGTTGATATTGACCACGCCCCGTACTCGATTTTGATTGGTGAAGGTTTACTTCAGTCCGTCGAGCCACTGCTTGCATTGCTAGCGCAAAAACGCGTTGCCATTGTAACTAATGAGACGATTGCACCGTTGTACTTGGCGGGTTTAGTGGCTCAATTAGAAGCTGCTGGTGTTGAATGCCAGTCGATCATCCTGCCCGATGGTGAAAAATATAAAACTTGGGACAGTTTAAATCTAATTTTTGATGCGCTATTAACTGCACGTGCCGAGCGCAAAACCACCTTGATCGCTTTAGGCGGTGGGGTGATTGGTGATATGACGGGCTTTGCCGCTGCGGTCTATCAGCGCGGCGTGCCGTTTATTCAAATTCCTACGACGCTGCTCGCTCAGGTTGATTCTTCGGTCGGCGGTAAAACCGCGATTAATCATCCATTGGGTAAAAATATGATTGGCGCGTTTTATCAGCCTAAGCTGGTACTCGCTGATTTAAGTACGCTAGCGACTTTACCGCAGCGCGAGTTTTCAGCCGGAATGGCCGAAGTCATTAAGTATGGCTTGATTGACGATCTAGAGTTTCTCGTCTGGCTCGAAGAAAGCATCGATGCTTTAATGGCGCGTGATGTGGATTTAATCGCCTATGCCGTGGAACGTTGCTGCCAAAATAAAGCGCGAATTGTGGCTGCTGATGAAAAAGAAACCGGTCAGCGCGCCTTGCTCAACTTGGGTCATACCTTTGGCCATGCCATTGAGGCTGGATTAGGTTATGGCGTTTGGTTGCACGGCGAAGCTGTTGCAGCGGGGATGGTGCTTGCAGCGCATGCTTCGCGCGCATTAGGGCATTTACAAGCAGCTGATGTGGATCGTGTGATCAATCTATTGCAAAGAGCCGGCTTACCGGTGGTTTCGCCTGTTTTAGGGGGCGAGCGTTATAAGGCTTTAATGGCGCAAGATAAAAAAGTCGACGCTGGTCGAATCAAATTTATCTTGCTGCGCCAATTGGGTGAAGCTTATATCGGTGAGTTGCCTGAAATCGCGATTGATACCGCATTGCTGGCAGGTTGTGAATCTAGCAAATAATCGGCCAGCGATAGATCTAACGCCGAGCGGGCTAATTCTAGATGAGATTCTAGCCCGCTATCGACTTCACTATTGAGTGGGCTCACCACCAATTCAAATACCGTTAGCAAGCTAATTCGCTGGCTACTGCAAGCCAAAATCCATTCGCCATCCCGAGTTGATTCAACCCATTGTTTAGCCGTCATTTGTTCTAATAATTGCTGTGTGGCATCGATGCCGAGCTCAACTTTGCGGCGTAATTGATCGATGTGCAGCACTTCGCCATGTTGGTGGGCGCGCGCTAAAGCAGCTAAAATCTGCACTGCTTGTTCAAAGCGCGTACCGTGATGATTATCCCAGCGCCAGCCATTGCCATGCCAATACGACAAACTCGCTGATAATACCGCCCCCGCTAAAATCAATACCCAGCATAAATACAACCACATCAAAAAAATCGGAAAACTCGCAAAAGTGCCGTAAACCAAGTTGTATGTGGTGAATTGTTTGATATACAAACCAAATAGCATCTTCATCAATTCGAGGCACGCGCTGCTAAACAGCGCCGCAATTAAGGCGTGCGAGCGAGGAACAAAGCAATTGGGGAGTGTGAGATACAGTAATCCCAAAGTAATAAACATCAGCAGCCATGAAGATATTTGCAACATGGGGATGTTGAGTCCACCTAGGCCCGAATTTTGCGATATCCAGCTGGTGAGTGACAAACTTAAACCAATCAAAATCGGCGCTAAGGTGAGTGCCGCCCAATAAGTAAGCGTGCGCGATAGCCATTTTCTGGGGCGTTTAACGCGCCAAATTGAATTAAACGTTTTCTCAATGGTAAACATCATCAATAGCGCAGTGGCCAGCAAGCCAATCATGCCCATCGTAGTGAGACTATCGGCATTGTTGGCAAATTGGCGCATATACACGCCAATCACTTTGCCGGAGGCTTCGGGGACTAAGTTATTGAGGATAAACCCGCGAAATTTACCCACATTGATGCTGAACATCGGAAAAGCTGAAATCAGCGTAATCGCAATGGTAAACAGCGGCACCACCGCCAGCAAGGTGGTAAATGTCAGGCTACCGGCGGTTTCTAGGCAACGATCATTGAGTAGACGTTGACCGACAAAGCGAGAAAAACCGCTAATTCGGGTCAATCGTGGGAAAGTGTTAGCAAAATTCATAGCAGACAACGATAAGAAGCGAATCCCATTATAATAGCGCATCCTGAAAGCCGCCCCTGTAAAGATCATGACTGAAATCCTTGTTTTGTATTACTCAACCCACGGTGCTACGCGTCAGATGGCGCAACTAATTGCACGGGGTATTGAAGCGACAGCGGGCTGCTCAGCGCGCTTACGCACTGTGCCGCGGATCTCGACGGTGTGTGAAGCCACCGAGGCGGATATTCCAACTACAGGGGCGCCGTATGTCACGCTCGACGATTTACTTGAATGTGACGGCTTAGCACTGGGAAGTCCCACTCGCTTTGGCAATATGGCGGCACCGATGAAATATTTTTGGGATTCGACCATTGCCGATTGGCTCAAAGGCACTTTGATTGGCAAACCCGCTTCAGTCTTTACCAGTTCAGGCACATTGCACGGTGGCAATGAATCCACACTATTGACGATGATGCTGCCGCTATTGCATCACGGCATGCTGATTGTTGGAACGCCGTATTCAGAAACCGCTTTGATGTCGACTACGACCGGTGGTACGCCGTATGGCCCGAGCCATTGGGCTGGCACTGAGTCAAACCAAGCGATTTCGGACTCTGAGCGCGTGCTGTGCTTGGCGCAAGGGCGTCGATTGGCAGAAGTTGCACTGAAATTAAAAGGAATAAGTGAATGAAATTAAGTCCCGCCAATTTGCCAGCATTGCAAACCATTACCGTCATTGCCTTGGTGGCGATGATTTTGCTAACTACCGCATGGGAATTATGGCTCGCGCCGCTTAAGCCCGGTGGTTCATGGGTGGTATTAAAAGCGCTGATTTTGTTTTTGCCATTACGCGGTTTATTGCATGGCCGCCGCTATACCTATCAGTGGTACACCATGTTTGTGTTGGTGTTTTTTATGGAAGGCGTGATGCGCGCATGGAGTGATCAAGGTTTATCACAAGTATTGGCAGCGATTCAAGTGGTGCTGACGGTGGTGAGTTTTGTGAGTGCTACTTTATATGCCAAGTATTCTCGACCGAGTTTATTGGCGCAAAGTTAATGGGTAGTTGATGTATGGGTATATGGCTGCATAGTATTTATTTCAGTGCATAGATGAATATACCTATTGTTGGCTGATGATTGAGTTTGGTTTTTAGCTTTAAGGGTCTGTCGCCCGATAGATAGAACAATGCCCCGCTGGATCGCAGCGGGGCTTTGTAGTTTATGCGTTCGGTTTCTTCAGTTGTGGCTTAGGTTCACCAGACTAAAAGCTTGAGCGCGCGCAATTTGTGGTTGCTGCCTCCGCCAATCGATGGGGGTGGTATCGATCGGTGCCGTGATTCGCAAATGCTTGCCATTGAGCAGTACCTAACAGCGTGCTGCTCAACGACAAAAAAGCAGTGGATGTCGCACTAGGTGCATTCACTTAAACCGGTTGTGGATGCACTCGATTAATATTGTTGTGGATTTTATTCAGTGCCGAAATATACGCTTTGGCGCTGGCAACAATAATGTCGGTATCTGCACCTTGGCCGTTGACGATTTTGGCGTCCTTCATCAAGCGCACGGTCACTTCACCTTGGCTGTCTGTTCCTGAGGTGATTGCATTGACCGAATACAGCTGCATTTCTGCGCCGCTATTAAACAGTGATTCAATCGCTTTAAAGGTCGCATCTACTGTGCCATCGCCGTGTGCCGTAGCATGGCGCTCAATCCCTGCTTCGCTGACCACTAGATCGGCGCTTGGTGTTTCGCCAGTTTCGGAAACCACTTTCAAGGAAATGAGTTTGATGTGTTCTTGCTCAATCGAAATCAACTCATCGGACACCAAGGCGTGCAAATCTTCATCGTAAATTTCGCGTTTTTTATCGGCCAAAGTTTTAAAGCGCGCAAAAGCGGCATTCAAGGCTTCTTCCGATTGCAGTTCAATGCCCAATTCCATCAACTTGGTTTTAAATGCATTGCGGCCAGACAATTTACCCAAGCTCAAGCGATTCGTGCTCCAGCCTACCGATTCCGCGCTCATGATTTCATAGGTTTCGCGGCATTTCAAAATGCCATCTTGGTGAATCCCTGACTCATGGGCAAAGGCGTTGGCGCCGACAATGGCTTTGTTCGGCTGTACCGGATAGCCGGTAATCGTTGAAACCAATTTACTGGTTGGCACGATTTGGGTGGCATCGACATTGCATTCAACGTTGAAAATATCGCGGCGAGTTCGCGTCGCCATGACGACTTCTTCGAGTGAGGCATTACCAGCGCGTTCGCCCAAACCGTTAATCGTGCATTCAACCTGACGTGCGCCGCCCAAAACCGCGGCCAAAGAGTTGGCTACCGCCATGCCCAAATCGTTGTGGCAATGTGCCGACCAGATTACGGTATCGCCGCCTTTGGTTTTGGCGATCAATTCGCGGAAAAACGCCTCAGTGCGTTGTGGTACGGCGTAGCCGACGGTATCAGGCACATTCAAGGTGCTCGCGCCAGCTTCGATGACCGCGCCAAAAATACGCGCCAAAAAGTCGATATCGCTACGCAAAGCGTCTTCTGCCGAAAACTCAACATCATCGGTGTATTCACGCGCCATTTTGACGGCTTTCACTGCGGCTTCAACCACCTGATCTGGCGTCATGCGCAATTTGTGTTCCATATGAATCGGGCTGGTGGCGATAAAGGTATGAATTCGGCCACGTTTAGCGTCTTTAATTGCTTCACCCGCAGCGCGTACATCACGCTCATTGGCGCGCGCCAAAGAACAAACCGTGCTGTTTTCGATAATGCCAGCGATGGTTTTGATGGCATCCGCGTCGCCTGGGCTTGCGGCGGCAAAACCGGCTTCAATGACGTCAACGCCGAGTTTTTCCAATTGGCGAGCGATACGGATTTTTTCTTCTTTGGTCATCGATGCGCCAGGAGACTGCTCACCATCACGCAATGTCGTATCAAAAATCACCAAGCGGTCATTACTGCGTTGAGTCATGCTGTGCTCCTGAGTCTCTGCGGCGGTGGTTTGATCACGGCCCATATAGTTTTGGATATTGAATTGCCGGCCTTGCTGACTTGCCAATTGAGCCAGTTTATTCACTTGGGCGAGCGGCAAGCTGCCGCGTTCGCGCCATTTATAAATCGCAGCTCGGGATACCGGCTCATCTGGAAAAGCAGCATTAAGCTGATCGGCCAGTGTACTGGGTCCACCAAAATCAGCGATTAGACGATCGATGTCTAATGACACAGTGTTCTCCTTTGCAGCGATGACTTGAGATTAGCCATTTTTAGACTTAGTGTCAAACTTGAGAAATAAAAAAGAGCGACCTGTTGTATTGGCCGCTCTTTTTTCTACATTTTATTTATAAATTAGACTATTTGTCTAATTTTCTGACTTGTTTTGGACGTTTCATCACAAGCCACAGCCAATACACATAGCCTGAGGCGGCGTAGCAGATAAAGAAACTAAACAACACCAAGGCTGGGCGTGATGCGCCGATGAGCAAAATCAAGGTGGCAATCAATAAACTCACAAAAGGCACGGTTTTGCGCATATGTAGCTCTTTAAAGCTCCAGTACGGCACGTTGGACACCATAGTTAAGCCAGCAAATAGCGTAAAGCACAGCGCAGCGTAGGGTAGTAGCTCAACCAAGGGCGATAAATCGTCATGGTATTCAATATTGATCCACACTAAACCGGCGACTAAGGCCGCTGCAGCTGGGCTGGGTAGTCCTTGAAAAAAACGTTTATCAACCACTTCGATATTGGTATTAAAGCGCGCCAAACGCAGTGCGGCGCCAGCGCAGTAGATAAAGGCCACCGCCCACCCGAGTTTGCCAAAGCCCGACAAGCCCCATTCATACATAATTAAAGCCGGAGCAACGCCAAACGACACCATGTCGGACAAGCTATCAAATTGCGCACCAAATTCAGATTGCGTATGCGTCATTCTGGCAACACGGCCATCCAGGCCATCTAAAATCATCGCAGCAAAAATCGCCAACGCCGCCGATTCAAACTGGCCATTCATGGCTTGCACGATGGCATAAAAGCCAGAAAACAGTGCGGCGAGGGTAAATAAATTGGGCAGCAAGTAAATACTTTGACGGCGCAAGGTTTGTGCGCGGCTTGATGGGGGTTGCAGTTGCATGAAAGCCTCGATTGCATAAGCATTTGAGGCAACATTGTAACTGACGTCTCGTGCCATCGGTAGCATGTGGGTAGATACGTTATAATCCGCGCTCTTATTTGTCCTAGGTGACTTTCGTGTCTGAGCGTCTATTTGTACTTTTGCAGTATGTCATCCCTAAGTTGGCGTTGACTCGATTGATGGGGGCCTTGGCCGGATTACGTGCTGGCCGCTTGACTCACGCCGTGATTACTCGCTTTGTCGCCAAATACCAAGTCAATATGGCCGAAGCGGCCAATCCAAATCCTGCCGCTTATGCCACATTCAATGAATTTTTTACCCGCGCCTTAAAAGACGGCGTGCGGCCACTGACCAATGCGCAACTGCTGTGTACTGTTGACGGGGCAATTAGTCAGTTTGGCCCAATAGAACACGGGCAAATTTATCAAGCCAAAGGCAAGCAATTTACCACCACGGCGTTATTGGGTGGCAATGAGGCGTTGGCCAAGCAATTTGAAAACGGCCTGTTTGCTACGATTTATCTCAGCCCAAAAGATTATCACCGCATTCATATGCCATGCCGTGGACGTTTGTTGGAAATGACTTACGTACCGGGCGAGTTGTTTTCGGTGAACCCAGCCACAGCGCGTGGCGTCGATGGCTTGTTTGCGCGTAATGAGCGAGTGGTGTGCGTGTTTGAAGCCGACAACGGCCATCCTTTTGTGCAAGTGCTGGTCGGTGCGACAATTGTCGGCAGTATGGCGACTACTTGGCACGGCGTAGTCAATCCGCCGCGCAGCAAATCGGTGTGGACCAAAGATTATCGCGACCAGCAAATCGTGCTGGAGCAGGGTGCAGAAATGGGCCGCTTCTTACTCGGCTCAACCGTGGTATTACTGTTTCCTGAGGGCGATTTGGAATTTAATGCCGATTGGAAAGCTGGGCGCAGCGTGCGCTTGGGTGAGGTGATGGCGGATTAAGTTGGCTGGTTTATTGCTTGGGTATATCCATGTAGCTATTTATTAGTAATGCTTGTATCTATATACCCATTATCTGTTGGATTACTGAGTCATTTTAAAGCCAACAATGCGCGTTTGTAGGAGCAGGCTTGCCTGCGAAGACACGGTTAATTAGAGCGATTCACGCTCATATTGGCATTGCTTTCGCGGGCAAGCCCGCTCCTACGGCGTGTTGTTGAGACTAATCAGGTCTTTTTATTTAGATGCATAAATCCTGGGTATAGATTTTGTATTGGGTTTTTTCGCTGCCAGTGAGGTTTAAATGAGTGCAGTACGAGTATTAGGCCAGATTACGATTCCTGAATCGCTTAAGCAAAACCTCGCCGAAATTCGGCAAACGCGCAGCTCGGCGTTTGCCGCCAAAGGCGTGATTGAGGTGCATTATTTTCCGCAAGGCAATCCTAATCTGCCGACAGGGGATGCGTGGCAACTGGATGCGGAAAAAGCGGCATTTGGCATCGCCTTATTAAATCGTCTGGGCCTCGCGCCCGAGTATATGCACGATGCCAATTTGATGGGTTATACCCAGCTTGATCCGCACACTGATATTGGCTTTTTGGTGCAAGACGAACCCGTCGCCTTTTTGCATGTGGTGCTGCAAGGCGAAGGCGTGCTGCGAATGACTGGCGCGAGCAATCCTCTCGAGCAAGCCACTGCGGTGAGTGAAGGCATGGTCTTTATCCTTAACCCAGAAATCGAACACGCTTTTGGCGACTGCCCCGATATTTTGTTTTCAATATCAATGGTCGTGCCCCGTTCGAAAATGGCGGAGTTGACGTTGGTTTGATGTTGGCTGATTTGCCATGCGTAGGGGGGAATAAGCGCAGCGCATTCCACCGTTTGGCTCACGTCATGCGGCGCAATGATCCCCAAAGGAATGATGTCATACGCGGTGCATCGGATTGGGCTTGATTGTGGCTTCCGATCCATCCATCCGTAAAAGTAAGCCCCAACGGGCGACAATGAGTGAAACGAATTGCGCCGAATAAACGTGGAACCACAACCCAGTGTGATTCAAGCATTACTCATTTTACAAGCAGATGGATTCAATTTACGCAAAAGCCGGTGCAATTCGCTAAAGCTCATTGCCCCCTACGATTTCGGCTTACTAGTTACAAAAGCATTACGGTGTACGTGGTACGATTGCGACTTACGAGTCGTGCTAATCGGCGATGGTCTTTTTGGAGGAGGATTAATGAGTTCAGTCAAGATAGGGTGTAGTGCTGGTACTTCTATTCGGCACAATACGCATATTATTATGGCCTCTTTTTTACTATCAGCATTGCTTGCTTATGCTCATTTCCAATATGGCTTTAAGTTTGCGCTACTTTTTGTGGCTATAAATCTGCTTGGTCTTTTAATTCATTTGGCAAGTAAAATCGAGTGTACTTTTGATGCTGAATTAAATGCTCTTTCCCTAGAAAAATCTATTTTTGCTTGGCGAGTGGCGAGTGAAAAAACGATGCATGTTTCTGATTTTTCTTATGTTTATGTGAAAGAGGGACGTTATTGTTATGAGCTTACTTTGTTTAGCACGATCCGCGACGAGTTGGTTTTATTTAATGTTGAGGCTGAGAATGCTGAGTTTGAGGCTCAAAGAGTGGCGGGCATTTTAAACATCATGAATAAAGGCGTGTTGATGTCAAAAGGTTTTTCTCATTAGCGCCGTATTTATGACTCTGTGATTAGAGTTAAAAATATACCGATTGATATAAGTAGATAAATAAAAAACCGGCGCGAAGCCGGTTTTTTATTTGACGCATCATTTTAGCGAGCGAAACGCGATTGGGCACGAAGATAGCGGCGACGTGTACGTTGAGTACACGAGCCGCGCAGCGAAGATGTTTTATTTTCTTCTTGGCTCAATCACGTTGCAGCCGCTTTTGTTAGTTCTTGGTTTGGTCAACGATTTTGTTCGCTTGAATCCAAGGCATCATTGAGCGCAATTTGTTACCCACTACTTCAATGCCGTGCGCGGCGTTGTTGCGGCGGGCTGCAGTCATTGATGCGTAGTTAGTTTGGCCTTCCAAGATGAATTGTTTCGCGTATTCGCCAGACTGAATGTTTTTCAGTGCTTGACGCATTGCTTTGCGAGATTCTTCGTTGATGACTTGTGGACCAGTTACGTATTCACCGTATTCAGCGTTGTTCGAGATTGAGTAGTTCATGTTGGCGATACCGCCTTCGAACATCAAATCAACGATCAATTTCAATTCGTGCAAGCACTCAAAGTACGCCATTTCTGGCTCGTAACCGGCTTCAACCAAAGTCTCGAAGCCCATTTTCACCAATTCAACCGCGCCGCCACACAATACAGCTTGTTCGCCGAACAAGTCAGTTTCAGTTTCGTCTTTGAATGTCGTTTCGATAATACCAGTGCGGCCGCCACCCACGCCTGAAGCGTAAGACATAGCGATTTCAAGCGCTTTGCCGGATGCATTTTGGTAAACCGCGATCAAATCAGGCACGCCGCCGCCACGGACGAATTCTGAACGTACAGTGTGGCCTGGTGCTTTTGGCGCGATCATGATGACGTCGAGGTCTTTACGTGGCACAACTTGGTTGTAATGAATCGCAAAGCCGTGAGCGAAAGCGAGTGTTGCGCCTTGCTTGATGTTTGGTTCGATTTCATTTTTGTACAATGCAGATTGGAACTCGTCCGGCGTCAAAATCATCACCACGTCTGCGCCAGCAACGGCAGTCGCAACGTCAGTTACTTTTAAGCCGTGTGCTTGCGCTTTAGCTACGGTAGCAGAACCAGTGCGCAAACCAACAGTCACATCAACGCCAGAGTCTTGCAAGTTGCAAGCGTGGGCATGGCCTTGTGAGCCGTAACCGATGATGGCTACTTTTTTAGATTTGATGATGCTTAAGTCGCAATCTTTATCGTAAGAAACTTTCATGTTATTTCCTTGGTTAAATGGGTATATGTTTGCAGGCTTTACCTGTAAATGGCTACAGGTAAATACCTTGTTAGTTTTTAATTAGCTAGCGGTTTCAGCAGGCTTGAAATCGTATTCTCGTAGGAGCGGGCTTGCCCGCGAAGACATTGATTGCAAAGCCACTTCACGCCGTATTGACACTGCTTTCGCGGGCAAGCCCGCTCCTACAGGGCTAATCGTTATAGTTTCAAGATCCGTTCGCCACGGCCGATGCCTGAGGCTCCGGTGCGCACGGTTTCTAAAATCGCCGATTGGTCGAGCGCATTGATAAAAGCGCTAAGCTTTTCACCGGTGCCAGTCAGTTCAATCGTGTAGGTTTTTTCAGTCACGTCGATGATACGCCCACGGAAAATATCCGCCATGCGTTTCATTTCGTCGCGATCTTTGCCGGTGGCGCGTACTTTAATGAGCATCAGTTCACGCTCAATGTGATCGGCCTCGTTCAGGTCGATCACTTTAACCACTTCGATCAGCTTGTTGAGCTGCTTGGTGATTTGTTCGATCACATCCTCTGAGCCATGCGTGACAATCGTCATACGGCTCATGGTTGGATCTTCGGTGGTTTGCACCGTCAGTGAATCAATATTGTAGCCACGAGCCGAAAACAGCCCCGTCACGCGCGATAGCGCACCGGCTTCGTTTTCAATCAGGACAGATAAAATATGGCGCATGTTCATCTCTCCTTAGCAAAGATTGCCGTAATCACGGTTGTTTTCAAATGGCACAAGCTGCATTGATTGCATATGCGGCGGCAAGTCCATTTGGTTGAGCCCTTTGCCGTTTTGGATCATTGGGAACACATTGGCTTTTGGATTGGTTAAGAAATCCATAAATACCAAGCGCTCTTTCATCGCAAACGCTTCGCGTAGTGCTGGCTCAACGTCGGCTGGCTTGGTGATTTGCATGCCAACGTGACCATAAGCTTCAGCCAACTTCACAAAGTCAGGCAATGCATCGACATACGACTCAGAATAACGCGTGCCATAGAAGAATTCTTGCCATTGGCGAACCATACCCAAGTAGCCGTTGTTTAGATTAATAATCTTCACTGGCGTGTGGTATTGCTTGCACGTCGACAATTCTTGAATATTCATCTGGATTGAGCCGTCGCCGGTGATACAAGCCACATCGGCATACGGATTAGCCAGTTGGGCACCCATCGCAGCAGGTAGACCAAAGCCCATCGTGCCCAAGCCGCCAGAGTTAATCCATTGGCGAGGACGGTTAAAATGATAGTACTGCGCGGTAAACATTTGATGCTGGCCGACGTCCGAAGTAATAATCGCTTCGCCACCGGTCACTTCAAACAGTTTTTGCATCACAAATTGCGGCTGAATAATTTCGTCGTCTTGTGGATACCACAAGCTTTTCGGTGCACGCCATTCGTTAATTTGATCCCACCACGCATTCAATGCTTTTTCGCTTGGACGGGCGTTGGTTTCTTTTAGGATTGCAATCAGATCTTTCAGTACGTCTTTCACGTCGCCAACAATCGGCACGTCGACTTTAACGCGTTTGGCAATCGACGATGGATCGATGTCGATTTGCACAATTTTTTTGCTTTGCGACAAAAACTGCGCCGGATTAGAAATCACGCGGTCATCAAAACGAGCGCCGATGGCGATAATGGTGTCAGCGTATTGCATCGCCATATTTGCTTCATACGTGCCATGCATGCCAAGCATGCCGACAAACAGCGGATCCGAACCTGGATATGCGCCCAAGCCCATTAGCGTATTGGTGCATGGCACATTGAGCATGCGCACCAACTCAGTCACTTCTTCTGAGGCATTGCCCAAGATCGCGCCACCGCCAACATAAATATATGGGCGTTTAGCTTGCTCGAGTAATTGCGCCGCTTTTTTGATCTGCCCTGGGTGGCCTTTTACTGGCGGGTTATAGCTGCGAATAGCGACCGATTTAGGGTATTCAAAAACCGCTTTGGCTTGCGTCACATCTTTAGGAACGTCAATCACCACAGGGCCGGGACGACCGGTAGTGGCAATGTAAAACGCTTTTTTGATCGTCGTTGCTAGATCTTTAACGTCTTTGACTAAGAAATTATGCTTCACAATCGGGCGTGAACAGCCAACCATATCGACTTCTTGGAAGGCGTCTGAGCCAATTGACGGCGTACCGACTTGGCCAGAAATCACCACCATTGGAATCGAATCCATAAACGCCGTTGCAATGCCAGTTAAAGCATTGGTGGCGCCAGGGCCCGATGTAACTAACGCCACGCCAATTTTATTGCTGGATCGTGAGTAAGCATCAGCGGCATGGACTGCGGCTTGTTCATGGCGAACGAGTACGTGTTTGAATTTGTTTTGTTTGAAAATCGCATCATAGATTTCCAAAACCGCGCCGCCGGGATAGCCGAATACAAATTCGACATTTTCTTCGGCAAGACAGCGCGCAAGAATTTCAGCGCCCGAGATCTGCATGGGATAAGTCCTGAGTCAATCGTTGATCGGTTAAATGCAAGCTGCTAGATAGCAGCAGGCGACTGTTGAAGAGCAACAGCCAACGCCGCGCTTGTAAGCTTTATCAGCTTATCTATTTAAGAACGGGCATTTTATTTACTGGACTTGCCGCAGTTCACTGGCTTGTGGCCATCAAGAACGAAGTGTGATGCGCTTGCGGTGTCGATCCAGTGCCCCTGCCGTCTGTTTAAACGACCGGTCGCTATAGTGACTTTGTGTAGGGGATTAAAGGTATACGATCGCTTATATTTTGGCAAGTTTTTCTGGCTGAATATTTTTGCTTTTGTTAGTATCAATCCCCTGTTTTTGCTGGCTATTTGGCAGCAGTTTTGCGCGTCCCTGTTTTGGAGTCCAAGTTTGGCAAGTCAGCAGCAATTAAATGATTTTTTAGCTAGCGTTGAGCGCCGTGCATGGCGGCAAGCACAGTACGCAGTGCGCGATCATGAGCACGCTTTGGATATTGTGCAAGATGCAATGCTGAAATTGGCAACGCGTTATGCTGACAAACCCGAATCTGAATGGCCGATGTTATTTCAAACTATCTTGCAAAACACGATACGAGACTTTCTACGTCGGAACAAATTACGTCATTTTTGGGTGAGTTTATTCTCTAAATTCTCTTCTAATTCCGATGATGAGGCTGACTTAGCTGATCCGCTATCCTATGTCCCGCACAATAGCGAGCTCAATCCCAGTGCAGAACAGGCGGTATTACAGCAGCAAAATATGGCCTTAATCGAGGAAGGGCTGGCTTTATTACCGCCACGTCAACGCGAAGCCTTCTTGCTGCGTTATTGGGAGGAGATGGATGTGCAAGAAACCGCGCAAGTGATGGGCTGCTCTGAAGGCAGTGTTAAAACGCATTGTTCGCGCGCTTGTCATACCTTGGCCGATTGGCTTAAACAAAGGGGGCTCACCCTATGAATGAATTTGATGAAGCAAAGCAGCAGCATTTAGCACAATTGAGTCGGCAGGTGGCTGATGCGCCGATTCCTGAGGATATTCGTGCCCGTTTAATTCAGGCCCGCCAAGCGGCGGTAGCGCAGGCGGCTTTACCGCATTCTCGCGCGAGTGGCGTGTGGGCACTCGTTTATTCACACCCCAAAATCAGTATGGCGAGTTTGTTCATGGTGCTGATTATGAGTGTGACTTTACTGCAACAGCAGCAGTCAAAACCGATGACGACGTCGATTGATTTGGCTTTATTAAGTAGCGATGTGGCGATGGACGATTTACTTGACCCTACTTTATTGGACGCGCAGTCACGATGAAACGATTGATCATATTGCTGTGTACGCTGCTGTTTTGGAGTGCTGCTGCGCAGGCGGCGCCAGCTTGGTCGGAATTAACGCCAGCTCAGCGCGAAGTATTAAGCGCCATGCAAACGCAATGGGATGGTTTGCCCAATGAAGATCAGCAACGATTTTCAGCTTTGGCTTTGCGCTGTTCACAAATGCCGCCACATCATCAAGAAAAAATGCGGGCGCGTATCAATCGATGGGCCACATTAAGCCCTGAGCAGCGTGAGCGCGCGCGCGAAAACTATCGACGCTTGCAAGCGATGTCGCCAGAAGAACGACAAAAATTGATGCATCAGCGCCATCAACGTCGAGCCAGCCAAGCTTGCTGTAATTCACCAAAAACTGAGTAGGACCAATATGTTCATTAGCGCGGGTTTAGCACGCCGTTTTGTGTCGTTTTTGTATGAGATTTTATTACTCACTGCCTTATTACTGATTGCCGAAGGGCTGTTTCAAGGCGGTTTTCAGCTGCTTTCTGGGCAAGCGGTGACCGAGTTGAGTGCATATCCTTGGCTCAATGCGCTTAATTTTGCGTGGCTGACCTTGGTGACCTTGCTGTATTTTGGCTGGTGCTGGATGCGTGGTGGGCAAACCTTGGCGATGAAAACTTGGCGCTGCCGCTTGCTGATGCAAGATGGCGCCAATTTAACGCCTAAAGCGGTGTTGATTCGCTTTGTAGTGGCGAGCGCCTGTTATCTGCCTTTATTGCCGATTTATCTGCTGGCGCGCAAACAGCCCGAATATCAACTGGGCTTGTATATTGCGGGCGGCTTATTTGTATTGCCGTTTATTTGGGCTGTATTCGATAAGGATAAGCAGTTTGTTTATGATCGTTTTGCCAAAACCCGCACAGTGTTTTTTCCCAAAGAAGTGCCATCAAAATACGCCAAGCTAAGTCAGGATGAGGCTGTTTAGTCAATTGGGTTAAAGCACCGCGCATTTAGCGATGAAAAACCGTTGTGACTGGCGAAGCAGTGCAACGGTTTTTTTATACCGGTTTTAATCTTGGCGACTGCGCAAAAAAGCCAGTAATAATAGCGCCACCAAAAAGCCAATCACCGGTTTATCACCGGCCCACTGATACGGCGTATGGCCTTGCATATGGCGAACTTCACCCTCTAAAACCGCTTGGGTTTGCTCGGGCAAGCTCTTCACAATTCGGCCTTTGGCATCAATAATCGCCGTTTTGCCGGTATTGGTGGCGCGAATCAGATAGCGGCCGTTTTCTAGCGCGCGGGCGCGCGCCATTTGCGCGTGTTGTTCGGCCGCCCAAGAGCCATCAAACCACGCCATATTGGTAAAGTTAGTCAGCAATGTGGCGTTGGCGGCGTTAATGCGGATTTCGTCGCCAAAAACGTCTTCGTAGCAGATATTGGCAGCGATCAGCCCGCCATTCATCGTCAATGGCGCTTGCGCCAATGGGGCGCGCTGAAAACCGCTCATTGGCATTTCGAGCATTTGATACGCCCAGCCAAATAACCACGGCAGCGGAATGTATTCACCAAAGGGTACCAAGTGCGATTTGGCATACTGTTCTTGGGCTGGGTTAGCTAAATTCACCACGGAATTTTGATACTGATCTGGCTGTGGTCCGCGCGTGGCGACGCCCATGAATAGCGTGGCGGATTTTTGCTGAGCGATTTGGCGTAGTTCTGCCAAATAGTCAGGCGGGATCTCGTTAAAAAACGATGGAATCGCCGTTTCTGGTAGCAAGATCAGCTGGCCTTTGGCGGCCTGAGTGAGTGTGAGGTAGCTTTTTAGACTGTCAAAATAAAAATCGCTATTCCACTTCATGCTTTGCCCGATATTGCCCTGCAAAACGCTGACTTTGAGTGGCTCGCCGATGGCTTGCGTCCAATTGATTTTTTGCAGTAATTGGCTGCTACTGAATAATGCGATTGCTAAGCCGAGCGCAATTTTTTTATCCAATAAAAATACGCCAACGCATAAAGCCATTAACCAACCTGCGCCATAGCTGCCAATAATAGGGTATAGCCCACCAAGCCAATCAATCTGAGCGCTACCGACCGATGCCCATGGAAAACCAGTAAATAGCCAACCGCGCAGCCATTCACATAAAATAAACATCGTTGGCGCAATCAGCGTAAAGCGCCAGCTATTGCGGCAAGGGATTTTCCATGTGAGCCAACCGGCTAACATCGGAAACAAGGCTAAATAGGCGGCAAACAATAGCACTGCGCCCGCAGCGGCGAGTGCTGGCATTTTGCCGTGGGTATGTAAGCTGATGTAAATCCAGCCGGCATTGGCAACGAAATACCCCAGTCCCCAGGCCAAACCCGGCCACAATGCTTGCCGTGCTGAACCGGCGTTTTGCCAGCCAGTAAATAAAATCCATAGCGAAATTGGCAGCAACCAAAATTGCGACAAAGGCGCAAAAGCGGCGACAGCGCTAGCGCCGGCAAGGCATTGAATGAGCAGTAATAGATAGCGGTTTTTAGGCATGGTCTTAAAAGCGAAGTCGCGCTGCAAGGTGGTTTGCAAAGAGGAGGTGGCTTGGATCACGACGCATTATTTTTATCGTGATCCATCGATGACTTAAGCTTCGTGATGATCAGTGATTTTTTCTAGCAAAATCGAATGCACGCGGCGGCTATCGGCGCGCAAAATCAAGCAGTGGTAGCCATGGCAATCGATGCTTTCGCCACGCTTAGGCACATGACCAAAGCAATCCATCATCACCCCAGCAATGGTGTCGAATTCATCGGTTGGAAAGCGGCTGCCGATGGTTTCATTTAGATCAGTCAGTTCGGTCACGCCTTTGACGCGCCAATGGCCTTTGCGATCTTGCACCATATTGTCTTCGTCTTCATCTTCGTCGTATTCGTCTTCGATATCGCCGACGATTTGTTCCATCACGTCTTCAATGGTGACTAATCCGGCAACGCCGCCGTATTCGTCGACGACAATCGCCATATGGTTGCGATTATTCCGAAAATCTTTAAGTAGCACATTCAGGCGTTTGGCTTCGGGGATGTACACCGCAGGGCGCAGCATTTCGCGGACATTAAATTCGCTGTCGCTGGCATAAAACCGCAGCAAATCTTTGGCGAGCAATACGCCCAATACATGGTCTTTGCTGCCGTCGATGACTGGAAAGCGCGAGTGGGCAGTTTCAATGACAAAGGGGATAAATTCGGCGGGGGAGTCGTTGATGTCGATGACATCCATTTGCGAGCGCGGCACCATCACATCGCGCACTTGCATATCACCTACATTGAGCACGCCTTCGATCATGCCGAGGGCATCGGCGTCGAGTAATTGGCGCTCGAAAGCAGTGTGGAGAATTTCAACCAGTTCGCCGCGGTTTTCCGGCTCCCGTAACAGGAAATGGGTCAATCTTTCTAATAAGCTGGGCTTATAACTCGGGGACGGAACGTCGTCCATAATGCGTATTGCTCCTATGGGTGGATGGCAGGGCTGGCCCGCAGCGATCAATGAGCGAAATTATTCGCGCTCGGTCAGATAAGGGTCATCATAACCCAGCTGCGTGACAATTTGGGTTTCAAGCAATTCCATCGCTTCGGCCTCTGCTTCTTCAAGATGGTCAAACCCTTGTAAATGCAATGTACCGTGTACCACCATATGGCAATAATGCGCCAATAAGGGCTTGCCTTGCTGCTGCGCTTCACGCTCAATTACCGCACCACACAACACCAAATCGCCCATTAATGGTTGGCCGGCTAGCTGTGGCAATTCGTCATCAAAAGTAAAGGTCAGCACATTGGTGGCGTAGTCTTTTTGTCGGTAATCGCGGTTCAGCGTTTGGCCTTCGTCGGCATCAACAAAGCGCAGCGTGATTTCAGCGTGCTCAATTTGCGCGGACAAGGCGGCGCTCACCCATTTTCTTAATAAACTTTTACGTGGAATGGGGCTGTTGCAGCTTTCGTTTTGAATGGCGAGCTGGATTTGGCTTTTCATTGTTGCGACGATCTTCTTTACAAGTGTAGGGTGGGCTTTAGCCCACCGAATTGATTGATGCGTGGTGGGCTAAAGCCCACCCTACGGTTTATCGCCTGCTGTGCGTTTGGCTGCGGCTTTTTCGTAAGCGGTAACAATTTTTTGCACCAGTGGATGGCGCACTACATCGGCAGCGGTGAAGTGGTGTATGCCAATGCCGCGCACGCCTTGCAAGACTTCTTGCGCGTCGGTCAGGCCGGACTTTTGATGCTTAGGCAAATCAACTTGCGTAGCGTCGCCGGTAATCACCGCTTTGCTGCCAAAACCAATCCGCGTTAAAAACATCTTCATTTGTTCTGGCGTGGTGTTTTGCGCTTCATCCAAAATAATAAAGCTGTGGCTTAGCGTACGACCACGCATAAACGCCAGCGGGGCGATTTCGATAATTTGTTTTTCAAAAAGTTTGGTTACTTTTTCTACGCCCATTAAGTCGTACAACGCGTCGTACAGTGGCCGCAAATACGGATCAACTTTTTGTACTAAGTCGCCCGGCAAAAATCCGAGCTTTTCACCGGCCTCAACGGCAGGGCGAACCAAAACTAATCTTTGCACGGTATCTCGCTCTAGCGCATCAATGGCGCTGGCTACCGCCAGATACGTCTTGCCGGTACCGGCAGGGCCTATGCCAAACGTAATGTCGTTGTCGGCAATGGCTTTGATATACACATTTTGCCCCGGCGTGCGCCCGCGTAAATCACCGCGTTTGGTGCGCAATTGCGGCACGGTGGGGTCGATAATTTGCGCGTTGGGATTACGCAAGATTTCCATCAAACCCAATTGCACTGCATCCACATCAAGCGGGGATGCGCTGTCTTCGTAAAAGCATTCCAGCGCATCGAGCGCCTGACGAACTGATTTTAATTCGCCTGAAACGCGAAACGCTTCATTGTGGCGATGCACCGTGACATCAAACGCCACTTCGATTTGTTTTAAGTTTTCATCCAGCGCGCCGCATAAATTGGCTAAACGCAGATTATCGATGGGAGTGAAATGCAGAGTTTCTGTATGCAAGGTTTAATTCTCTCTGGCTGGATCAGTCTGGCGCATCGCCAAAACATCCAGATTAATCGCTTGGTTTGAGCGATGGTGATGGATATCTTGGCGAAGGGATCTCTTGGCAGCGTGCTCGCAAGCGCGGATTTATTCTTTAATAATGATTTCGCCGCGCAAGCTGCGTGGGAAGGCATCGGTAATGCGCACTTCAACAAACTGATTCATCAGGCGTGGGCTGCCTTCAAAATTCACAATGCGGTTGTTATCCGTGCGGCCAGCGAGCTCGGTTTTGTCTTTTTTGGCAAAACGCTCCACCAACACACGCTGCACGCTACCAATCATCGATAGATTGATCGCTTCGGCTTGTTGCTCTAGGCGTTTTTGCATGCGTTGCAAGCGTGCGAGTTTCACTTCTTCTGGCACATCATCCGGCAAATCAGCCGCTGGCGTACCCGGGCGACGGCTGTAAACAAAGCTGTAGCTAGTATCAAAACCCACGTCTTCGATCAGCTTCATTGTGCGCTCGAAGTCTTCTTCGGTTTCGCCAGGAAAGCCGACGATAAAGTCGCTAGAAAAGCACAAATCAGGGCGCGCTTCGCGCAATTTGCGAATCACTGATTTGTATTCCAGTGTGGTGTAGCCGCGTTTCATATTCACCAATACGCGATCCGACCCCGCTTGCACCGGCAAATGCAATTGCGAGCACAGTTTTGGTAGCGTGCGGTAGCAATCGATAATCCGCGCCGTCATTTCTTTGGGGTGGCTGGTGGTGTAGCGAATGCGCTCGATGCCGGGGATTTCGTGTACGTATTCCAGTAAAGTCGCCAAATCGGCGATTTCGCCAGCGTCTTCGCCATCCAAAATCACGCCGCGATAGGCGTTCACATTTTGGCCGAGCAAATGTAATTCTTTCACGCCTTGCTGAGCCAAATGCGCAACTTCGGTCAAGATGTCTTCAAACGGGCGTGAAACCTCTTCGCCACGCGTGTACGGCACCACGCAGAAACTGCAGTATTTAGAACAGCCTTCCATAATCGATACATACGCCGCGCCGCCTTCAACACGAGCAGGCGGCATGTGGTCGAATTTTTCGATTTCGGGGAAGGAAATATCCACTTGGCTAATGCCAGATTTGCGTTTTTCGGCAATCAATTCAGGCAAGCGGTGCAGGGTTTGCGGGCCAAATACAATATCCACATACGGCGCGCGCTTGATAATCGCATCGCCTTCTTGCGAGGCAACACAGCCGCCCACACCGATGACGATATTTGGATTGGCCAGTTTAAGCTCACGAACACGGCCTAAATCGGAGAATACTTTTTCTTGCGCTTTTTCGCGCACGCTGCAGGTGTTAAATAAAATAATGTCAGCTTCATCGACATTCTCGGTTTTCACCAAGCCATCGGCGGCATTGAGCACGTCAACCATTTTGTCTGAATCGTATTCATTCATTTGGCAGCCGAAGGTTTTAATAAAGACTTTTTTGCTCATCGCTTTCTTCTATAGGGGTATTGGTTTTACTGCTTTTATCAACAAGGGCTATGTAGCAATACCCTTGGAATGCAATAAAAATAAGAATTATTTTGGTGTATTGGGCAATGTTGCCAGCAAAGACTAGGCCGTGATTTTAACGCAAATCGACCCACAAGCGGCGCTCTTATGACATGGGATTTGTTACACAGGGTGAGCAGCAGCAAGCAGGACTGCCGACTTGCGCAATAGCGTAGCTCCGATAGCGCGCAGCGAAATCGAAGGCTCCGCCGCCTTATCGCCAGCGCTGGCGCGTAATTGATGCCATGCGGGCGATTACGCGACGCTAATCGTAGTAGTAACAACGCCAACCATTAACGTGGGCTAGCGTGCAATTGCAAGCCAAGGGCTTGGGTTACTTTGAGTATGGTCGCAAAGCTGGGATTGCCATTGCTAGAGAGTGCTTTATAGAGATTCTCACGAGAAAGCCCAGTGTCTTTGGCAAGCTGACTCATGCCGCGAGCGCGAGCAATATCGCCCAAGGCATGCGCAATAAGCTGTGGATCATTTTCCTCAAGGCAGGCCTCAAAATACAAAGTCATCTCTGCTTCGGTTTTGAGATAGTCCGCGACATCCCATTTGCTAAGGCCAGTATTTGACATTATTGCTTCTGTTTCAGAATGCGAGCAATGGCTTGTGCTTGTTTCGTTATTGCACCGCATTGCAGTCAACAAACCAGCAGCCTATCCCCAAAAAACCACCGCGTGGTTCTTTGATTCGGCCGATGGATTTAAGGAAATCAATCTCAGCTGGCGAGAGTAGCCACGCTTTCCACACCAAATCCTTGCGATTGGCTTCAAGCTGTACCCAAACCGGCACATCACGGGGTACGCGCTGTGGTGGAATCAAACGGTTTTGCTGATCACGCACCTGAAACGCCGCTGACACCAAATAATCCTTGCCATCCAAACGAATCACCGGCGGCGCATAATAATCCATCTGCGCATAAGCCCCTTCCGGCAAAATCCGCGCCGCAAAGGCGGGCAGGGCGCTAAGCAATAAGCAAACCACCAAAAATAAACGCATACGCCACCTCGTTAACTGATCCGCTTGATGGTAACAAGCCCAGATTTGTCAGGGAAGTATTAATGTGCGAGTGGGGTGGAAAGGTTGAATGGGGGATGGGTAATTAGCTTGATGTTGTTTGCGGCATAGGTATTTTTACCATTTACGGCAGTTTTTGTGACAAAAATGGTCAGACTCAGAGTGGTTAAACTACATTTTTGCGTAATTTAGCCTAGTCACTTTGATGGCGCGTAGCGAAGTCGGCGGCGGCATTGCCTTATTCCCTAGGTTTTATTGCAACGATTGCATACGGGTGATTACGCTAGGCTCATCATATTTACGCGGCTGGCACGATGATTGCTTATACCAAGATCAAGTTAGGCAGAATTGCCTACTCACCCAATACATTAGGAGCAATACCATGAACCAAACTATGAAACGCGCCCAACAAGGTTTTACTTTGATTGAATTGATGATCGTTGTGGCGATTATCGGTATTTTGGCTGCAGTAGCGATCCCTGCATATTCTGCATACCAAGCTAAAGCCAAAGCAACTGCTGGTTTAGCTGAAGTTGCTGCAGGTAAAACAGCAATGGAAGAAAAACTAAATAATGGCGAAACAGTCGCAGCTCAAACAGATATTGGTTTGCAAGCAAAGACACAGAATTGCACCATTGCCGCTACAGGTGGAGCTGATGGTGTTGCTAGTATTGCATGTACACTTATTAATGCTCCAGCAGCAGTTAATGGCAAAATTTTAACTTGGGCGCGTGATGCAGCTGGTGCTTGGACTTGTACTTCGGACGGCCCTGCAGATTTGATGCCAAAAACTTGCCCAGGCGTTTAATTTTGTTAGTTAAGTAATAGTTTGAAAGTAAGCCCCATAGTTATGGGGCTTACTTCTTATTAAATAAGTTGGATTTCAAGCTAAAATTAAATATGGCTCAAGATTGTTTTTTATTATGAGGAACTGGAATAATGAAAATACAAGCTGGCCTTACTCTAATTGAATTGTTGGTGGTGATTGCAATTATTGGCATTATTGCTTCTATCGCAACTAATCAGTATCAACAATATTTAAGCCAAAGCAAAGCGATGGCTGCGTATACTGAAATTGCTGCAGGAAAAACTAATTTTATTGGCCATATTAATAATGGCGAAACCGTTTCTTCAGTTGCTGATATTGGTTTGCAATCCTTAACCAATCATTGTGCTATTACGGTGACAGCGGCATCGATTCGTTGTGAATTACAAAATACGCCTTCGAGTTTAGTTAATTCAACCATCGTCCTCAATTATGATTTGATACAAGATCAATGGCTTTGCGCAACGACGAATATGTCGGCCGATATTAGACCTAAATTTTGTTCTTAAAATGAAATGTATATTTTAGTTCTGTAGGGTGCGCATTTGCGCACGCGGTGAACCGGTTGGTGATTTATCTACGTTGCGCTGTAAAGCCAATTGCAATGATTGTGTTGGATGATAGGCTTGGCGTAATTATGACGATTTGTGATTTATTTAGCATAATTCCGAGTGCGTAAACCCTGCGAATTTGCACACACTTCCCCAATCCCAAATAAGCTGCCGCGAATTAATCACCACCACGGTTGCGGTGGTTTTTGAGTTCGATCAGGCGTTGGTTGCTAGAGCCGCGCCAGGGTTGGCTGGTGGGGGCATTTTGTTCGAATTTGCCGTCGATGAGCACGTCGATGTATTGCATGATGGCGAGGTCTTGCAGCTCTTCAAACACGTAGCCAGTCCAGAGCCAGATGTTTTTTTCGGGGTAGCGCTGTTTAAAGGCTTGGCAGAGTTGGAGGATGGCGTCCCGATTGGCCGGGTGCAGTGGATCACCGCCGGAGAGGCTAAGGCCGTCGTGTGATTCGCAGGCTTGCAGTAGTTTTTGTTCGATTTCAGCGGTGAAGGCTTGGCCGGATTTTCTATCCCATGTCGATGGGTTGTAGCAACCTTCGCACGCATGTTGGCAGCCGCTGACAAAAAGCGTCACGCGGATGCCGGGGCCGTTGATCAGATCATGCGTGTAATAGCGGTCGTAATTCATGGGTATAGGGTTGTGGGCATGTATTTAAAATACTTGTGTTGATATACCCAATCACTCAACCGCATGCGCGTGGTGTTTGACTCGGCGCATGACTTCTTTTTGTTTGCCGTTGTTAAACGGCCGAGCGTTGGGGCTGCCGAGGTAGCCGCAGACTCGGCGGGTGACTGATAGCGTGGCGCTGTCGTGGTTGCCGCAGTCGGGGCAGACAAAGCCGTTGGCGGTGGCGAGGGTTTCGCCCATAAAGCCGCAAGCGCCGCAGGCGTCAACCGGCGTATTACTGCCAAAATACGGCACACGTTCGATGGCGTAATCCCAAATGCGTTCGAGCGCCAAGAGATTGTGCTTCATATTGGGCAGCTCAACATAGGTAATGTGGCCGCCGGTTGCGAGCTCGGCATAGCCGGTTTCAAAGTCGATTTTTTCAAATGGATTGACTTTGCGGTACACATCCAGATGGAATGAATTGGTGTAATAGCCTTTGTCGGTCACGTCGCTGATGTCGCCAAAGCGTTCTTGATCGAGTTTACAAAAGCGGTAGCACAGCGATTCACTTGGCGTGGAATACAGCGAAAAGCCAAAGCCTGTTTCTTCTTTCCAGCGCTGCGTGGCATCCCCCATGGTTTTGACCACCTGGTGCAAAAAGGCTTGCGCGGCGCTGGCATCGGCGGGATGTTGACCAAACAGTAATACGCCAACTTCGTGCAGACCGATATAACCCAAAGAGATCGACGCGCGGCCATCTTTAAATAGCGTCATGATGTCGTCTTGCGGCTTGAGTCGAATCCCAAACGCCCCTTCGGTATACAAAATCGGGGCTACATTGGCTTTTACGCCTTGCAGTCGTTGGATGCGAATATTGAGTGCGCGTAAGCATACTTGTAGGCGCTGCGCTAATAACTGATTAAATTGCTCGATATTGCCTTGCGCTTCAATGGCAATACGCGGCAGGTTCAGGCTGACTACACCTAGATTATTGCGGCCATTGAGGACTTCTTTACCTTGTTCATCGCGCCAAGCGGGCAAAAAGCTGCGGCAACCCATCGGTGATACTGGCACGCTCGAACCGGTAATTTGGCGATTGAGCTTGGCCGAGATAATGTCCGGATACATACGTTTGGACGTGCATTCGAGCGCCAATTGTTTGATGTCGTAATTGGGATCAGTGGGCTTGAGGTTAATGCCTTCGTCGATAAAAAACACCAATTTAGGAAACACCGGTGTGGTGCCTTCTTTGCCTAGGCCTTTAATTCGTACGCGCAAAATCGATTGCTGAATAATGCGCTCAGCCCAGCTGGTGCCCATGCCGAATGAAAAGGTTACAAAGGGCTGCTGACCATTGGAGCTAAACAGCGTGTTGATTTCGTATTCACACGCTTGAATGCCGTCGTAGGCTTCTTTTTCGGTGCGCTCGGTGGCGTAGCGTTCTGGGTCGGTAATGCCATATTCATGAGCAATGGCCAAATTTTTGGCATGGCTTTTGAGCACATACGGCGCGAGCACTTGGTCCAAATTGGGAATGGTGGTGCCGCCATATTGATGGCTGGCCACTTGAGCAATAATTTGCGCTGTGACCGCGCAAGCGACGCCGACGGATTTAGGGCTTTCGATTTTTGCATTGCCAAGGCGAAAACCGTTTTTGAGCATGCCTTCTAAATCGACGAGGCAGCAATTGGTTAGCGGCAAAAACGGTGAGTAATCCAGATCATGAAAATGGATATCGCCTTGGTGGTGCGCTTCTAAAATATCTTTGGGCAAAAAGGTGCTGGCAAATTGTTTCGAGACAATGCCGGCCATCAGGTCACGCATCACCGGAAAGACATTGGCATCTTTATTGGCGTTTTCAGTAGTGGCTTCGCTGTCGGTTTTATTGACTAAGCCCATCAGTTTGGCGTGTAGCTCCGAGCCTTGCGCGCGCGTGCGATCTCTGTCGTAGCGATATTGAATATAAATCCGCGCCACTTCGGGGTAATCATGCATCAAGGCGTCTTCGACCCATTGCTGAATCGTTGGAATATCTAATAAGCCGGTAGGGGCATTGTGCTGGCTCAAAGTGCGGCATTGTGCTTCAACTTGGCTGGTGATTTGTTCGGCCAATTGGTCTGGCTGCGGATATTTTGCAGCAGTGGCAGCGCGGCGGCAGGCTTCAAAAATTTTGGCACTGTCGTAGGCGGCTTTGGCGCCGTCGCGTTTAATCACTTTGAGCATTGCTGTTTTTTCCTTGGTGCGTAATCAGTGGTACAGGTATTGAGATTATTGGCTGACAGGGCTTTTGCTTTTGGCCTGCAGCTTATTGTGTTGGTTTGTGGCTTTATCTCGAAGCAAACACAATATATGGTGTTTTTGTTTTGCTTGCTGCACATAATGGGCTGTTTTTGATGGTGGTCAATATTTGTTTTTTTTGCTTGGATGAGGCCAAATAATGACAATTTGTCGTGTTTATGCCGCGTCTTTGCGTGGCTTTGCTGAGCTGGCAGGCGTTGATGCTATGCTGAAAATCTGTTTGCAATACTTAAGAATTACTTGCTTATGAAAAAATTAGCGCTGTTTTTTTTGCTCAGTTTGAGCTTGCTGTCACCGTTGTCGGCAAAGGATAAAAAAGAGCTGAATTTATTACCCAATAGCAATGTGCAACGCAGCGCCAATGCGGTGTTGTCTTTGATGTCGTATTCGGTGATTTTGGATTTGGCCGCCAGTAGTTTGTCGATTAAAGGTACTGAAAGTGAAAATAAAAAATTAATGATGACGCAATTGGGGGGCGGTTCAACCATCAGCAAAGATGTGCCTTTGTATTTGGAAGGCGCGTTAGCGGGCAGCCGTTTTGACCCGACTTTTGTCGCCACTAATGGCGAACAAGAGCGTGCGATTCCGCTCAAATGGACTTCCTTAAGTGGCACTGGTGGTATCGGCTGGGATTTTCCGATTGCAGAAAATTGGGTGTTGCGACCGATTGTTAATTTTTCATTGGGTACGGTGGCGAGTGATTTAAAAATCGCCAATTGGTGGATTAATTATAAAACGGGCAAAGAGTTTAATTTTTTTGATAAAGGCAGCATGAATGTGTACGGCTTAGGCGGCGCTTTAATGCTCGATTACGAGCTGGTCAAGCCCGAATACGAAGTGGATTTAGAGCTGCGCCTATCTCAAGTGCATTTGCAAACGTTTAAAACGAACGATGCGGTAGCCGGCAGTGCCAAGTCGCAAACCGCCAATGTCTGGACGCGATATCGTGCGCCGACAGGACTGACTTTTTTAAGCCGTCCGCTGCGTTATGTATTAGAAGCATCGCATTCGCATTATTACGGTGATCAGGCTGGGGTCTTGGGCTTTGATTATTTATCTACCGTGGGATTAGGTTTTGAGGTCGATAGCAGCGCGCATCCTGTGTTTGTAACCCGTACCCGGTTTTTAATGCGCTATATGTTTGGACCGAATGTATCGGGCTCAGGGATGAGTATTGCGATGAGTTTTTGATGGGATTAGCTTTAAGCCAATATAAAAAACAATGCCATTGTAGGGTGGAATAAGCACAGCGCATTCAACCTTGTCGCGAAGCTTATGGTGGAATGCACTTCGTTTATTCCACCCTATGGTTGGCAAATTTTAATTGCTTGATGGTTGAGTATTTCCATCTAGCCATTTAAATAGAAAGGCTAGATGGAAATACCTTGGTCTTTGAGGTTTTAAATTCAAACAGTTTGCCGGTAATTTAGAGCATAAAGCGGGCGAGGTCGTCGTTGCTGGCGACGCTGGCGAGTTTGCTGCTAACAAATTCAGCATCAATGGTCACCGTGCCACGTTTGGCGTCGAATGAAATGTCGGCGAGTAAACGCTCCATCACGGTATACAAGCGGCGTGCGCCGATGTTTTCGGTGCTTTCATTGACTTGCCATGCCATGTGCGCCAGTTTGCGAATCCCGTCTTCGGTGTATACCAGCTCGACGTCTTCAGTCGCTAGCAAAGCTTGATATTGCTTGGCTAAGCAAGCATCGGTGCCGGTGAGAATGGTGGCAAAATCGTCCACCGTGAGCGAATTGAGCTCAACGCGAATCGGGAAACGGCCTTGCAACTCAGGAATCAAATCCGATGGTTTGGCTAAATGAAACGCGCCAGAGGCAATAAACAAAATATGGTCAGTTTTGACCATGCCGTATTTGGTGGTCACGGTGGTGCCTTCCACTAGCGGCAGCAAATCACGCTGTACGCCTTGGCGTGACACTTCACCGCCTTGTCCTTCTGAGCGGGTGGTCACTTTGTCGATTTCGTCGATAAACACAATGCCGTTTTGTTCAACCGCGCGTAGCGCCTCGGTTTTGGTGTCTTCATCATTGACTAGTTTGGCGGCTTCTTCGTCGATCAATGCTTTGAGTGCGTCAGGTACTTTGAGTTTTTGTGCCTTGGTTTTTTCACTCATTGCGCCTTTAAACATATTTTGAATCTGGCTAGAGAAGTCTTCCATTCCCGGTGGCGCAAATACTTCCATTGTCGGCGCAGTGGCCGCAACTTGGATTTCGATTTCTTTGTCGTCAAATTTGCCTTCACGCAGCATTTTTCTGAATTTTTGCCGCGTTTCGCTCATGCCATCATTGGCATTGACTTCGCCATACGCTGGCGCTGCGGGCGGCAATAGCACATCGAGTACGCGGTTTTCTGCTGCGTCTTCGGCCTTGATGCGATTTTTGCTGATGGCTTGATCGCGAACTTGCTTGATGGCGATTTCGATTAAGTCGCGAATGATGCTGTCGACGTCTTTGCCGACATAGCCGACTTCGGTGAATTTAGTCGCTTCAACCTTAATAAATGGTGCGTCAGATAATTTGGCCAGCCGGCGAGCGATTTCGGTTTTCCCTACGCCAGTCGGGCCAATCATCAAGATGTTTTTTGGCGTGATTTCGCTACGCAGTGGCTCGGCCACTTGCTGACGACGCCAGCGATTACGCAGCGCAATGGCCACGGCTTTTTTGGCTGCGGCTTGGCCGACGATGTGTTTGTCCAGTTCGTGGACAATTTCTTGTGGGGTCATTTGAGTCATTGCGCAATCCTTAAGCATACGGTTTTGAATCACATCTGGGCATTTGGCGATTTTTAAAGGTCTGAGTGTGACTTGGAGGAGACGTGAGTGCGATTGCTGGAGTGATAGCTAGTGCATTTCCCTGAATTTTGACTAATCTACTAAATATGGCTTGCGTGGAGATGACGCTTGCTTGTTTCACTCCTTATTTCACAATGATTTAAATGTATAAAATTTTGCGTGTGTTGTAAGAGGCGACCACACGATGGGGTTTAACAGGGGCGCATGATGATTGATGATGAAAACTGGCTCGAAGAAGATACTGATTTATCGCTCCGTGCGGAGATAGAGCCGTGGAATGTACTGGTGGTGGATGATGAGCCCGATATTCATCATGTGACCAAATTGGCCCTATCTAATATTGATTTTTTAAACCGACCGCTGAATTTATTGTCGTGTTATTCAGGCGCAGAAGCCTTGGATATGCTTAACACGCGGGACGATATCGCCTTGGTGTTGCTCGATGTGGTGATGGAGTCAGAAGACGCCGGTTTAAATGTGGCCAGAGATATTCGCGAAAAACTACACAATCATCATATCCGGATTATTTTGCGCACTGGCCAGCCCGGTGTTGCACCAGAACGACACGTCATTGAAAACTACGATATTAATGATTACAAAGCCAAAACTGAGCTTACGCGCGATAAATTGTATACCGCGGTGCTAGGGACATTGCGCTCTTATAACGACATCATGTTGATTGAACATCAACGTCGGCAATTAGATGCCAATCGTCGTGGGTTGATCAAAGTCGTCGATGCATCAACAACGATTTTTAAACAGCAATCAGTGATTAAGTTCGCGCAAGGCGTGCTCGAGCAATTGCAGTCATTATTGTTTTTTGAGCAAGACGCTTTGTATGTGGTGGTCACTGGCGGGCTGGCGGCTTTGTCGCAAAGCGATGATTTAACCATTATGTATGCTACTGGTGGCTATCAGACTTTTTGTGGGCAGACCTTGGCTAATGCCGAATTAAGTCGTTTAAAACCATCGATTGACGAGGCACTTGCGCAGCGGCATAGCATTTTTGCGGCCGACCATTTTATTGGTTTTTTTCAAGCACCTTTGGGTTCGGTGAATTTACTGATTATTGATGGTCCGGTGGCGCTGTCGCACCCTGATGCCAATTTAATCGAAATGTTTTGTAAAAATGTCGCGATTGCGTATGAAAACTTGATGCTCAATAAAGAGATCGAAGAAACGCAACGCAGCATTATTTATCAGCTTTCTGAAGTCATCGAAAATCGTTCAAAAGACACCGGTAAACATATTCACCGAATGGCTGAGTTTTCTTATGCGCTGGCCATTGTGCTGGGTCTGAGTGAAGAAGAAGCCGAGATTATTCGCATCGCCAGCCCCTTGCACGATATTGGCAAAGTCGGCATTCCCGATTTGGTGCTCAATAAGCCCGGCATTTTAGACGCACAAGAGCGGGCGGTGATGAATACGCATGCGCAGCTCGGTTATGAAATGCTCAAAGCGTCTAAACCGCGAATTTTAAAAATGGCCGCTGTGATTGCCCACCAGCACCATGAAAAATGGGATGGCAGTGGTTATCCGCAGCAATTGGTCGGCGAGCAGATTCATATTGCTGGGCGAATTATTGCTTTGGCGGATGTGTATGATGCGCTGGCGCATTCACGTTGCTACAAACCACCATGGTCGCGTGAGCGGGTGTTGGATGAAATTAAAGCCGGATCGGGTAGTCATTTTGATCCAGAAGTGGTGGATGCGTTTTTCCGTTGCTTACCAAAAATTGAAGAAATCAGAATGTCTTATCGAGATTACGCTGACTAATCTATGCGTAAGGCGTGACTTTTACGGTTAGAATGGGCGATTGTAATAAATCGCCCCTTTTTTTGCCGTTAGCAATCGATTGCTGGATTAAGTCGTAAAGCAAAATGTTTTTTGGCCTTGTTCTCTCGTTGTCGGCTACGGTCTGAGCAACGCTTGGCGTTAACATTTTGCCTGTATCACTTAGCCAATCAGTCGATTAAACCAAGGTCATGCGCCAATGAATAAAGACTACCTCGAACGAACACTCTCAGCCCGTGTATACGATGTTGCGATTGAATCGCCGCTAGAGCACGCTCCGAATTTATCTCGTCGTATTGGAAATACGGTGTATTTCAAGCGCGAAGATATGCAGCCCGTGTTCTCGTTTAAAATTCGTGGCGCATATAACAAAATGGTGCAGTTATCACGCGCTGATTTAGAGCGTGGTGTGATTGCCGCTTCGGCAGGTAATCACGCGCAAGGTGTGGCGATGGCTGCGCAATATTTAAAGTGCCGCGCAACGATTGTGATGCCCGCGACTGCGCCGCGCATTAAAGTGGATGCGGTAACGCGCCGTGGTGCTGAAGTGGTGCTCATTGGTGATTCTTATTCTGATTGCTACGAACATGCGATGAAATTGGCGGCGCAATCGGGGGCCACTTTTGTTCATCCTTACGATGATCCTGATGTGATTGCCGGGCAGGGCACAGTGGCGATGGAAATTTTACGCCAACATCCTGATCCAATTGACGCGGTGTTTATTCCTGTCGGCGGTGGTGGCTTGCTAGCGGGCATGGCGGCATATATCAAACGTTTACGCCCAGAAGTTAAAGTCATTGGCGTTGAGCCCACCGATGCCAATGCAATGTATTTATCACTTAAATTGGGCGAGCGTATTACTTTGCCGCAAGTGGGTATTTTTGCTGACGGTGTGGCGGTCAAGCAAGTGGGCGAAGAAACATTCCGCTTATCGCAAGAGTTTGTTGATGATGTGATCTTGGTTGATACCGACGCGATGTGCGCGGCGATTAAAGACGTTTTTGAAGATAATCGCTCGATTTTAGAGCCCGCAGGCGCATTGGCCATTGCCGGCATGAAGGCGTGGGCGGCGCGCGAAGGCGCTCAAGATCAAACTTTTGTGGCGATTGCTTCTGGCGCCAATATGAATTTCGATCGCTTGCGCTATGTGGCCGAGCAAGCCGAAATGGGTGAGCAGCGCGAAGCGATTATGGTGGTCACCGTGCCAGAAAAACCGGGCAGTTTCCGCACCTTCTGCAGCTTGATTGGCGCGCGTAATGTCACTGAATTTAATTACCGCTACGCCAAAGAAAGCGAAGCGCATGTGTTTGTTGGCTTGTCGATTCAGCATCGCTCAGAAGTAGTCGATTTAATTGCCACGCTGGCGAGCCATGAATTGGCGGCGGTGGATTTAACCGACAATGAATTGGCTAAATTGCATATTCGCCATTTAGTCGGTGGACATGCGCCGCAAGCGGTGAATGAGCGCTTGATTCGTTTTGAATTTCCAGAACGCCCAGGCGCATTGTTGAATTTTTTAAATGGCATGAGCGACAACTGGAATATTTCTTTATTTCATTATCGTAATCATGGCGCGGATTATGGTCGGGTCTTGGTGGGGATTCAGGTGCCGCCAAGTGATGACGTTGAATTTAATGCCTTCCTAACGCGCTTGGCTTATCCGTATTGGCTAGAGACGCATAATTTGGCGTATCAGTTATTTTTGGGCACCGAAGCGGTGAATTGATTTTAATCTGACTATTTTTGTTATTTTGATGGCAGGTGTTGTTTGACACTTGCCATTTTTTTATGACGCTGTTCTTTTGTAACCATATCACTTTATAGTGGCATGTAATCCTTTGCGCGCAGTGCAAAGCATCATCATTGCCTAATCAATAGAGTGTTATGTTTAAGCTAAAAAAATACACTGTTTTTATCGTTACGCTATTGCTTGGCCTATTGTTAACCGCTGCGAGTATTAGTTTGTATTATTGGCAGGCCATTAATTTGGCGAATGGGCGCTGGCAGCAAAGCCAAGATCAGTTATTGGATCAATTTCGGACGCAATTATTACTGGCCCAGTCCGATTTGCAGCTTATTCAAGCGGCTTTTATCGCGCAAAATCAACTTTCTCCCGAGCAATTCAATCAATTGCAATTACAAAGTCAATCGCGAAAAATCAGCGCAGGCGTGCTGGCGATGGGCTTTGTGCGCCCGGTTTCTGCTGACTTTTTGAGCCAATATATTGAGCAAAATCGCAGCGATACCCGCTTTGCCACAGAGTTTTATTCGGTATTTGATGTCGCTAGCCCGCAGCAAAAAGAAGCTTTACAGATTGTGGATATGCTCAGCCCACTCAATAGTACGACTGCGCAGTGGTTGGGTTTTAATTTGGCACATAATGCAGCGTTTAAACGCGCTTTAGAGCGTGCCAAAAGTAGTGGTCAGCCGTGGATGAGTGATGGCTTTACCGCCAGCTTAGTGCGCACTGAGTCTTTGGTGATTTATTTACCGATTTATCGCAGTTTATTTAATTCGAGCACGCCCGCATTAAGATCGAGCAATTACTTGGGCAGCGCGATTGTTTTACTACAAACCAAACCTTTTTTTGCCGCGCTAGATCGCTTGGCCGCAGCGGCTGGCTTGGCTTTTCGCGTAGTGGATCATGGCGCAATTGATGCTGTGGCGCGCTCCGCCGCTGCGGCAAAAATACGCTATAGCTCGAGTAATTTTCAGCCAGATGCCAGTTCAGGCCTGATGCTGGCACCGCTGAATGTGTTGGGTCGGCAATGGCGGTTTGAATTTCAACCCATCGCCAGTGCACTGAGTTTGCAGCAAATGCAGTTTATGGCATGGCTGGCAGTTTTGGGTCTGGCGTTCAGCCTGTTGTTGGCCAGCTTATTACAGCGCCGCAATCGTTTGCCGCAGCCGGTATTGGATGACAACGTGGACAAGCAAAATTTGCGTTTAATTCAGGAGCTACCAACGCGGACATTACTTGAAGCGGTGAGTGACCCTTTGATATTGCGCGATGCTCGCGGGCAAATTACTTACGCCAATGCCGTAGCCGAGTTGCGCTTGGGCCAGCATGACCGTAGTTTGCTGGGCTCCATTGAGGCGGTATTTGACGCGGCTGAATTAGGGCGATTAAGCATGCCGCAGCAACTGATGGTGAGCCATATTGATCGCGATGAACAAATGCGGCAGTACGAACTGATGCTCAAACCCTTGCGGGACGACCGCTTGCAGTGGATTGGTACGGTGATGCAAGCACGCGATATTAGCGCCAGTGCGGCCACGATTAAATCTCTGCGTGAGCAAGTTGAGCGCTTAAGCATGATGGTGGAGATTTCCAATGACTGGTTTTGGGAACAAGACCCTGAAGGGCGATTTACTGCGGTGTCGGGCGGGTTTTTTACCGACTTGGACATTAACCCTGCGCTGTTTATTGGTAAATGTCGCTGGGAGCTGGGGCACGGCGGTTTATCAGCTGCGCAATGGGCGGCGCATCGTGCCGTATTGGCATCGCAACAAGCGTATCGTGATTTTGAATATCAAACCGAATTGAATCAGCAGGCGCTGCATTTAAGCGTTTCGGGGCGGCCGGTGTTTGACCATAACGGTGAATTTATCGGCTACCGTGGCGTGGGCCGCAATGTAACGGCGATTCGCTTGGCGCAAGCGGCGCTCTTGGCTGAGCAGCAGCGCGCCCAAGCTACTTTGGCCTCGATTGTTGATGGGGTAGTGACGACGGATTTAAACGGCCGGATTTATTATCTAAATCCTGTTGCATCCGCCTTATTGGGTTGGGAACCAGAAATGGCGCAAGGGCAATATTTAAGCTCGGTTTACCAAACCATCGACGCTAAAACGCGCTTGCCGCTGGCTGGCTTAGCGGCATTGGCGTTACAAAATTCAGCATCAGGCCACGGTGCACGGCGCAGTATTTTACTCAATAAGCTTGGCCTGCATTTTTATATTGAAGAAAGCGCCGCGCGAATTCGCGACGATGCGCATGGCACTTTGGGCGCTGTTTTGGTGTTTCGTGATATTAGTAATTGGCAGGATGAAGAGGCGAGCGTTTTTGGTTTTTAGGGGTATTGCTTGCAAGGCTTTTATATTCGCAGGTTTGAAGTAAATACGTTGATAATTTAGTGATGACTTGCTGTCGATGGTTTTAAGTGCCTACGGCACGGTTATTTACAGTCGCAGTCAGTGGCGGCCCCATCTTTCTTTGTCTCGCCAAAGAAAGATGGGGAAAGAAAGGCGATTTTGATCTCGCCCAGCTCCGCTGTTCCCTCGATCGATCGTGAGCCAAACGGTAATGCTTTTGTTTCTGACTCACTCGGTGCGCTTAAACGGGTTTTTAAGCCCCAGATCAACGAGCGCGGCACGGCATCACACTCAATCTTGCCCGCTCTATCAGTTCATCACTGAACGCGCGTCGTGCTGGGCGGGCAATGTTGTTGGCGACTTAAGCGTGCTTAGTCGGCCAGACCTTCAAACAGTTTGGTGGATAAATAGCGCTCGCCAAATGATGGAATAATGATCGCAATCAGCTTGCCAGCGTTTTCTGGGCGTTTGGCCACTTGTAACGCCGCCCAGACTGCCGCACCAGCTGAAATGCCGCATAAGATGCCTTCTTGTGTTGCCATTAAGCGGGCGGTGGCAAAGGCATCGTCATTACTTACGCCAATCACTTCATCGTAAATTTCGGTATTGAGCACTTTAGGTACAAATCCAGCACCAATGCCTTGAATCGGATGTGGGCCTTTAGCGCCGCCAGATAACACTGGGCTAGCTTCTGGCTCAATTGCAATCGCTTGAAACGATGGCTTTTTGGCTTTAAGCACTTCGGCAACGCCGGTAATCGTGCCGCCGGTGCCGACGCCAGCAACCAAGATATCAATCTGCCCATCGGTGTCTTCCCACAATTCAATCGCCGTGGTTTGGCGGTGAATTTCTGGATTGGCTGGGTTTTCAAACTGCTGTGGCATTAAGTAATTGGCGTTTTCTTCTGCGAGTGCTTTGGCTTTGGCAATCGCGCCGCCCATGCCATCTGGCCCCGGCGTTAAAATCAGCTCAGCACCATAACCACGCAATAAAGCACGGCGCTCTTTAGACATGGTTTCTGGCATGGTTAACACCAATTTATACCCGCGCGCGGCGCACACCATCGCCAAACCAATCCCGGTATTGCCCGAGGTCGGTTCAACAATCACCGTATCGGCGTGGATGAGGCCGGCTTTTTCGGCGGCGTCAATCATGCTCACGGCAATCCGATCTTTAACCGAGTGCGATGGATTCATGTATTCAAGCTTGGCGACCAAGGTGGCCACGCAGCCTTCTGTAATGCGGTTGAGTTTAACCAATGGGGTGTGGCCGATTAGTTCAGTCACATTGTTCGCGATCTTCATAGCAGCTCCAGCTAAAATTAAACGGCAATCTGCAGATTGTAGACGGTATTATGTGCACAGTTAAAAGCACTTTTTTGCCTAAGGAAAGAAGCAATGCAGATATACCGTGTTGGCGGCGCTGTGCGTGATCGTTTATTGGGCTTGCCAGTCAAAGACATCGATTGGGTGGTCGTTGGTAGTACGCCACAAGCGATGCTCGATTTGGGCTATCAAGCCGTGGGAAAGGACTTTCCGGTTTTCTTGCACCCTAAAACACATCAAGAGTATGCGTTGGCACGCCTTGAGCGTAAAAGCGGCCATGGCTATACCGGCTTTGAAGTTCACGCTAGCCCCGATGTGACACTCGAAGAAGACCTGCTGCGCCGTGATTTAACCATCAACGCCATTGCCGAGGACGAGCACGGCAACTTAATCGATCCGTATGCTGGGCAGGCTGATTTGGCCGCCAAAATATTACGCCATGTTTCGCCCGCTTTTGCCGAAGATCCGGTGCGAATCTTACGACTAGCACGATTTGCGGCGCGATTTGGCTTTAGTGTTGCCGATGAAACCATGGCCTTAATGCGGCAAATGGTTAGCGAGGGTGAAGTCGATCATTTAGTCGCTGAGCGCGTTTGGCAAGAAATGGCCAAAGGCTTAATGGAAGATCGACCGAGTTTAATGTTTGCCATTTTGCGCGAATGTGGCGCTTTAGCCAAAATTGCGCCAGAGATCGACGCACTATGGGGCGTACCACAGCGCGCCGATTACCATCCAGAGGTCGATACCGGCCTGCATACCATGCTGGTGCTGGACTATTGCGCCGCGCAGGGCTGGCCTTTGGCGACGCGCTTTGCCGCGCTCGGCCACGATTTGGGCAAAGCCACAACGCCAGCCGATGTTTTGCCGCGCCATATCGGTCATGAAGCTCGCGGTGTGCCGCTGGTGGAGGCGCTGTGCCAGCGCTTGCGAGTGCCCACTGAATGTAAAGAATTGGCCGTTTTGGTCTGCCGTGAACATACCTTGGTGCATACCGCCGAGCAATTGCGCTCCGAAACGTTATGCGCTTTATTCATGCGCTGCGATGCTTTGCGCAGGCCGGACCGATTTAAACAATTGCTTGACGCATGTTTGGCCGATGCACGCGGTCGCTGGCAGTTTGAGCATTGTGACTATCCACAGCACAGCTATTTGTTGTATTTGCGTGATGTAGTCGCTGCGGTGGATGCGGGGGCGATTGCTGCGCAATGTTCGCAGCCGCAAGAAATCGCCAAAGCAGTACAAGCCGCCCGAATTGCCGCTATTGCCCAAGCTAAGCTAGCGCCTTGATGCCGCATGCTGAGCAATGATGGGTTGAAATCACCTGTTTTTAGCTGCTGATTTTAAATTTGAATGATGGCCTATGGTGTTAATGCCGTTCACTTAAGCCAAGTGAGCGGCATTTTTTTCCTCTATTTCATTGCTGGTGTCGCTTTTGACGCAAAGGTACAGAGAAATCAATAGAAAAACCCTGAATTTCCTCCGCGTCTCTGTGCCTCTGCGTCAGCTTTTCAGGGTTTGTCGTTAAGTGAACTGTATTTGGCCTATGGTGTGGGTTTATATCGTGTGCGATGGGTTGTTTGAATTTTTATTGTCAGTATTTGTTAAGAAATTTTTAGTCGCTATAGACGGCACTCTCGCTGGAGAGTGCTTTTTTTTCGGCGAAAAAAAATGCTTTTGCTAAGCTGAATCATCCATGTTGCGAGGCAATATAATGAAAGTTACTCAGATTAAAGTCAGCAATATTAATGATTTAAATGGGAAAATAGCAGATATAAGTCAGATAGACCCCCATTTCTTACTGGTTTTTGCCAGTCGAGCCTTATTGAGCGATACGCAATGGTTTAGTCAGTTGCGCCAGTATTTTCCAACAGCGGCCTTATTGGGCTGTTCAACCGCTGGTGAGATTGCCTATGACGGCGTCGATGATGATTGCTGCGTGATCACGGCAGTACATTGGCTAGCCGGAGTCCCTTTTTGTGCGATCACACAATTGGCAGGAATGGCCGACAGCGAGGCCGCAGGGCGGCGACTGGCCGAGGCACTCAATCCGCATCCACTGGGTGGCGTACTGGTATTGGGCCAAGGGGTCGAAATTAATGGCAGCGCCTTGGTACAAGGCTTGATTGCCAATTTAACCGCCAAGGTGCCAGTCATGGGCGGGCTCGCAGGAGATGGCACTGCATTTAGCCAAACCTTGGTGCTCAGCAATGAAGGAATTGCCAGCAATACTATTGTTGCCATGGCCATTGCGCCTGAGATTGCGGTGGGGCATGGCTCATTTGGTGGCTGGCAGCCTTTTGGTCCTGCCCGGCGAGTTACGCGCAGTGTGGACAATGTGCTGTATGAGCTCGATGGCGAGCAGGCGCTGGATGTGTATAAGAATTACCTTGGTGAATACGCCGCGCAATTACCCTCATCGGGCTTGCTGTTTCCATTTGAAATGCTTGGGCAAGATCATCAGGCAATGGGGGTGGTGCGGACTATCTTGGGCGTGAATGAGGACGATGGCAGCTTGATATTGGCGGGCGATATTGTGGCCGATGGTTATTTACGGCTGATGCACGCCAGTAATGACGCGCTGATTGAAGGCGCAGAAGCCGCCGCCCATGCCGCACAAATGGTGGTGACGCCAGCCGATCAAAGTTTGGGCTTATTGGTTAGTTGTGTGGGGAGAAAGCTGGTAATGGGCAGCCGAGTCGATGAAGAAGTTGAAGCGGTTGCCGATGTTTTTGGTCAGCATGTGACCCTGGCTGGGTTTTATTCTTACGGTGAAATCAGCCCGTTTGTGAGCTCAACGGAATGCAAATTACACAATCAGACCATGACGATTACGACATTGAGTGAGCCGCAAGTATGAATCGATTGCTTGCTCGTCAGTTAAAACGCCATTTGGCGTGGGCCGATGAAGCAATGTCTGAGGCTCAGCTGAGCGCCATGGAGAGCTATATTGCAGCGCACCCTGAGTTTCCTTGTCTGGGTTTAGGACCCAATTTTCGGCGTTTATTGACTGTGATTGATGAGGTTTATCAGCAGTCCGAACGCGATTTGGCACTGAGTTCGCGTAGCCTGCAAATTAGTTCGGATGAATTAACCCGCAGTAATGATGCATTGCGGCTCGAAGGTGAAGCTAGGCAAAGAGCAATAGATGCTTTATGGCAAACCGCTTACCAGCTGCAACAGAGCTTGGGCTTGCCGGTTGCAAATAATGCGACGGCAGATTTAGAGCAATTGTCGATTTTGATGGGGCAGCTGGTTGATGCGCGCCAACAAGCTGAGCTCGCCTTGCAAGCCCAAGCGGCGCAATTTCAGACGCTAGTGAATAATATTCCTGGTGTCGTATTTCGTCGAGAAATTGCCAAGCCATGGGGTATGCAGTATATCGACAAGGAAATTGAAGTGCTCTCGGGCTATACCCCAGTTGTATTTTTATCCTCATCACCGCAGATCAGCTATCACAGCCTGATACTGGCCGACGATATGGAGCAGCTTGATCAGGCGATCGCTTCGGCAGTCGCGGGCGGTGAGCGGTATAGCGTTGAATATCGAATTCATGATGCACAAGGTGTTTTGCATTGGGTTTATGAGCGTGGCCAAGTGCTGCGTGATACCCAGGGCCAGGTGCAGTATTTAGATGGGATATTGTTTGATATCACCGAGCAAAAACAGGCTGCACAGCAAGTACGGCAACTTTCTGCCGCCATCGAAGCGAGCCCAAATCCCGTTTTAATTACCAATTTACAAGGATTGATTGAGTACGCCAATCCAAAATTTGAACAAACCTTTGGATTTATGACCGAAGAAATGCTGGGCAGAAGTCCGGTGGATGTACTGGGTGGTGGTGTGGCTAACCCCGTTGCGCACAATAAAATTTTACAACAAGTATTACAAGGCCAAGAGTGGCATAAAGATTTACGCAATATATGTAAAGATGGCTCTTTAGTTTGGATGTCGGTTTCTATTTCTCCAATTCGAGAAAAAAACGGAGAGATTACGCATTTTGTTGCCGTATATGACAATATTGAATTAAGAAAAGCAGTAGAAACTGAATTAATTAATGCCAAAGAAGCCGCCGATCAAGCCAATCGTTTAAAAAGTGATTTTTTGGCCAATATGAGTCATGAAATTCGCACACCAATGAATGCCATTATTGGTATGACGCATCTCACACTACAGACTGAGTTAAATAATAAGCAAAGAGATTACTTAAGCAAAATCAGTTTGGCTGCCGAATCATTGCTGCATATTTTGAATGATATTCTGGATTTTTCAAAAATTGAAGCCGATCGTTTAGGTATGGAAACAATTCCATTTAGATTTGATCAGGTATTAAATCAAGTTCGTTCTTTGCATGAAATAAAAGCGGAAGAAAAGAAGATTGAATTAGAAATTATTCTTGCACAGAATTGCCCGTCGACTTTATTAGGTGATCCACTTCGTTTAGGGCAAATACTCAATAATCTGGTGAGTAATGCAATTAAGTTTACAAAAGAAGGTAAAGTCAAAGTCTCTGTGGAGGTAGTAACACAATTAGAAAATAAAATTCGTTTACATATTGCAGTACAAGATAGTGGCATTGGCCTGACTCCGATTCAAATCAGCAGTTTATTTAAACCATTTTCTCAAGCCGATAGTTCAACCACCCGAAATTTGGTGGAACAGGGCTGGGTTTATCGATTTGCAAAAGCTTAGTTGAAATGATGGAGGGCGAGCTTTGGGTTGAAAGCCAAGTCAATCTTGGCAGTACTTTTCATTTTACGGCGTGGCTGGCCTGTGCCGAGGTTGATATTGAGGTCGATAATCCAAGCCATAATCGAAAAAATCTGAATGGGGTACGTATTTTATTGGTTGAAGATAATCCACTCAATCAGCAAGTCGCACAGGAATTACTCACAGGTGCCGGCGCTAGCGTGTTATTAGCACAACATGGTGGCGAAGCTTTAGGTTGGTTATCGATAGATCCATTGCCGTGTGATTTTATTTTTATGGATTTACAAATGCCGGTGCTCGATGGGCATCAAACAACGCAATTAATCCGTAGTGATCCACGTTTTGTCGATTTACCCATTATTGCTATGACGGCGAATGCGATGTCAGATGAGCGGCAGCGTTGCCTAGAAAACGGCATGAATGATTATATTACCAAGCCGATTCGCCCTGATGTTTTGTTTGCTACCGTGATTAAATGGGCGGCAACGCAGAATATTGTTCTTGATGATGTTGAAGTGATTCAGCAACATTTTAATGAAGACCATCTCGTTCAATTTCCAGGTATCAATACGCAAGAATTATTGCAGCGGTTTATGGGTGATAAAAAATTATACACGCAGTTATTTAAACAGTTTTTGCATGAATATAAAAATGGCAGTGAAGTATTAGCTAAACTACTTAAAGAAGATTTAACTGCCGCTGGTATTTTTATTCATTCTATGAAAGGTGTTGCAGGTACTTTAGGTATGCATCAACTTGCAGATGCGGCAGTCGCATTAGAATCAAACTTAAAGCAAGATCCTACTTCAATCGCTAAAAATGCAGCGTTATTTTATATTGAGCTTGAGAAAATGATCGAAGTGATTTCTGCTGCCTATCAAGAGCCAATGAACAATCACACGAGTGTCTTATCGAATCCAGCTGAAGCCGAATTATTAATTAAGCAACTATTCGAATTATTAGATGATTGTGATGGAGAAGCTGTCGAGATTTATTATAAATTGCGTGATGATTTAGAATCGGTGGTTGATGTGAGTTTGCTTGATCGTCTCGGATGTGCGATAGCCAATGATTTTGATTTTTCGGCGGCAACAAGGTGGTTAAAAGAAATTCAATTAGCAAGGGGTTTGTCATGACTGAAATACTGACCAGCCACCGAAAAACTATTTTGCTGGTTGATGATACGCCAAATAATTTGACGGTACTTAATGCTATTTTGAAAGATACCTACAAAGTTAGGATTGCAAATAATGGTGAGCAAGCATTACGTTTGGCTGAGCGCTTGCCGATACCCGATTTAATTTTGCTAGATGTCATGATGCCGGGGATGGATGGATTTGAGGTATGCCACAGCTTAAAAAGTAATGTGTTAACTGCAGATATTCCAGTTATCTTTTTAACTGCTAAAACCCAAGAAATTGATGAGATTAATGGCTTTAATGCTGGTGCAGCAGATTATTTACATAAGCCATTAAGTCCAGCGCTTGTATTGATTCGAGTTAGAAATATCTTATTAATGCAAGATTTAAAAAACTCAATCCAAGAGCATAATTTATTATTAGAAGATCGCGTTGCGCAGCGTACTCAAGAGCTTTATAAGATGCAGGATGCCATTATTATGGCGATGGGGGTGATGGCTGAATTGCGTGATGAAGAAACTGGCTTGCATTTAAAACGCACGCAAGAATATGTTCGACTGAATCGCACCGGGTTTCGCGGAGGCACTAACTCTTGAGAGAATAGTGCCATGAAAAAATCTACCCCATTTTCCCCTGAAGTCCGCGAGCGGGCCGTTCGCATGGTCATTGAGCACCTTGCCGAATATCCATCTGAATGGGCAACCCTCGTTTCCATCGCCAGCAAAATAGGCTGCACACCCGAAACGCTGCGCACCTGGTGTCGTCGACAAGGTGGCGATAGCGTTCAAGCCAACAAAAACTCCGCAGAGAGCGAACGCATCAAAGCCTTAGAGCGCGAAGTGCGCGAGCTTAAAAAGGCCAATGAAATTCTGCGCCTGGCCAGCGCGTATTTCGCACAGGCGGAGCTCGACCGCCGCTTGAAATCGTAAGAGGATTCATCGATACCCACCGTGAGCAGCACGGGGTCGAGCCGATCTGCAAGCTATTACAGGTCGCTCCGTCTGCTTATCGACGGTATGCCGCTCGGTTGCGTAATCCCGCATTGCGTTGCCAGCGCGCCATTCGTGACGAGCAACTGAGCGGTGAAGTTACGCGCGTCTGGCAAGAGAATCACCAGGTGTATGGTGCCGTCAAAGCCTGGCGGCAACTCAAGCGCGATGGGCATCTTGTCGCGCGGTGTACCGTTGAGCGTTTGATGCGCAGCCTCGGTTTGCGCGGCATATCGCGTGGTAAAACGGTGCGCACCACACGTCCAGACCCTGCTGTTGCGTGCCCGCTTGACCATGTAAACCGACAATTCGTGGCTGAACGACCAAACCAGCTCTGGGTGTCGGATTTTACCTATGTGTCGACTTGGCAGGGCTTTGTGTATGTGGCGTTTGTGATTGATGTCTTCGCTCGTTATATCGTGGGCTGGCGAGTTAGTCGCAACATGCAAACCGAGTTTGTGCTGGATGCATTGGAGCAAGCCCTTTGGGCGCGCCAGCCAGAGCGCGAAGCATTGATTCATCACAGCGACCGTGGCTCGCAATACGTTTCGATTCGCTATACCGAGCGATTAACCGAAGCGGGTATCGAGCCATCAGTGGGCACGACTGGTGATAGCTACGACAATGCGCTGGCCGAGACGATTAACGGACTCTACAAAACTGAAGTGATTCATCGTTTGGGTCCTTGGAAAAGTTTAGAATCTGTGGAGATAGCGACATTAGAATGGGTTTCGTGGTTCAATCAGCATCGTTTGCTTGGGTCGATTGGCCACATTCCACCTGCGGAAGCAGAAGCAAATTATTATCGTAATCAAAGCGAGCAGGCCATGTTGGTCTGACTCAAACCAAACAGCCTCCGCGAAACCCGGTGCGATTCAGACTGCTGGCCAATGCGGTGATGCATCATCCTCGATTTATTGATGAACTCGATAGCATTAGTATTGAATGGATGGCCAAATCAGCACCTTTGCATGATATTGGTAAAGTCGGTATTCCGGATGCGATTTTGCATAAACCGGCGCGCTTAACGCCAGAAGAATTTAGCATTATGAAAAATCATCCAACCTATGGCCGGAATATAATTTTAGAAGTGGAAAAAATGTTAGGGGGTGAAAGCTTATTTTTACGCTATGCGCGTGAAATTGCCTACGGTCATCAAGAAAAATGGGATGGTTCTGGTTATCCACTTGGCGCAAAAGGCGAAGAAATCCCGGTGAGTGCTAGATTAATGGCGCTCGCCGATGTATATGATGCATTGCGTAGTCGGCGGGTATATAAACCGCCATTTTCACATGAAATGGCAATGAATATTATTGTTGAAGGCCGTGGTAAACATTTTGATCCGGATTTAGTCGATGCTTTTCAAGTCTGTGCCGATCGATTTGCACAAATCGCCGAAGAATATGCCGATCCAAATGATGAAGACATTAACGATATGGCTTGCTCGGCGAATCATTAATGCGCCAAAGCTCAATGAATCGCTGAACGTTTAATTAATTATTTCTGCAAAAAAAGCGGCCTCATGATGAGGCCGCTTTGCTTTATGACTGCGCTTTATTTTTTAAAATACGCGCTATGGCTTTTAGCAAATTGGTAGGCTTGTTTGCTATCCCAATTGATTGACCAAGTCATAATGCCGCGTAAATCGGGCTGCGCTTTCAATGGCTTGTAAGTGCCGCAATTTTGCAATTTCATCAAACAATCCAATGCTTTTTGCGTTTCGGCAATCGAGAGGTAACCGCCACCCGCCGCACTGGTCGTTGCTGGCAAACCAAAGCCCACTTGGTCAGCACGCAATGCGGGGAAGGGTTTATTCACGTCGCCACCCAAATTAAAGCCAGTGAGCAACATATCGGTCATCGCCACTTGGAAATCGAGCGTGCCTTGTGAGTATTGACGGCCGTCCGTGCCACCAATGCTGCCGGTGTTGTAATGCTGAACATGCAGCATATTCAAATCATCACGCAGGCCGTGGATGATCGGCAAGTAGCCGCCCCATGTGCCGCCGTAGAAGCCATGTCCACCTTGAACGTAGTTCACCTCCGGCGCCATCGTCAGGATAAATTTGTCACCAAAGCGGGCTTTGATGGCTTTCACGCCAGCGATTACATTCACAATTTGTGGCGTAACGGGTTTGCGGTAGTCGTCTTGGGCGGTAATCGTTAGATTGTTTTCCATGTCCAGATCGAGACCATCAAAACCATATTTGGCAATGATGTCGCCCAGTGTTTTGATGAAGCGTTCACGCGCTTCGAGTGAGTCGATCACAATCACCCCATTGGCTCCGCCTAGGGACACCAATACTTTCACGCCTTGCGATTGTTTGAGTTTAATGTCGGCGATAAATTCAGCTTCGTTAAACAATTTATCCAGAACAAAAGCAGCAGTGCCTTTGGCTGCGCTTTGATCGCCTTCAACAAACGAGACATTGATGATGTTGTATTCGGCCGGTACGTCTTTTAAGCGCATTACGCCAGAGCCATTGTCAAAATTGTGCCAGTAACCCACCACTACGTGCTTAGGTAGCAAGTCAGTGCCCGGTGTAGTGCTTGGGGTGGCAGTCGGTGTTGGCGTTGGCGTCACCGGCGTTGGTGTTGGCGGAACCCAATAGCCGCAAGAGCCTGGTGTCGTTGGTGGCACCCAAGTGCTACCTGGGTATGGGGTCACAATCGGGCAAGGGGTGGCCGTTGGTGTCGGTGTTGGCGATACGACAGGTGTAGGCGTTGCCGATGGGGTGGCCGTTGGTGTTACGGTTGGGGTGGCAACTGAGCCTGAAATTAATTTCCACGGCCCCCATTGGTCGCTTCCAGGTACATTGCCTTGGGTCCACCATTTGGCTTCATAAATAGCCGTGCCGACGCTCACGCGTGCGCCGCCGTTATACACTTTGCTGGCATCCCAAGCGGCAACGCCAGTGCTCGGTGGTGGGGTGGTCACCGGCGTATTGCTTGGCACAGGGCTGCTGGTTGGCGCGGCAGTTGGGCTGGTCGTTGGATTGGCGCTTGGGCTGGCCGTCGGTCCAGTTGATGGCGCAGGGCTGGCGCTGTTGCCGACTTCTTTCCACAGCGTCGGCGTTGCTGCTGGATTCCAGCCAGCACCAACATAAGCAGTGTGCGTCACCAAAGCGCTATAGGTTTTTCCGTTGTAATCGACAACGGTATTTGCTGAGTACGTTGTTCCTTCTTGCCATGTTGCCGCTTGAACGCCAGCGGCCAATAGCAGTGCGCCAAGCAGACTGGCGATACGAATTGTGTTGCGTGTCATGATCGTCTCTTCCTGTTGATGTGTTGGCAATCGGGATTGCCAAGCTTGAGTCGAATGCTCAAGTTCACAGGAATATTAGGCGCTTTTCTTACAGATATAAACGTCTGGCTGAATAGTGTTGCGGCTTTATAGTCATTGATAAAAAGATTAATCTGACTATGAATTACCTTCATGATGATGACGGCAACTCAGTGATAAGATTCATCTATTGCGATTGTAAAAAAGCGGCCTTGCCATGACGAATCCTTTGCGTCCGATTAGTTTTGAGTTCTTCCCGCCGAAAACTGACGAAGGTGCGGCTAAATTGGCCACGACTCGCCGGCAATTGGCGCAATTTAATCCCGAATTTTTCTCGGTAACCTTTGGCGCTGGCGGCACCACGCAAGAAGGCACGCTGCGCGCCGTGGTGGATATTCAAGCCGCCGGCCACGCCGCCGCGCCGCATTTATCCTGCATTGGCTCGACCAAAGACAATATTCGTGAAGTGGTTCAGCAATACAAAAATCACGGCATTAAACATATCGTCGCTTTGCGCGGCGATATTCCATCGGGTATGGGGGAATTTGGCGAGTTTCGCTATGCCAATGAATTGGTGAGTTTTTTGCGCAGCGAATTTGGTGATTGGTTCCATATCGAAGTCGCCGCTTACCCCGAGTTTCATCCACAATCGCTTAATGCTGAAGCTGATTTGCGTAATTTTATTAATAAAGTCAATGCTGGGGCTGATTCTGCGATTACGCAGTATTTCTTTAATGCTGACGCTTATTTTCGCTTTGTGGATGAAGTCCAAGCACGTGGCGTGAATATCCCGATTGTGCCGGGGATTATGCCGATTCAAAATTACAGCCAATTACAGCGCTTTTCGGATATGTGTGGTGCCGAGATTCCGCGTTGGTTACGCCTGCGTTTGCAGGCTTATGCGGATGATACCGCGTCAATTCGCGCGTTTGGTTTGGACTTTGTGACCGAGCTATCGGATCGCCTCTTGGCGGGTGGTGCACCGGGCTTGCATTTTTACACGCTCAACGCCGCAGGTGCGGTGTCGACGGTGTGTCAGCGTTTGGGCTATTAATTGCTAACGACGTCTGATGCGGTATTGCGCCTCGGACGTTCTCCTTGCTAGGGTTGGTTGACGTTTGCTTGGCGACCGAACACCAAACGTCAATAGACCCTAGGGCTGGGCAGGCACTACTCGGGCGTTGTTGGCGTTGGCAATCACATCCACTCTCTGACCCACGCGCAATGCTTGGTCGCCATCTTGCACAATCACCAGTCGCTCGCCATTGTCGTGCATGCGCACGGTAATTTCTTTGGCCATTTTGCTGCGCATATTGTCTTCGAGCTGATTGCCGACAAAACCACCTAATAATGCGCCAAACACGCTGCTAATGACGCTGCCCGTGCCTTGGCCGATGTGATTGCCCGCCAATACGCCACCGACCACACCGCCAGCCACCCCACCGATGCCCAATTGCTGGCCCGGTTTAACTGCAACATCGCGAATTTGCTCGATTTGACCACTGCGCGCGCGCGCCACTTGCATGGTTTCATTTTGCGTATAGATTTTGGCCGAATCATTGCTGGCGCAACCCGTGAGTAAGGCTGCGCTGAGCAAAGCTATTTTAATCCAATGCGTATTCATCCATGGCTCCTTGGGCTGCGCTGAGGGTGCTCAACGCGCGACTGCGTAAAAAAACCATACCGATTTTACTCGGTATGGTTGGTTTTGGCTGTGGTGAGGTTCACGGACGGCGGCGGTACCAGCCGGTGAGTGATCGCCGCTCTCGTCTAGCGGGTAATACCTCGTGCTCAAATCGATTGGATAAAAACACCACCAAAGTGCCACCATACGGCGTGACATCCAGGGTTTGTTCGTCATCCAAATAAATTCGTAATTGGCCGCCATCGTCCTCGTGCCAATTTGGGTTAAGGTATTGCACCACGGTGACCACGCGGCTGTCTTGATGCCGATGTTGGTCAAGATGGCGCTGGTAAAAACTGCCCGCTGGGTAGCGGGCAAAATGCCATTCCAATTCATCGAGCCCTAAATACAGCTCGCGATTGAGTGTTTGCTGTAAATCACGCATTCTTTGATTGGCTTTTATCATCGCCGGATCATCGTTTTCGACCCAAAGCACCGCATCGCCGCGAATTTCTTGCCGTACTTGCAGCGCGGCCTCACGGCCTACGCCAGCAGCAACAAAGTCGTCTTCTCTACTGGCAAATAATGCATTCAGTTGCGTTAATTGGTTGGCATCTAAAAAATTGGGCACGACCAAATAGCCTGGGCCGGTTAAAGCGTCAACGATCTCAAGATCAATACTCATCCTTGTTTTTCCTCTAGCGGCGGTGTTTTGACTGCCTCGATGGCTGGTTTGGGCGCAATAAATAAATCAATCGGTCGGCTCATCGCCCGACGCCAGAATTTGCCCCATAACGGTTTGAGCTCGCTCATACGGCGTTTACGTGAGCGCATCGCCACCCATAGCGCCAAGGTAAAGCTGACAAATAAATTGGTGATACCAATCACCGCCACCCCCATCGCACCCCAAGCCACAATCGGCCAAGCCAGCGTAAAGTCATACGCTGATACCGCATAAGCGAGATTGGCCGCAGAGAAGGTAATGTGACGTATATCCAGCGGCAGTCCGAGTAGAAAGCCCAGCGTGGCCATACTGCCTAGCATAATCCCGAAATAAAAATTACCCGCCAGCGCGCCCAGATTGTGCTCGATATATTGGCCAAGGCGGCGGCTGCGATATTCGCCCAAGATTTTATTTAGTAGCGGCATCGCGGCAATCCGCTGTGGGATTTGGTTGTACAGCGATTTATTGTCGTAATAACCCGAAATCAAACCGGCCAAGAATAAGCAGCAACCAGCAATCGCCGCATAAAAAATCCCCAGACCAGCAATTGGCATCAGCTCTTGCAGCATTTTGTCAGCCTTGGTGGTGTCGACCACATGCTTACCAAATTCATACCACCACAGCCAAGCAATCCCCAGCGCCACCGGAATGGCGAGTAAAACGTTACCAATAATGGCAATAAATTGCGTGCGAGTAACCTTGATCATTAATTCGATCAGCTCGGGATACGCTTCATTTTTTTTGTTTTCTATCGTTGGCAAAGCTGCCGCAATACGTGCTGCCGTCATCGCCGGCTGCTTGGTGGCCACCGTAAAGTGCAGAATATGAATCAGCATAAAGCCCAGCGCGTAATTCATACTAAAAGCAAACGCTTCGAGCAAAGGCGGTAAATGCGCTTTAGCAAACAAGATTTTAATCAAAGCCATACAGCCGATGATGGCCCCAGCGCCTGCGGCCGAACGGAACATTTGCAGCCATTCGCTGCGGGTTTCACTGATGTAATGCTCGCCAGTATGGCTGGCATGCTCGGTGATTTGCAGCGCGAGTAATTCGGTGTTTTCTTGCAATACATCGCGAACGCTGTATTTGCGGTTTTCAGCTTTCACCAGCTCAAGAAACAAGCCGAGTAAGGCTGGGCCGTGTTTTGCTGGCGTCATCGAGTCGACCAAATCAAACAGCACTTTTAAGCGATCAATATGCTGCTTGAGGCGCAGCAAATGGTAGGTCAGACTCACCGAAGCACCATTTTTGGCGGCCATTTTCCACACTTTGGCGATGATTTGCTCGCATTGCTGTAGCAAAACCAAAATATGCGAATGATCTTCATCCGGTGGGCGGCGCGCAGTGAGGTCTTCGCGATAGCGCTCGATATAGCTTAAAACTTCGGCATTCAAACGCACAAACGGCGACTCAAACCGCTCAACATCGGGATGGTGCAAAACGATTTCGGGCTCTAAACCAATCGCTGAAAGCCGGCACGACAACACTTGAATCGCTTCGAGCTGCTGCAAGCGAATATGCGTTGGAATCTCGGCTAAGCTCAGTTCTTCTAAATGCGCGGCAGCGCCGACTTCAAACCAAACTTCGGTAGGTATCTCGTTGAGCCATACATAATCATTGGTATTGGGGAACAATACCCCGAATAAATCTTTCAGATATTCAGGCTTCACCGGCGGCGGCAATAGCTTGGAGCCTACACGGCGCACAATCGCGGTAAAGACGCTCTCATTGGATAAAATACCGGTATCGGTATACAGCTGCACTTGGCGCGTGGTGCCCAGTAGCGTAAACAACTGCTTACGCAGCGCTGCCCGATATTCAGCGTGTTGTTCTAGCAAATAGCACAGCGCGCGTGCGTTATTAATCGCAGTGACGCCATCAATCACCTTGCCCGGGCGCAAGGCGTCAATGAGTTCTTTCAGGCTCGTTAATGGATCGCTTTTGGCATCCATCATTCGAATCAGGGTTTGTTCCATATCTCAATTTTCCATCGTGAAGTTGGGGGCTAACGCACCGCAGTTCATTGGGTTGAACTGCACGATGAGGCGTTCGGTTGGCGCTAACTTTGTGCCACCGCCCGTGTAAAACGCTTGATTGTACCTTGTTTTTTTTCATGGTCATCAATGGGCGCTTAAATCGCGCAATGCCGAGCTTGATTGGCGATCGGATGATTGCTCGCGGCAAAGCGGTGCGATCTTCAACTTAAAGCTGACATAAGTTCAACTGTAATAAATGACCAACAGGGGTATAGTACGACGGCATAATTTCTTGAGGCTGTCATGAAAAAAACAAATCTACTATTTTTAGCTTTGCTTAGCGTAGCATCGCTGGCTAGTGCGGTAGAAAAACTACCGCCGATTCCGCATCTGCACCCCAGTGTCATCCAAGGGCAATTGCCCAATGGCCTGCGCTATTTAATCAAACCGATTGCGCCGCAAGCAGGGCAAGCCAGTGAAGTTGAGCTGCGTTTACTGGTCAATAGCGGCTCGCTCAGTGAAGCCAAAGACGAGCGCGGCGTTGCGCATTTGATCGAGCATATGGCGTTTAGACAGACTAAAAACTTTGGCAAAGACGAAGTTAAAGGTTTTTTTAATAGCAATGGCATGCGCTGGGGTAATGACAGCAATGCCTATACCAATATCGAAAGCACCAATTACTTTTTTAAAGTGAAGCCTGAGGCTTTAGATCGTGGCCTGCAATTAATGGCCGATTGGGCCAATGGTGACATTGTGTTTGATCCCGAAGAGTTGAAAACCGAGCGGCAAGTGGTGCTTGATGAGCTGAATCTGCGTAAAGGTGATTCTGTCAATTGGCAAAGTTTTTATTCGGTGTTGATTCCTGATGCGCCGCATTTAGAAAATATGCCGATTGGCTTTGAAGAAAATATCCGCGATTTATCGCCTGAACGCATTCAAGCGCTGCACCGCAAGCTGTATCAGCCGCAAAAAATGACTTTGGTGGTTGCGGGTGACGTGCCAAAAAATATCGAGCAAACCATCAAAACACTATTTGCTAAAGCGCCGATGGGCGATCAGGCCAGCCAATATCCGGCTTTGCCGCTGACGCCGAAAGTACGCAGCTACCGTGGCAATCCTTGGCCGCAAGATGAGCTGGCGGTGTCTTGGGGTTTTATGCAATCGCCAATCAGTGATGCACGGCAGGTTCAATTACAAAAAGTAGCGATGTTGGCCCTGTCGCAACGGCTGAGCAAGATGTCTACGCTGGAAAATGAACCGTTTGCCAGTGCATCGATGGCCGACTGGAGTGGCATTATCGGCCGCGAGTCATACTTGATCTTAAATGCGGTAGTCAGGGAGCAAAATCCAGGCGCCACACTCACGCAGATGTATCGAGAAATTCGCCGTGCGCGCGAATTTGGCTTAACGGCGGCTGAAGTAAAAGAAGCCATCGATACGTATGTGTTGGCGATGAAAAGTATTCCAGCGACAAATGAGGTTTGGGCCAATAGCTTAACGGGGTCGGCCAAAATGGGCGTTCCTGAATTATATGTCGCCGAGCAAAAGTCTATTTTTGATCCGGCAACGATCACACCACAAGCGGGTAATGCCGCGTTACAGCAAATTTTGACCACGCCCGATCAGGTTGCCATTTTAATTGGTAAGCCCGCAACGAAAGCAGCAAAGGACGATTATTACAGCTGGCATGACGATAAAGTGAACGCGATGATCGCGGCAGTGGAGACCGAGACTTTGCAAGCGCCGACGGCTGTTGTGGTAAAACCATTACTGGTCACAGAGCCGCAACGCGGCAAGGTGGTACAAACGAAAACCGAAAATGGCGCGACCGTTTGGACGCTGAGTAATGGCGTACAAGTCTTGGTTCGCCAGCAGCGTCTACCTGATGAACGCATTGGCATCAATGGTCGCTTTGCCGGCGGCGCATTGGCCTTGCCCAAAGAGTGGGGATTTGTTTCGCAGATGTTGCCAAAATACATGGCAACAGCAGGTGCAGGTGATTTAACTTCGGCTGAAATTGGGCAAGCCGTTCGTAATGAAGAATTGCAATTTCAACCAATGTTTGAAACCGCACAGCACGGCTTTGGTGGCATAGCTGCGGAACGCTCTTTGAAACCTTTAATGCAGCTGATTTACCTGAGTTTGGCGCAGCCGCGTAGCGATGATGCAGCCCGAATTAACTCGGCAGATCTGGCCATGAGTGGCTATTGGCCCAATGGCCCGGGATTTCTGCAAAACCTATACGGTGCAGGGTGGCCATATCGCGTTTGGGGTAGCCTGAGCGACTTTGAGATTACAACTGAAAAACTCGATCAGTTACGCGACCAGTTGTATGGCAACCCAGCACAGCTACGTATCGTGTTAACTGGCGTTACCGATATGGCGCAGGCCAAAGATTTGGTTGAACGCTATATCGCCAGCATTCCGCCAGCCAAGCCAACGGCAGTGACCTTGTTACCGAGCAAAATTGAACCGAAAGTCCAAGCTTTGTCGAGCACCGTGCTCAGTGAACGCTTGAAAGAGTCGCTGAAGACGTTTACGTTTCGTGATGATAAGTATACGGTCTGGAGCGTTGCACTGGATGGCGTGGAGTCCAATACCCAGAATGGATTCTTGCAAGAGGGCTTGAATGACGTGATCAAACAACGGTTATACAGGACATTGCGCGAGCAAGCGGGTGATTCATATGGGGTGCATACTAGGGGCGAAATGTCACCGTACTATGGACCAACACTAGGTTTTGAATACAGCGTATCGCGTGAAAAATGCGGTGAGGCTTTAGTGCTGGCCGCGCAGGAATTGCGAAAACTCAGTCAAAACTCAGTGACCGATGCCGAGCTCAAAGCGATGCATGAATTGATGCAAAAAGGCTTGGATAACGGCCCGAAATATCCTTACTGGTATGCGTATTCGCAGATGTTTCACTGGGTTTATAACCATGATTTGAGCTGGGTAAATCCAAAACCAGAGCAGATTTTGACCCGCGCTAACGTCGATGCCGCAGCCAAAAGCTGGTTTGTTCCAGAAAAATGGATTGTGGCTGCTGACGCTTGTAAAACCTTGCCCGATCTAACCGTGCTCGATCAAACGGTGACTGCGGCTAGTCATTAACATCCGCAAAAAATAAAGCCACTGCCAGATTGATTGCAGTGGCTTTTTTTATTGGCCGCAATGGCGCTGCGGCGCGGTAGCGATTCTAAGCTGCGTTAAATAAAACATCGCCTGTGGGGCGTTCACGCTGCAGTATTACGGTATTAAATCACTCGCTTTAGGTGGGGCACTGTATTAATGAGCCAAGCAGTAATTAAAGACAAACTAAAAACAACAACAGTGATAGCGGGAATTGAGACTAAAGGATGAAAATTGAGCGGGCCGTAACCAGCAGAATTAATTATATTAATTACTATTGGATGTATTAGATAAACGCCTAGCGTTAATGCGGCTATTTTTTTAGTAAACGCCATACTGCCAATCGGCTTGGTTAATTTCTTAAGTAGATAAAAAGCACTGATCGACATAGGAATTACGGTAACACTTAAATAATGATAAAAATATAGCCCAGCCTCTAAACCTTCTTTTGTTGCAACAACATAACATCCTGCCGCAGTCAAAATAACCGATGCAAGAAATACACCCCATAAAATAGGACTTGGATAGTTACTCTGGTCTTCCTTGATTAAATAACCAAGAAAGAAGTAGGGTATGTAAGATAGAAACCAGTTAATAAAAATATTAGATTCTGGCAATAAAAAGCTGTTTAATGCTGACAGGGTTAATGTTAATAAAATAAGGATTGAAATTTCATTTTTTGATGAGTTTGCAACTATTTTTCTGAAAAATGGCGTAAACAAATAGAGAATGATGATCATATACAGAAACCACATATGATAATACGGACGGCCAGATAAAATGATCTGAGCCCATTCTAAGATTGGCAGGGGCTCACCTTGGATAGGGTTTTGCCAGTTGGCAAAAAGCAAGAAAAAAGCCGACCAAAAAATAAGTGGTATTAATATCCGTGACAATCTTTTTAAGTAAAAAGTTTTTAAGTCTTCTTTTTTGCTTGGGTCAAGTAATAATGCACCACTAATCATGACAAACACTGGAACGCACCATCTAACGAGCGAATCATAAAAATTGCCAATCCACCAATGGGTGGTGCCAATATCACTTTGAATCACAACGCGCGCTGAAATGTGTAAAAGTACTACTGCAAAAATTGCGATTATTCTTGAATTGTCCAGCCAAACCATAAATCACTCCAAGGGTGCTCTCACACCTTTATTTTCAAAATTGATACCCATCGTTGATGACTTCCGAGCTAACTTAAATAATGCCGACTCGGCTTCGAAATTTCATTGCGCACATGTCGCTTTTCGCTGCAATAAACCTGATGATGGCTAGTTTTTAGCAGACCCAGTAAGAATTGGCTTACCCACAAAGGTTTTCTGAGCCAGCGCTGTTGGTGCGATTAGCGCCGCGTAATCGCCCGCATCAAATACTACTGGGGCACGCGGCGATGCCATTGATTTCGCTGTGCTGTATCGGAGCTATAGCAGCCATTATTTTGATGCGTCATTAGCGCGGCAGATTTTGCGGCGCGGTGGCGATTTCAAGCTGCGTTAAATAAAACATCGCCTGCGCTGTATTCTCGCCGCACATTTCTGCTGACGGTTGCAGCCCAGCGCAGACGGCTGGGCGCTCTGGCTGGCCAAAGATTTTGCAGGCTAGATTTTCGTCGAGTTGAATGCACGGCACTCCGGCGGGCTTGCCATTGGGCATGCCGGGAATCGGGCTAGAGATAGAAGGGGCGGTGCAGCAGGCGGCACACAGGGGGCGGCATTGAAAAGTCATGGCGCGATTTCATCGTATTTGCCGTGATTGGGCAAGGATTATTACTTACCATGGTTTTGCTGGTGGGCGCTTCGTCGTTTTAGCCCGCCACTAAAAAACGACCCGAAGGTCGTTTTTTATTAGCTGAGCTTTTAGAAATACAAAGCAATCGGTCCGTGGCTGATGAATTCGAGCCAGCCACGGGGGACGGGTAGGCCGCTGATGGCGGGGAAGTAGGCGATAAACAGGATCAGGGCGACGCCAAAGACACTCCACGGCAGATATTTGGCCCAAGTGCGGTTGGCGTTGTTGAGCTGTACGGTTTGCAGCAGCCACACCAGCGCCAAAATAATGAACGGTACCGAGGCAAAAAAGTGATAGATAAACACCAATTTGCGCGGGATGACCGCCCAAGGTAAAAACTGCGCCAAGCCGGCAATCAGGATAAAGCCCATCGCCATTTTTTGCTGTGCGCTCAGCGTCCAGAGTGCGGCGCTGGTTTTGGCATTCGCCAGCAGCATTCTCCAGCCGAGCAGCACTAAAAACGCCAAGGTGCCCAAATACCAAGTGATTGGGTTGCCAAAAGCAATAATGGTTGAGACTTTGGCTGGCCCCGTCCATTCGCTGCCGCCGTAATACCACATTGGTTTAGCCATTGTCGGCCATTCATACCAGAACGAGCTAAAGGGGTGGGTGGCTTTTAGCTGGCTATGGTATTGCAACATGCTGCTTTGGTTAGCGAGCATACCGCCAATACCTTGGCCAGTGGCTTGCATGAGCGGAATATACGCGGCGGTATAAATCAGTAGCGGAATCACAATAAACCCCAGTACCGAAACCAAAAGCGTTTGGATCAGCCATTGTGTATAGCCGCGCTGATCAGGTAGCGCCGGCGGCAATTGGCGCGCGACTTGGGCTTGTCGCCACAGATGCCAAGTATAAAGTGCCGCAAGGCCAACGCCGTGATACAGCACAATCCATTTACTGGCCGCACCTAGGCCAAACATCGTGCCGCACAGTAAGAGCGACTTGATATCGGTTTGCCAGTGGTTTTTGGCGGGCTCGCTTTGCATAAAGCGCAACATCCAATACGCGCTGGCGAGGATGAAAAACACGCCATAGGTGTCAATGGTGGCAATACGCGTTTGCGTGAAATGCATAAAATCGACGGCCAACAACGCGGTGGCCAACAGTGCAAATGGCTCGGAGCGTAATAACCGCCGCGATAGGCCAAAAAACACCGGCAGCATCAAAATCCCAAAGGTCACGCCCATAAAGCGAAAGCCAAAAGGATTCATGCCAAAAATGGCCACGCCGATGGCGATGATGATTTTACCCAAAGGTGGGTGGGTGTTTTCGGTGGCGTCAATGCCTTGCAGGATTTCCCAAGCGCTGTGCGCGTGATACACCTCGTCAAAATACATGCCATTGAGCGCAGTCGATTGCGTGGCGGTTTTGTCTTGTTCATCAATCAAGGCATTGGCTTGGCTTGGACCGCTGATTTGCTGTAGCGCGAGTAATTGCCCTTGATGGTCGCGCAGCGCCAGCTCGTTCATTTGCAAGGCGCCGGTGCTGAGGTTGACCTTCAAATAGCGCGCCGCCAGATTGGCGGGCACGCTGCGCCAGCGAAATTCGGCGAAGCGATTATCCACAATAATCCCGGTGCTGTTCACCCAGTTTTGCCCATCTGTCGACCAAGCGAGCGCATATTCACCTGTGCCTAAACCATGGTGGTATTGCACGCTAGCCACCGATTTAATTTGGCCCAAGTCATATACTGCCGAGTCCGTGCCAATATGGGGCTGCCAGAATTTTTGCGGCGAAGCAAAATTGCCCAGATAGGTAAAGGCGGCAATGCTGTACAGCAGGCAAATCCCAGCCAAGGCCAACCAAGCAGAGCGGCTCACCGGCGCTAGCGGTAATGGCTCGCATAGATCAGCGCGGGGCGACTGCGGTAGTGCTTGATCGGCGGTATCGAGTGATTCAGTTTGATCGGTATCAGTATCGGTTTTGATTTGGCCACGCCAAAAAATATCGTAGCCAATGCGCAAGGTTTGGATCAGTAAAATCACATTCACCAAGCTGCATAGCAGCATAAAGCCGTTGCTATTGGGGACTTGCGAGCTTTGTAGCCGCGTCATCATATCGAGCGTGATCAGCGTATTGGCAAAGGTGCTTAAGCTGGCGGTGATGGCCAACCACAGCACGCGTTTGTCACCGATGACCAAAAATGCCGTTAAACCCATAAAGGCAGCTGGGAATAAATAGCGCTCGTGCATTTTGGGGCCAAGCACGAAAAACAGTACAAAAATGGCAAAAGCGCCATACAAGAATCGGCCAGTGGCTGGGCCGCGTTGCGGGCTGGCGATCACGCCCCAGCAGACGGCAGCCAAGGCGCTTAATGTCAGCACCCAAGCCCAAGTACTCACTTGCAAACCAAGCAATAGCGTTTCATTGGGCAGCCAATTTTGTCCCAGCAGCGCGTAAAGATTAAACGCATTCAGCGTGAGGTAGTTGTAGCTGGCCAGCGTGCCGCCATAGAGACTGAAAATCCACAAGGGTTCGCGTGAAATGGTAAACGGCAGTGACAGCAAAACAAAAGTGCCGACGGCGGCTGCGAGTGCTTTGAGCTGTAAAGTTCGATCACGCAGCGACAATAGCGCGATTAAGGCAATTGGCCCGACCAATAAAGCCTGCGGCTTAAACAGCACAGCAACGGCGTATAAACTGGCCGCCAAGACGATGCGGCGACGCTCGAGCATTAAAAATGACGCGGCTAAAATCAGCGTAAAAATACTATCGACCTGTCCCCAAAATGCGGATGTGACGATGGCTAAAGGGTTGAGTAACCATAACAGCGCCGCGATCAGCGCCCATGCGCGATGCTGCTCGCGCGCCACGTAAAGTAAAAACACCACCCCGGCAATATCGGCCAGCATGGCTGGCATTTTGAGTAATACCAAAAATCCCGGCGTGCCGTAATGAATGCCAAAGTTGTTGGAGATCGCGCCAACCAGCCACAGTACGGTGATATAGCCGGGTGGATAATCGGCAAAATAACCCGGCTGATAAAAGCCAGCAAAGCCTCGGCTATACATATCGAGCGCCCATGCGCTAAATGTGCCAACGTCTTGGGTGTAGCCAAGGTATGACCCCGCGCCCCACGCTTTAGCCAAAATCACTAGGGCGATTAAAGCCAGTGCGGGCGCAGTTTGCTGCCAAGAGCGAGTACCATCGGCCAACGTAGCAAAGGGTTGATTGAGTGCGCTGCGGTTTTGGATGGCGAGCCATGCTAAGAGTAAAAAAGCCAAGCTGGCGCCAATGACCACGCTATTGACCAGCGCGGCAGAAGGGCTAGATGAGACCGCTGGTGCAGGCGGTGGTGGCGTAAAGCTGATGATTTTTGCGCCCGCTGGCGGCTCGCTTTGGCTTAGACTCAGATCGTCAAACCAGGCGGTGCCGGTAGCTAAGCTGCCGTAAAACCCCAGCCGAGCGGCGACTTTGATTTCTTTTTGCTCGGGGCCGGTTTTGCCCCAAGCGACGATTTGTTGCCAGTCTTGATCGCCTTTGATATCGCCAACAAATTCCATTGCATCAATGACGCTCAGATTAGCGCCAGTTTTGACTTCATTGGGAATACCGGCGGTTTTCACCCAGCCCGATAGTCGATACCAGGTATTGGGTTCAACCGGCACGGCTTGGGTGAGTTTGCCATCATCGCCTTGCGGCAGGCTGATTTTGAGCGCTGCGCTGCCGCTATGGCTGACCGTGGTATCGCGGCTAGCCTGACTGGCGGGCTCGCCTTGCGTCCAATGATCAAAAGTCCAGCCAGCGGCACCGCCCGATGGGCTCGTCGTTTCGGCGTCGGCATTGTGCAATAAATTGGCCGCAGTTTCGGCATGCGCAAGGCTGCTGAGGATTGGGAGTAATAATCCCAGCAGAATAATCATCGCCCATTGGCGGGCTAGCATAGGTGCAGCAGATCGAGGCATGTCAGGCTGACTCAGTTTCAAGCAAAGTGAGCACTATAGCGACTCTGAATCCTTACGCCTAGCGCGGCATTCAGAATCATTTGGCGTTAATCGCTGGTCATCATGGCGGAGAAACAGTGCTTTTCTTACAAAATGAAGCCAGCTATGGTTTGGCTGCGATACTGCAGTGCAATATCGACGGCGCTATATTAGTGAACGCTAAAGCGTTTGCTGGCTTGGCTTTGTCGTGTAATTGCATCACTCTGAGTGACTGACTCGCTGAAAACAAAACCACAGCTCAGCTTGAGGTGAACTGGGCTTTCCAAGGTCTCGGTGATGCTGTAAGGTTGTGAGTCGTTGGTCAGACAATATAAAAATTATAAATAGCTTTAGCGGCTATTGGCGTTTAGTTTTCTGCCGCGCTGGCGCGGCTGGAAAAATGCCAACAGACCCGAGGCTGAGCGCCATCCGAGCGCAGGAGGGGACATGCAACAACGTTTATCTGTGGTTATTCCGTGTTACAACGAAGAAGAAGTCATTGCCGAAACGCTGCGGCGTTTGGCCGAGTTTCGCGCCATGGTTGTCGATATGGATTGCGAGTTTATTTTTGTCGATGACGGCAGTAAAGATCGAACTCGCGCCTTATTACTCGCCGCACAGGCCGAAAATCCAGAAATGCGGGTGATTGGTTTTGCGCGTAATTTTGGTCATCAAACTGCGGTTACTGCAGGTATTGATGCCGCTAGCGGTGATGCGGTGGTGTTAATCGACGCCGATTTGCAAGATCCACCGGAAGTCATTAGTGAAATGATCGCCTTATGGCGTAATGGTTATCATGTGGTGTATGGCACGCGGGTTGATCGTCCCGGCGAATCGGCGTTTAAGCTGATTACTGCCAGAGCATTTTATCGGGTGCTCAATCAACTCTCAGACGTGCCGATTCCGCTGGATACTGGCGATTTTCGTTTAATGGATAGGCAGGTGGTCGAGGTGCTCAAAGCCATGCCTGAGCGCGATCGCTTTGTGCGCGGCATGGTGAGCTGGGTGGGGTTTAAACAGGTGGCCTTGCCTTATCGCCGTGCCGAGCGTTTTGCTGGCGAGAGTAAATATCCACTGCGCAAAATGGTGCGTTTTGCTACCGACGGCATTTTGTCTTTTTCAACTAAGCCGCTGCAGCTATCGATCACGATTGGTTTAGTCGCTTCATTTTTGGCCTTGATCGGGATTATCAATACGCTGATCGTGCGTTTAACCACCACCGATTGGGTGGCCGGTTGGGCTGAGATTATGGTGGCGATTCTGTTTATCGGCGGGGTGCAATTGCTGTGCATTGGGATTTTGGGGGAGTATATCGGGCGGATATATAACGAAATAAAACGCCGTCCTTTATACGTGGTGCAAGATCGCATTGGTTTTCCACCGAAAGAATAATGTTGAGTTCTTGCAGCCTTGTCTCGCCTGGTCGTGCTCGATGTACGGCCTAAGGCTTGCACGGCCTGCCAAACCATATTGCACCAGCACTTATTGGGTTAATCGATGCACAACACGGTAAAAAAATTTTTCATCTTTGCCGCTGTGGGGGTTTGCGGTACGGCGATTCAATATTTGGTGCTGTGGTTGGGCGTTGAATTATTGGCGCTCAAAGCGGCCGTGGCATCGGGTATTGGTTACGCGCTGGGCTCGGTGGCGAATTATTTATTAAATTACTTTTTAACCTTTAAGCAGCACGGTCAGCCGCATCGAGAAGCCATCAGTAAGTTTTATACCATTACCGGTATCGGCTGGTGTATCAATACGGGCTTGATGGCGATCTTGGTTGGGCATTGGCTTTGGGGGTATTGGCCAGCGCAATTATTAGCCACGGCGGTAGGTTTGCTGTGGAATTTTAGTGGCAGCCATTGGTGGGCATTTCGGCAGAAGCAAGTAGGGGGTATTGATTAGTTGGCATTGTAGAATATAGCTTAGAGTTATATACCCACGTATTTTTTGCTCTTTTGATTCGGTGTTGATGGTTTTAAGTGCCTGCGGTATGACTAATGCCGTTCACTTAAGCCAAGTGAGCGGCATTTTTTTCTCGATCTCATTGCTGGTGTCGCTTTTGACGCCAAGGTGCCGAGAAAATCAATCGAAAAACTCTGAATTTCCTCCGCGCCTCCGCGCCTCTGCGTCAGGTTTTCAGGGTTTATCGTTAAGTGAACTGTATTTCTACGGTATGACGGTTTATAGAGCGTTGCGCTTGCGAGATTTTTTGTAATTTGCCCGCCAGATTGGCGGGCAAATTTTTAGCTGCTTCGTTTTGTTATCAGTGGCAATCAACCAAATAGTTTACCTTTGATTAAATTCATTGCCGCACCCATGACATCGGTGTTGCCAGCTTCGATTTGGCCATTTGGCGTTAAGCTATCGATTAATTGTGGCAATAGGCTCGAGATTTGTCCTGCTGCAGTGGCTGGGTCAATACCTAATTTGTCGGCGATGCCAGCGACGGTTTCGTTACCGAGCACCGCTTCAATTTGCTCGCTGGAGATCGGTAGATTTTGACCGCTGGCGACCCATGATTGGGCGATTTCACCTAAACCGCCATTTTGAAATTTTTCCACCACGCCAGCAACGCCGCCTTGTTGTTCAAGTAAGGTGCTGAGCATGCCCATTGTGCCTTCGCTATTGCTGCCACCGAGAAATTGACCAGCTAAAGAATCGAGTAAACCCATGATATTTTCCTATGAAAGTAAGGGGGAGAAGCGCTCTGCGCAGATTGAGCTTGCGACTTATTCTTAGGGAGGGGATTGATAAAAACAAGTTAAATTTTAGATTCGCGATGTTGGAGTTGGCCAATAGCGGGGAATCTATCGTGTTTGATTGGGCTGAAATTGTTCAAGATTGCGTGTAAATAAAACGGCAAATTCATCGGCAGGAATGGGCCGGCTTAATAGATATCCTTGAATTTGATCACACGCCGTTTTTTGTAAAAAGCTTAATTGATCCGCGGTTTCTACCCCTTCAGCAATCAGTCGTAAATTCAAGCTACTGGCAATGCCGCAAATGGCGTTCACAATCCCCGCGCTGCCAGGATTATCCGGCAGACCACGAATAAAGCTTTGATCGATTTTAAGGTAGTCGAGGGTAAATCGTTGTAAATACGATAAATTGGAATAACCCGTCCCAAAGTCGTCAAGCGCTAAAGAAAACCCGGCGGCTTTTAGATTCAGTAAGAGACTGAGTGTCGCTTCGTCGTTTTTCATCAGCATGGATTCAGTGAGTTCTAGCTCGATACGTTGGGCTTGAATCTGATGCTGTTTTAGTTTGTTTAATAACAGATCAGTTAAATTGATTTTAAATTGTTGCGCCGATAAATTGATCGATAAACGATTGAGCTCGATTCCGGCTTGATCCCATTGCGCTAATTGCCCAATGGCTTCGGACAGCACCCATTCGCCAATCTGTACGATCAGCCCAGTTTCTTCGGCAAAAGGGATAAATTCAGCTGGCGATATAAAGCCACGGCTTGGATGTTGCCAGCGAATCAATGCTTCTGCGCCTACAATCCGGGTATTTTGCGTGTTGTATTGCGCTTGGTAAAAAAGTTTTAATTCGTTGCGCTCTAAGGCGTGGTGCAATTCGCTAGATAGTTTTAAACGCGCCATCGAGCGTTGATTCATTTCGGGGGAATAAAACAATAAATCTTGCTGCGCTTGCTTACCACGATGCAAGGCCACTGCGGCTTGATTGATGAGTTTTTCGGCATCGCGACCATCGTCGGGGTAAATACTGATGCCGATATACGCTTTGAGCAGTAGTTCTTCTTCTGAGAGCAGAAAAGGCTGACTAATTCGAAGTAAAACCCTTTGCGCCACCATCGCGGCATCATCACGGTGGCGAATATCAAATAAGCCAATATAAAACTCATCGGCCGCAAAGCGCGAAACTACGTCTTCATCGCGTAAGCTGGCACGTATTCTTTGGCCAACTTCGATTAAGACTTGGTCGGCGGCGGTATGGCCAAAAGAGTCGTTTAGCGCTTTAAAACGGGCAATGTTAAAGCATAATAAAGCCCCATGATGGTGGTTGCGGCGCGCCTCGCTCAAGGCTTGCTCAAGCAAGGTAAAGAGCATGGTGCGATTGGGGAGGTTGGTTAGTGGGTCAAAATAAGCCAAGCGATGCAATTGGGCTTCGGCGTGTTTTTTTTCAGTCAGGTCGGAAAAAATTGCAAAATAATGCGTTAAATCGCCGCGTTTGTTTCTGACTCCGCTGATGGCCAAATGAATTGGATAGCGCTCACCCGAGGCGCGTTCATCCCAGAGTTCACCTTCCCAATGGCCAATTCGTTCAAGTAAATCGTACATTTGCTGCAAGAAGGACGATTCTCTTTGTTGCGCCAGCATAAAGCTGGGGAGTTGCCCTAGGGTTTGCTCTAGTTTTCGCTCAGTAATGTGGTGATACGCTGCATTACAGCCAACACAGCTAAAGCGTAAATTGGTAATCACAATCGCATCAGGGGCTTGCTCTAGAATGTGGCTATACAGCTTATTTTTTTCTTCGACCGCTAATTGTTCGGTGATATCGGTCAGGTAACCAATCATGCGGATTGGTTTGTGCTCGTCATTGCGAATGAGGGTGAGGTGAATATTGGCCCAGAATACCGCGCCATTTTTTTTGCGCCGCAAAACTTCCATTTGCGCGTGACCGCTCATCATCACCGCATCAATTAGTTCACTGTCATCGCCACTTTCATCGGCATACAGCATCAAAATATGCTTGCCAAGTACATCGTCGGCACAGTAGCCAAACAGTTGTTCAGCGCCTTTATTCCAGCCGGTAATATAGCCTTGTAAATCGAGGGTAATTAAAGACGCCGCCAGATCATTAACGATCAAGCTGCTGGGGCCAAGTTCATTGAGTGTCGACACGTTACAGCGACTCACGTACTAAGCGATGCACCCAAGCAATGGCTTGAATTTCGCTATTGATCCATTTTGTTTGCTTGGCTAGTAAGGGCGCAATCAAGGCATGCTCTGTGTCTCCGGCCTCAAGCGCGCTCAATTGGACTAAGGCGGCACCCAAAATACCATCACCCGCAATTAACGCTGAACGTAAATGCTCATCCAGTGGCAGCGGGGCCAATAATTGCTGCAAGGGTTCACCAAATAGTCGATCCAGCAGGGATAGCATGCCGCATAAAAAAGCTTCATCGGCTTGTATATTGCCAAGCCAGCCTTGTTCGGCCCATTGCGCCATGCGTTTACCACGCAGCGCTGCGGCAATCAGTAATGCCGGTTTGCCGCTTTCGCCATATTGTTCGGCATAGATCAGCAGCTGTAGCCAACGTTGTAGTTGGCGCCGACCCAATAGGGTAATGGCTTGGCGGATGCTGCGCGCGGGCGTGGCGTTCCCCATCCCGACTGAGTTAACTAGGCGTAGCAAATTCAGCATCAGTTGTGGGGCTTTGGCCAATGCGGTTTCAAGTTGAGCGATTTCTGCATCGCTAACAATCAAACTGAGTACTTCTAGTAGTACAGGGCGGCTTGGATTGCTGGTGCTGCTTGGATTCGATGCTTCGGTAAACCATGGTCCGCAAACGGCATCATGCGGGTTAAGTTGGCTTAAGCTTGCAGTATGCTGCACGTTGAAATGTAAATGTCCGCCTTGTGGTAGTGCAATACCCTGTTCGTCGCGTATTAAGGCTATCAATGGGGATGGGAGTGGTGCTGCAGTATCATCGAGAAGCATACATGGCAGGCTCAGTAATTCGTAGCTATGACAGGCCTCGCTGAGCGCATCGGCATCGTGTTGTGCGTGATGGGCAAAGAGTCCGATCCAATTTTGCTGCGTGTCCCAAACTAGCTCAAAAAAAATCATCGACTGTGTTCTCAAGAAGGTGTTTTTTTAAGGCTAGGACTTGGATCTACTTACGGCAAGATTTACTTTTTTGAATTTTACTTTTGTTTTTATTTACATCGAGTGGTAGATTCTAAAGGCTTTATTGGATTGCAAGCTGTTGAATTATGGGAATTAGATTTTCTTTGCCCATATGCAGTGCGTCGGCTTGCAACAGAGTGTGCGTATGCTGTATTGCTAATGACCTTGTACAATGGATGTGAGCAAGGTAGTGCAGTGCGGCTCTGTTTTTAGCGCCTGCAATGAGCGACTTTCAATCTAAGATCAAAGCGTCTGTAGCCTGATGGCGCGTAACTGAAGTGACTCATCATGATTAATGAATATAACAAACCCATCGGCACGATTGACGATGAAGAGGCGCTGGATATTGTGGGTTCAGCGGTTTTAAAACTTTGGGATGCGGTGGATGATTTATCGCGCCTGCGGCCAGCGCATACGCCGGATTATCATGTGACGATTTTTGGTTCGGCACGTATTGAAGATAATACGCCAGCGTATGAAGCGGTGAAGCAATTGGCTTCGCAATTGGCGGCGATGGGCTGCCATATTGTAACCGGCGGTGGACCGGGCTTAATGCAAGCGGCCAATGAAGGCGCCAGTCAAGGTGCCCCCAATAAGCCTGAGGCTTCGGTGGGGATTCGGATTGATTTGGATTTTGAGCAGAATGTGAACGATTTTGTTGGGCGTGTATTTGAACATAAAACGTTTTTCTCGCGCTTACATCATTTTATTATGCGCTCGAATGCGTTTATTGTGACGCCCGGTGGCATTGGTACTTTGCTTGAATTGTCGATGGTCTGGCAATTGATTCAGGTACGTAAGCTCTACGATACGCCGATTATTTTAGTTGGCGAAATGTGGCACGAGCTGGTGGATTGGGCACAACACCATATGGTCGACAATAACGCCGGTTTAGCCAGCGCCGTTGATATGCAAATTCCGATCGTGGTTGATTCGATCGAAGACGCAGTGCAGTTGATTCGTGAGCATCATGCGCGATGGCAAAAAATCGATGGTGAGTTCAAGCAAATTCGAACTTCACCACCGCGTTAATCTTCAGCGCCAAACTGCTACAGCGGTTTGGCGTTTGTGTTTTGTTCTTGTTGAATATAGCGACTCACTGTGCCTGCAAATTCGGTAACGTGTTGCCAATTGGTGTATTCAACGCAGCATTTTCCATCACTAGGCCCACCAGTCATTTTCATGATCAAGCGCATCATTTGCCGATCTAACCAGCCATAACGTGGGTAATCCAGTCGACCCGCAACGGACAATGCTGCAAAAGGCTGCAGATGATATTGCGCTAAGAGTTTTTTTAAATAGCCATTGGGCGTGCCATCGCCTTTGCGGGCATTTAAGCTCACAGAAATAATGGCCAATGGCGCAAGCAGTGTATTGTGCTCAAAAAACTGTTGAACTTCGGCATGATGCCGACCATAGCGAACTGAAGCGACGACGATAATCGCCTGCCAGTTTTGGGCCATATTGGGAGGGTATTTTAAGTCGGCAAGTTCGCAATGCAAGGCTTGCAGCGCTAAATGTTGCTGCACCGTTTGCGCGATGTGCTTGGCTTGTCCATCGCGGCTGGCATAAAGAATTAAAGTCGGTTTCATTCACATAAGTATAAATGACGCGACGCCGCGCGATATTGAGCGGAATCAGATGGGCTCGTTAGCGTCGCCTCATTTTGATTGGTGTTGATTCGCGAGATGGATGCTGCTTTTGCGCTGCAGTGTTTTTTTGTCGCGGGGGTGGCACTGAGAAATAAGCAATAATTTTTGGTTTATATAAATTCGAGATCTATTCGATCAAAGTAAAGAACTTTTTGTTTTGGTGGTAAAAATACAACGCACTCAGGTTTTGAGTCGCGTATTATTCAACACATGGAATGCGCCTTGAACACGCTACCAAAAGATATAACCATCGAATGCCCCGTACTGAACAACGGGGCATTTTTACGTGCGTGGGTTTATTTTCTGGGTAAAAAATAAACTTGATTTGCGCATTTATGCAGTTAGACTCTGTATATTAGTACACTCTAATTGTGGCAAAAATGCAGAGAAGAGATAGTTGTTGCTCGGTATGATGATCTCAGGTTAACGCTTTGAACACGTTGACCGATACGAGAGTAAGGCCCCAATGCCCCGTACTGAACAACGGGGCATTACTCCATCTGAATGCCAGATTCGTTGTGTATATTGACCATATTGACGAAAAAAAAGCCACTCAATTGAGTGGCTTTTTGCTGGTCGCGTATTATTTTTTCGCGCTGGGCTTTTCTTTATTAAGCATTAATTGCTGTACTTTGAGTACATTGAGTGCCTGCTGCAATTGGAAGTCAGATTTTGATACCAATTCGCGCGGGTTTTCATCCGGATCAATACCGCTGGCATTGAGTTTGGCTGGCTTTTTGATTTCCGTTTTAACGACCGCTGGCGTGGCTTCAGTTTTGCCGGCGTCTTTATCACTTGGATTATCTAAATGCTTGCCCAGATCGGATTCTCGCAAGCGTAAGCCAAAGTCTTCTTTACCATTGAGTGTCGCGTCTTCGACGATGATATCAGGGGTAATGCCCTTGGCTTGAATCGATCTGCCGTTTGGCGTGAAATACCGTGCAGTAGTTAGCTTGAGTGCACTCTTGGCATCGATTGGCAGAATCGTTTGTACTGAGCCTTTACCAAAAGTTTGCGTGCCAACCACTAAAGCGCGTTTATGGTCTTGCAAAGCGCCTGCGACAATCTCAGAGGCCGAGGCTGAGCCTCCATTGACCAGCACCACCAGTGGCACATTTTTGGCGTCAGCAGGTAGATCTTTGAAAAAGTCTTTTTTGCTATCGCGCTGATAAAATTGCGGATTCGCTGTTAAGCGAATTTTAGAATCGGCAACACGACCTTCGGTGTAAACGACCAATGCATCTTTTGGTAAGAATGCGGCCGAAACCCCCACTGCGCCATCGAGCAAGCCACCTGGATCATTGCGTAAATCCAACACAATACCTTTGAGTGGTGCTTTGTTTTCTTTGTAAAGCGCCTCAATGGCTTGGCCCAGATTTTCGCTGGTATGTTCTTGGAATTGTGTTACGCGGATATAGCCATACCCAGGTTCTGCCAGCTTGTATTTAACCGATTGCACTTTAATAATCGCGCGTTTTAGCGTCACGACGATGGGCTTGCTTTCGCCTTTTCTGAGCAAGGTGAGGGTAACCGGCTCGCCGACTTTACCGCGCATTTTGGCAACAGCTTCGTTGAGGGTTAAACCTTGCACTTGGGTATCACCAATTTTGGCAATAAAGTCACCCGGCTTTACGCCAGCACGGTAGGCGGGTGTATCTTCGATTGGCGAAACCACGCGCACCAAGCCGTCTTCCATATTGACTTCGATGCCTAAGCCGCCAAATTCGCCTTGGGTATTGACTTTGAGTTCTTTGAACGCCGCTTCATCAAGGTAGCTTGAGTGCGGATCGAGTCCAGCAACCATACCTTTAATGGCTTCATTAATGAGCTTTTTATCTTCAACTGGCTCGACATAACTTTGTTTAATAACGCCAAAAACGGTTGAGAATGCGCGAAGCTCATCAATCGGCAAGGGGTTGCTTACTGAATCCTTGTCTGCCGAGGCATTAAATGAAAGGCTGAGAGCTACGCCGAGGCCAGCGCCTGCAGCGAGAAGGCTGACTTTTTTCCAGCGACTGTAAGGCTTGTGCGACATCCGATTATTCCTGTTTTGAATCGTTAAGGCTCATTAAGGCCTCTAAATAATTATTTAACCCAAGCCGCAGGGTCAAGCGGGCGGCTGTTTTGGCGTATTTCAAAGTATACGCCGGAATCTGCCATTCCGCCGCTATTGCCTGCGTTGGCAATGAGGTCTCCAGCTTTCACCGAGTCGCCAACACGTTTCAGCAAACTTTCATTCGCTCCATAGAGGCTCATGTATCCGCCACCATGATCAATGATCATTAAATTACCAAAACCACGTAGCCAATCGGCAAATACAATGCGCCCTGTGGCGACGGCATGAACTGATTCGCCGGTGTTGGTGCGGATAAATAAACCTTTCCAGCTACCACCCTCACCGCGTTGCGCGCCAAATCGGCCAATGATTTCACCTTTGGCTGGCAAACGCATCTTGCCTTTGAGTGTCGCAAATGCAAGCCCTGCTTGGCTAGCATCTGGTACGGTATTATTAACTTCATTATCGGTTTCAGGCGCGGTCTTAGGCTCGGGTGGTGGTGTTGGCGCAGGCTTGCCTGCGGCTTTAGCCGCTTGCTCTAATTTGGCTTGTTGTGCTGCGCGTTCGGCTTTGGCTTTTTCTGCGGCTTTTTTTGCTGCGATTTGTGCCGCTCGCCGCGCTGCGGCCTGTTTGGCTGCGGCTTTGGCTCTGGCGATTTCTTGTTGTTTGATAATGGCGTTTAAGCGCTCAATCAGCTGAGTGATGCGCTTTTCATCGGCGGCTAATTTTTGAATTTGATTGCGTTGGCTGCTGATGGTCTGTGAGAGTTGGCTGTATAACTCTTTTTTCTCTTGTTGCTGTGAGACTAGGGCTTGGCGCTGGCGTTGTTTGTCGCTAGCAATTTCTTGCAAGGCTTGGTTTTTTTCTTGAATTTCATTGGCGAGCAGGTTGAGTTCATTGAGTTGAACTTCTAGCTGCTTGGCGAGATCTTGTTGTGATTTGGCAATATAGCGGTAGTAGCTTAAGTCACGCGTGGCTTGGCTAGGATCTTTTTGGTTGATCAGCAAGCGCCATGCGTCAACATTGCCGGTTTTGTAGCGGCTACTGAGTAAATCGCCGAGGCGTTTTTGGCTCTCGCGAATGTGATTACGGGTGTTGCTAATGTCTAAGTTAAGCTGAGTGAGTTCTTCTGCAGTCAATTGGCGCTGATTATCTAATTCTTTGAGCACCCGATTGGCTTCTGAGATCGAGCTTTCAGCATTTTTAAGCGCATCTGCGGCTTCATTGCGGTTTGATTCGTTGGCCGAAAGGTCTTTTTGCAGCGATTTAATTTGGCCGCGCAGTTCTTGCAGCTCGGCTTGTTGTTCTTGGGTATTGCTGGTACTGGGCGCTTTGGGCGCAGCTACAGCAAAGCCGACCATGCCGGTCGTTAGGATAAAGAATAGTCGTCGCAACACAACATCGACTCGAGTAAAGAATGATCAGAACCGCTACTGTACTCGATTCATTGCAACGACTAAACCTTTAGCTGAAATTGCCACGTGATTCAGTCTGAATTACGCGGCTTTTTGCTACTTTTTACAAAAAACTAATCAAAGATTGACCAGTCATTTCGCTTGGTTGTGATACACCCATCATGGCCAATAACGAAGGCGCGATGTCTTTTAAGGCACCACCGGCACTTAAGCTGGCTTTACGGCCGATATAGCAAAATGGCACTACGTCGGTAGTGTGCTGAGTATGCGGTTGATTGGCATCGCGGTCATACATCATTTCACAATTGCCATGATCGGCAGTGATAATGACTTCGCCGCCTGCTGCTAACATCGCATCGACTACTTTGCTGACGCAATGATCAAGAGTTTCAACGGCCTTCACAGCTGCATCAAAAATACCACTATGACCCACCATGTCGCCATTGGCGTAATTGCAGATAATGGCGGCATATTGTTGGCTGTTGATTGCGCCAATCAATTTGTCGGTCACTTCATGCGCCGACATTTCTGGTTTTAAGTCGTAAGTGGCCACTTTAGGCGATGGCACCAAAATACGATCTTCACCGGCGTATTCACTTTCTTCACCACCAGAGAGGAAGTAAGTTACATGCGGATATTTTTCGGTTTCGGCAATGCGTAATTGTTTTAAGCCCAAACTCGCCACATATTCGCCAAAGCCGTTTTGTACTTTCGGTTTGGTATACGCCACAGGTAAATCGTAAGCCGAACCGTAATCGGTGGCGGTGCAGAAATAGCCAAATTGCGGTTGACGCTGTGGATGCTCAAAACCTTGGAAGTCTTTGGCGGTGAGGGCGGTAGTTAATTGACGCGCGCGATCTGCACGGAAATTCATAAAGACAACGGCATCGCCATCGGCCATTTGGCTTGGTTCGCCAACCACGGTAGCGGAAACGAATTCATCGTTTTCATCGCGTAAATAAGCTTCTTTTAAGCCTTCGATGGCCGTTGGTGCGCTGTAAAGGCCAACACCATCCACAATCAGTTTGTACGCTGGTTCAACACGTTCCCAGCGATTGTCGCGATCCATCGCCCAGTAACGGCCGACGATGCCGGCGATTTTGGCACCATTGGTATCGCAAATTGCTTGTAGGCGGTCGATATAACGTTCGGCGCTACGTGGTGGCGTATCACGGCCATCTAAGAAGGCGTGAACGCGAATATCTTGTACGCCGTACTCATGCGCTGCTTTGATTAAGGCAAAGACGTGCGCTTCATGGCAATGCACGCCACCATCGGACATCAGGCCCATGATATGTAGCGCTTTGTTATTATTTTTGGCTGAGTCCATCGCGGCTTTGAGTACCGGATTATCTTTCAGTGTATTTTCGGCCACATCGCAGTCGATGCGGCTAATATCTTGCTGTACGATACGGCCGGCACCAATGTTTAAATGGCCGACTTCTGAATTACCAAACTGCCCCGCAGGTAAACCCACAAATTGTTCTGAGGCGTTAATTGTTGTAAATGGGTATTGGCTAAACAAACGATCGAAATGCGGTTTACGCGCGTGTAAAATCGCATTGTCATTGCCGCCGGTACGGTAACCAAAGCCATCTAAAATAAGTAGTAATACAGGCGTGATTTTTTGCGTCATATCTCGATCCTTGAGGTTTAAATAGAAGAATGGAATTGCTTGGCGCGCAATTAATAAGTAAGTGCGGTTGGAATCAAATTCAATAGTAGGTAGTATTCTAACCTAAGCAGGTATCATGCCGTGTGCGTTTGGTCTTTTTGCTGATGGAAAGCAGAAAACATAAAGTTAGATTTAATAAAAAAGATAAGAGACATGATGGATTCTATTGCATTAATGGGCGATGAGCATATTGACCAAGCTTCACGAGCGATGAAGGCAATGTCGCATCCGCTGCGCTTGAAAATTTTATGCGTATTGGCCGATCAAGAAGTGAGCGTGCAAGATATCGTTGAGCGTGTGGGTACGACACAATCGAATATTTCGCAGCACTTAGCTTTGATGCGTGAAAAAGGCGTGTTGCGAACGCGTAAGGACGCCAATCGGGTTTATTACCGCGTCGGTGACCAGCGCACATTGGATGTTGTGGCGATGATGCGCGACGTTTTTTGCGGCTTTTAGGGTATATGCCTCTAGCCATTATTTAATAATGACTAGATTAATATACCCTAGGCATTGGCGCTTTATTGGCTTAATAAATTTAAAGCGCGATCGAGCCGTTCTTTCTTGATCCGACCTAACTCGACGGCGATTTTTTGTCCCTTCGCATCGAAAATCACCGTAAAGGGCAGTCCGCCATGCAGATTGCCCTGTCCACGCATCATTTCCATTGCCGTGTTGCCACCGATTAACATGGGGTAGTTCACTTTGAGCGGCTTGATAAAGGCGCTGACGGCGGCGGCATCATCAATCGCAATGCCAATAAATTGTACTTTCCCAGCGTATTTGGCTTGTAGCTCGATCAGCTCAGGCATTTCTTGCCGACATGGACCACACCAGGTAGCCCAATAATTAATCACTAGCGGTTTACCTCGCCATTGCGATAGCGCTTGCGGCTTGCCGGTCAAATCAGGCAATGAGCCCGCTAGATCGTTGGCAGCAAAGCAGCTGCTATGCAATAAAAACAGCGCGAGAAACCATTTTTTCATTGCTGGGCCTCAATCTTGCTTAGCGTTTGCAGAAAGTCGCGTGGATTTTGAAAGCCAATGACGCGTGGTTTTAATTCTTGACCTGCTGATGAATAAAAAATCAGTGCCGGTGGACCATATAAACCAAAGCGGGCCAATAAAGCGGCATCCTCTGTACTGTTTTTAGTCACATCAACGCGAATTAAGACCATCTCTTTGAGTTTATCTTGTACCGCGTCGTCGCTTAAGGTTTCGCGTTCAAATTCAATACAAGCCACACACCAGTCGGCATAAAAGTCGACCATGACTGGTTTGCCACGTGCCGCCAATAGCGCTTGATCCAGCTGACTGGATGAAGTCACTGTAGCAAAATTAAGTTGATGTTCGGCAGGGCGCAAATACACTTCCCACAATGGGCGTGATACCCACAGCGCCATTCCCAATAGTGCAATACCAAAAGCGATTTTAATGCCTTGCATGATGCGCCCAGAAAGGCGTGGCAATATCGTTGAGCCAAATGCACCAATCAGTAATAGAGGTAGGCCAAGTCCAAGCGCCATCATATATAGTGCGGCACCACCAAGGAATAAATCGCCGGTTTTACCCAGATAAGCTAAAGCAGCAGCCAGCGGTGGGGCAATGCAGGGGCCGACTAATAAGGCCGAGAGTAAACCCATCACAAATACCGATAACCAGCGTCCACCCGGTAAGCGATTGGCTAGATTATTAATAAAATTGTGTGGGCCTTGAGGGAGTTGCAAATGAAATACGCCAAGCATGGCCAAAGCCATCATGACGAAAAATAAAGCAAATGCGGCAATCACGATGGGTTGTTGCAAGACTACCACCAATAAAGTCCCCGTTGCGGCAGCGGCGATGCCGATCGCTGTATAGGCCAGTGCCATGCCTTGTACGTAGATAAAAGTAAGAGCAAAAGCTTGCCAGCGTTGTGGCTTAATTTGTTTGGCGTTATGACCAATGACAATGCCAGACACAATTGGAATGAGCGGATACATGCAGGCGGTGAGAGCTAGGCCAATGCCGGCCAAAAAAAACACGCCCAGCGTGCCAAGAAAACTGCCAGCAAAATAATCGGGTTCATCTTGCGATGGGGGGCTATTACTATTGCTGCCAAATAAATCATTCACAGCTTTATTTTGGGTATTTTTCCCAGGCTGTAAAATTTGGGTTTGTGGCGGGTAGCAAATCCCCGCATCGGCACAACCTTGATATTTGAAGGTAATGGGTAGCGTTGCGTCGACGGCTTGTTTGAATTTCAGCAGAATGCGGGTATCGTGTTTATAAACCTCGACTCGACCAAAGCTGGGATCGTCTTTCATCTCGCCTTTGGGAAATACAGTTTCGATTTCGTGGCCGTTAGCAGAAAAGCTGATTCGATCACGATAGAGATAATATTGCGGAGCCACATTGAAGTCAGCCGCAAAGGTATGCGAGTCAAGCGCAATTAAGCTGGGAATAAAGGCTTTATCTGGGGCCAGCAACTCGGTTTGCGCTTGCGAGCCGAAAGAAATAAAGATTAAAAAAATAAAGCTTAAAAGACGTTGCATTTAAATGTTCTCTGCAGTGGCGGTACGAACCCAATTTAGATAAGCGGGCAAGCCTGCGGTGACCGGCGTGGCGATAATTTCAGCGATTGTATAAGGGTGATGAGTTTGTAACCAGTTTTCAAGTTGGCAATAGTTGGCGCGAGTGGTTTTGATCATCAATGGAACTTCTGTGGCATTTTCTAACCTATTCTCCCAATGGTAAATAGATTCCACAGCAGGTAAAACATTCACACAAGCGGCTAGTTTTTCTTTAACCAAACCCGATGCCAATTGCGTTGCAGTGGCATGATCGGGGCAGTTGCACCACACGATTAAAATTTCAGTTGGAGTTGTCATGCCTTACCTTTTGTTCGGATGCCTATTGGCTTATCCTTTTCTTGAAGTCATGTCTTTGATCTGGCTTGCCGATACGATTGGCACTTTTTGGACGCTGATTTGGGTTATCGCATCGTTTTGCTTGGGTATTTTGATGCTACGTCATCATCGCTTGGCGATGGGTTTAAAACTAATGCACGATATTCGCACAGGCCAAGTTGGGATCAATAGTTTATTAGGCATTGCGCGCTATTTTATTGCTGCTGTGCTGCTGCTTATTCCGGGTTTAATCAGTGATGCAATCGCTTTGATTTTGCTCTTACCCTGGAAAACTAAATCCACCATCGGCCAGCCTAGACCGGACGATGGCATCATTGAGGCAGAATATCGCCGAGTTGATCCTGTCGATACCACGCCACGTATTGATCGCTAAGTTAAGCGGGGTTTAGCTTCTCGGGCGATACCTTGCTGCCTGTGATGGTGAAAACTTTATTTTGTGAGTTTTCACCACTATTTAGCCCCACCTGCTGTGGGCGAACTCCAAATTGATCGGCCAGCCAAGTGACTAAGCACACATTCATTTTGTGGCTAACAGGGGGCGTTGCGACCCTGATTTTTAACGCATCACCATAGTAACCAATACATTCAGTTTTTTTGCCACTGGCCTGAACGTGTAAACGTAAAGTGAGGGTTGTTCCGTTTTGAGTGAACCAGCGATTGTGCGCCATTATGCAGATACCACGACTTGTTGAAGAATCATCGGCTCCATTTGTGCGACAAACACATTGAGTAGGAGCTGAATGAATAAAATAAGAATAAATGGTGTGATATCAATCCCACCAATCGGATGAATTACTTTCTGGATCGGTCGTAAAAACGGCGCGGTTAATCCGGTTAAAATCGCCATAAATGGGTTATAGGGTGAAAGCCAGCTCATTAGGGCTTGCCCAATTACGGCAGCAAATAATAAATATAACGACATTTTGAAAAGCTCAAGTGTCGCAATTAGCGTCAAAGCTAATATTGAATTGCCTGACATAAAGTTAAACGGCCACGGGCTAATCGCCAAAAGTAAGGCATGCATTGTGAGTGCAAATAGCCAAGCCAAACCCAGGCTGGTGCTGTCATAGCCTTTAAATGGCGGAATAAAACGGCGAATGGGTAGTACCATCCAATTGGTTAATGCGAGCGCAAATTGGCCGATTGGATTACGAAATGATACTTTCGCCGCTTGTAAATAAAATCGAACCAAAAGCAATAAAATAAAGAAATCGAGTACATTGCGTATTAAAAAATCGAGTACGCTGGTGAGCATAGAGCCTCCTATCTATTTATTTTGGATCTTGACTGAGTTCGTCACCTAGCTCGACTGAGCGCGCAGCGGCAGCGGCAGCGGCGGCAATCATAGTAGCGCGAACATGATGCGCTTCTAGCGTTTGAATCGCGCGTTCAGTTGTTCCGCCTTTAGAAGTTACTTTAACCTGTAAAGTTCCTGCGTCATCTGGGCTAGTCAGCGCCAGTTTGACCGCGCCAGCAAAAGTTTGGTAGGCCAGTTTATTGGCGATTTCAGCATCAAAACCTTGCGCCAAGGCCGCAGCTTGCAAGGCTTCCATCAAATAAAACACATATGCAGGGCCACTGCCAGAAATCGCGGTAATCCCGTCCATTTGCGATTCATCATTAACCCAAACTTGCTCACCAATCGACGCTAAAATACGCGTCGTTAAGGCTTTGTCAGTATCGGTCACGTGTTCTGTCGCATACACCCCAGAAATACCCGCCTGCACTAAAGCCGGTGTATTGGGCATCACGCGAACGATGCGTTGATAGCCTGCCAGCCATTGGCTGATGGTGGCGGCACGAATTCCGGCGGCGATTGAAATCACCAAAGCATGATTCAGTTGTGGCAGGATGCTTTGCGCCACTGTACGAAATTGTTGCGGTTTAATCGCGAAAATAATGGCTTGGCTCGCTGGCAGCGCTTCATCCGGTGCGCTGCAGCTAATGCCATATTGCTGTGCAAGTTCAACGCGTTTGCCGGCATCGGGTTCAACAACGTGGATGTCTTGCCCTTTAAAGCCTTGTGACAACATGCCGCCAATCATTGCGCTAGCCATATTGCCGCCGCCAATATATGTAATTTTCATGGTTATTTGATGTCCTGATCAAACCGTATGCCTGAGCATCTTACGGCGTTCATGATGAATAATGTCGCTGGCCAAAAATGGCGCTACCAATACGCACTAAGGTTGAGCCAGCGGCAATGGCTGGCTCTAAATCGTTCGACATGCCCATCGATAGGGTGTCTAAAGCTAATCCGCGAGCTTGGAGTTGCTCTTTTAATTGCACTAAAACTAAAAATTGCTGCGCCAGTATGGTTGAATCATGGCTTGATTCTGGGATACACATCAAGCCACGTAAGCAAAGCTGCGGTAATTTGACCACTTGCTCAGCTAATGCGATCACTTGATCTGCGGCGAGCCCTGATTTGCTGGTTTCGCCAGAAACATTGATTTGCAGACAAATATTCAAGGGTGGCAAATGCAGCGGTCGCTGCGCAGACAAACGTTCGGCAATTTTGAGTCGGTCAATGGCATGCACCCATGCGGCGTTTTCTGCGACTAAGCGGGTTTTATTGCTCTGTAAAGGACCAATAAAATGCCATTCAATGTCTTTGCATTCGGCCAATACTTGGCATTTATTGACCAGCTCTTGCACATAGTTTTCACCGAATGCTCGTTGACCAAATTGATAGAGCGCATGGATATCGCTAGCCGGAAAGGTTTTGCTTACCGCTAATAGCTTCACCTCTGCGGGGTTTCGCCCTACAGCTGTGCACGCAGTGTCAATCCTCGCCTGTACGTCTTGCAATGCAGTAAAAATCGTTGCCATAATGGGAAAATTAACTCAAAAGCCCAAGCCCATACTTAATAATGGGCTTTTGTTGGGCCAATTTGATGGATAAGAGGAAGAATTATAAATGGAAATCTCAGAACTCTTAGCCTTTTCGGTAAAGAATAAAGCATCCGATTTACACCTTTCTGCGGGTTTGCCACCGATGATTCGGGTACATGGCGACGTTCGGCGCATTAACTTGCCAGCAATGGAGCATAAAGACGTGCACGATATGGTGTACGACATTATGAATGATGGCCAGCGAAAAATTTACGAAGACACCTTGGAATGTGACTTTTCTTTTGAAATTCCCAATTTAGCGCGTTTTCGGGTGAATGCTTTTGTGCAAAATCGCGGTGCTGGTGCGGTATTTCGGACGATTCCCTCTAAGGTGCTGTCATTAGAAGAACTGGGCTGTCCAAAAGTCTTTCAAGATATCGCACAAAACCCACGTGGTTTGGTGCTAGTCACCGGGCCAACCGGTTCGGGTAAATCAACCACACTCGCGGCCATGGTTAACTTCATTAATGATAATGAATACGGCCATATTCTGACGGTGGAAGACCCAATCGAGTTCGTACATCAATCTAAAAAATGCCTCGTGAATCAGCGTGAAGTCGGCCCGCACACGATGTCGTTTTCGAATGCATTACGTAGCGCCTTACGTGAAGATCCGGATGTGATTTTGGTGGGTGAGATGCGCGATTTAGAAACCATCCGCTTAGCGCTAACGGCAGCAGAAACCGGGCATTTGGTGTTTGGCACCTTGCATACCACATCGGCCGCCAAAACCATTGACCGGATTGTTGACGTTTTCCCAGCGGCAGAAAAAGAAATGGTGCGCTCGATGCTGTCTGAATCATTGCGCGCGGTGATTTCGCAAACCTTGTTAAAAACCAAAGATGGGCAAGGGCGTGTTGCAGCACATGAAATTATGATTGGGATTCCGGCGATTCGAAATTTAATCCGCGAAAATAAAATTGCGCAAATGTATTCATCGATTCAAACCGGCTCACAATATGGCATGCAAACTTTGGATCAATGTCTGCAAAATTTAGTGCAGCGTAATGTGGTATCAATTATCGATGCGCGTGGTAAAGCGGCGATTCCAGATAATTTTAAAGGTTAATTTCAGTCGATTATGGAAAAAGAACAAGCCGCTAAGTTTATGCATGATTTATTGCGCCATATGCGCAGTAAAAATGCTTCGGATTTATTTATTACCGTTGATTTTCCGCCGGCAATGAAAATTGACGGTCGAGTGACTCCAGTTTCTAATCAGCAACTGACCGCACAACACACCAAAGAATTAGCTCGGGCGATTATGAATGATCGTCAAGCCGAAGACTTTGAAGCCAATAAAGAATGTAATTTCGCGATTAGCCCTGGATCAATGGGGCGCTTTCGGGTGAATGCATTTATGCAGCAAGGCCGTGTGGGGATGGTGCTGCGAACGATTAATTCGGAAATCCCCAAGCTGGATCAATTAAATTTGCCGCCAGTATTGCGTGATATTGCGATGACTAAGCGCGGTTTAGTGATTTTTGTCGGTGGGACTGGCTCAGGTAAATCAACATCGTTAGCGGCAATGATTGGTCATCGGAATGAAAACGCCTATGACCATATCATTACCATTGAAGACCCGATTGAATACGTTCATGAGCATAAAAATTCGATTATTACGCAGCGAGAAGTGGGCGTTGATACCGATTCTTGGATGGCTGCGCTTAAAAACACGCTGCGCCAAGCGCCCGATGTGATTTTGATCGGCGAAGTACGTGATCGTGAAACCATGGATTATGCGATTGCGTTTGCCGAAACCGGCCATCTTTGCATGGCAACATTGCATGCCAACTCGGCTAATCAAGCACTGGATCGGATTATTAACTTTTTCCCTGAAGAACGCCGTTCCCAGTTGTTGATGGATTTATCGCTCAATTTAAAAGCTTTTGTTTCGCAACGCTTAGTGCCGCACTTATCGGGTAAAGGCCGCGTTGCCGCAGTTGAAGTCATGCTCAATTCACCATTGATTTCGGAGTTAATCTTTAAAGGTGAAGTTCACGAGATTAAAGAAATTATGAAAAAATCGCGTGAATTAGGCATGCAAACATTTGATCAGTCGCTATTTGATTTATTTGAAGCCAATCGCATTAGCTATGAAGATGCCTTACGTAATGCCGACTCGGTGAATGATTTACGCTTGCAAATCAAATTAAATGGCACAGAATCGAAAAATCGTGACGTTTTGTCTGGTCTAGATCATCTTGATATTGTATAAAATCAATCGCTAACAATTTGTTAAGCGTACTCAAAGCACTACAGCTCATTTTGTGTTGTAGTGCTGTAGGATTTATTGAGTGTATGGCTTGATTGCATTGTTTAATGCAGATGGTATTTGTGTGGTTTGAGTTGATAAAGGATTTTTGTTGCGGATTAAATGCATCAACACGACGGATCGGAGGATTCGCTTTATTGGCGTATTTAATGGTATTGGTGACAGAGTTTTAGCAAACAGATCAGCGCAAAGCATTCAGCAAGCTCGTTTGTTGCTGGACAAAAATGGATAGCTCAGAGTGGGCCTGAGCGATTTATTTCAGCGCACTGCTGGCTATGCGATGGTGTTTTGTTGATGTGTGTTTGAAATGTCTATGAAAAAATAATGATAAGAAAATTGCATCATCTGCTGCGCTTTCCCCAATTTATTTTCGTTTTCGCTGCAATGTTGATGATTGCGGCTGGCGCGCGCGCTGCTATGCTCGGCGATTTGCGGGTGTATTCGGCATTGGGTGAACAATTTTCGGCGAGTGTAGCTGTTGCAGCTTTAGAAGAAGAAACCCTAAGTAGCCAATGTTTTCGTTTAGTGGGTTTACATAGTGGCGAAGAACAAAATGTACTGCGCCGTGCCAAACTGGTTTTTCAACCCGATGGCGCGGGTGGACGACTTTTGGTGCAGGGGCTTGATGCTTGGCATGAGCCCATATTGAATTTCGCCGTTCGAGTGAAATGCCCAGGGGAGGAAAATCGGGTTTTTCAGCGCGATTACAGCGTACTACTCGATCCGCATGAATACCAAGCGCCGAATAAAAAACGCAATGCATCGATTAATCCACCTATCAGCCAGCGCGATTTACCACGCTTAGGCTCTGTGTGGTTAACCGAAGAGGGGGATACGGTCGCCAATATCGCTCGCCGTTATTACCCAAATCAAGCGCAACTGCGGACGCGTTTTGTTGAACGTCTTTATGAATTGAATCCCGATTTGCCACAAGGCACGACAGTGCGTTTAGGCAATCAATGGCGAGTTCAGCTGCCCGCGCCAATAACGAATCCGAACCCAAAAACGAAAGTCACGAGCGCACAGCATGTGGTGCCACTCGCCACTGAAGCCAGATTAAGTTTAACCCCAGCCAATCCCCCCGCTGAGGCGGTCGAACCGCTCGCCGCACCTGCTGCGGATGGTGAGTTTCGTTTGCGCCTGTCCCTGCCAGCATTAGATTTAAAACAAAAAAATAATTTATCTCCGGCGGAAATCTTACGCTTGCGAGAGGGTTTATTGTCGCTTGAATCCGATGAGCAAGCGGCGCAAATGCTACAGCTTAAAGATCAAATTAAGCAATTAGAGCAGCAACTGCATCAAGTGAGTGGGGCTAAGGTTTCGCCAGCGGCGAAAAGCGAGAGCAAGATTGCAGAAGACGTTTTATTTTCTTGGCAATGGTTTTTATTTTTAGGCTTAATTGGATTGGCGATTGCGGTGCTGATTTGGCGTCAACGGCAGCGTATTACTGAAGATACCTCGTATTCTGCGTTGGGCGTTGCCACTTTACATGGCAATCCAACGACAATTTTGACGCAAAGAACGCCAAGCCATTTTCCGCATTCACTCACGCGAACCAGCGGCTTTATGACGGAAGAAACCCCCAGCGTGCCGGAATATGACGAGCGTGACGAGCGTGACTGGCGTAATGAAGCGGTGGATGTGGTTTCGCCAAACTCGGTTGCAGAAGAAGCGCAACTTTTACTCGACTATGGCATGCAGGCCCAAGCCATTCAGCTACTCAGCGATGAATTGCTTGAGCATCCACATGCATTGGCTTTGTGGATGAAGCTGTTAGAGGTGTTTGCGCAAGAAAACATGCTTGAGGCATTTCAAGAACGTGCCGTGGCGTTTCGCTTGCAATTTGCCAGCGATTCATTGTGGCAACAAGTGCAAAGTATGGGGCAGCAAATTGACGTCAATAATCCTTTATATCAATCGCTAGATGCGCGCTCAGCAGCGCATTCATTGGCGCATGCACCTGTAGAAGGCGCAGCAATTAACTCCGCAAATTTAGCGCCAATTTTAGCTGCTAGCCCAGTCAATAGCGACTTGAGCACAGCGCAGCAGGATGCCTTTCACTTTGATTTAGATTTGTTGCCTACAGCCAATGCCAATGAGCGGGGCGCTGATCAATTGAGTGTTTTTGCCGCTCAGCAAGATCGCGAAATTGATGCTAGCTTGTCGTCTGTAGTATCACAGCGCCGGCAATTTGAGGCGAAAGACTTTGTCTCTGACGATGCTACTTTGCAAGAAATTGCCGTCCTAATTGCCGATGATCAACGTCGTGAAGCATTTGAACGTTTAGAAATGCTCTTGTATAAAGGCACCATGCCGCAGCGTTTAAGTGCGTCAAAATGGCTAGATAAATTACTCAGCCACTATGGGCAACCCTAATCAGTAAAATAAAAGACGATAAAAAACCGCCAATGTAATGTTGGCGGTTTTTTTATTGGGGGTATTTTATTCAGGCGCTTTATTTAAAGAGCGTGCAAGGTAATACCCTGTATGACTATGTGGATTTTTGGCCACTTCTTCAGGCGTGCCGGTGGCAATAATTTGTCCGCCGCCAGCGCCGCCTTCGGGACCCAAATCAATCACCCAGTCGGCGGTTTTAATCACGTCCAGATTATGCTCAATCACGACAATTGAATTGCCGTGCCCCGCCAAGCGCTGCACCACGGTCAGTAGCAGATCGATATCGTGAAAATGCAAACCCGTGGTCGGCTCATCCAAGATATACAGCGTGCGGCCGGTGTCGCGTTTGGAGAGTTCCAGCGCCAATTTCACCCGTTGTGCTTCGCCGCCTGAGAGCGTCGTGGCGCTTTGCCCTAGGCGAATATAGCCCAAGCCAACGTCCATTAAGGTTTGCAGCTTTCTGGCAACGGTGGGCACGGCGCTAAAGAAGGCCAGCGCGTTTTCCACTGTCATTTCTAAAACTTCAGTAATGTTTTTGCCTTTGTACAAGACTTCCAGCGTTTCACGGTTATAGCGTTTGCTATGGCACACATCGCACGGAACGTACACATCGGGCAAGAAATGCATTTCGACTTTAATCACGCCATCGCCTTGGCACGCTTCACAGCGACCGCCTTTGACGTTGAACGAGAATCGTCCCGGCCCATAACCGCGTTCGCGGCTCATCGGTACGCCTGAAAACAGTTCACGAATCGGCGTAAAGAGCCCGGTATACGTTGCGGGATTCGAGCGCGGCGTGCGGCCAATCGGCGATTGATCGACATTAATGACTTTATCTAGATGCTCAAGCCCATGCACGCTGTGATAAGGCGACGATTCGATCCCGGCGCCATTGAGTTCACGTGCGGCAATGGCATACAAAGTGTCGTTAATTAGTGTCGATTTACCCGAGCCAGAAACCCCAGTAATGCACACCATCATGCCCAGCGGCAAATCCAGATCGACGTCTTTTAAGTTATTCCCGCTTGCCCCTTTGATATGCAACCAACGACCTTCGGTGGGCACACGGCGGGTGGCGGGCATCGCAATTTTGCGTTTGCCGGTCATAAATTGGCCAGTGACGGAATTGGGGTTGTTAAACACGTCGTCAGGTTTGCCGTAGGCAATCACTTCGCCACCGTGCACGCCAGCGCCTGGGCCCATATCAATCAGCCAATCGGCAGCCCGCATCGCGTCTTCATCATGCTCAACGACAATCACCGTATTGTCCAAATCGCGCAGATGAATCAAAGTGCCGATCAAGCGGTCGTTGTCGCGCTGATGCAGACCAATGGATGGTTCATCGAGTACATACATCACGCCAGTGAGGCCAGAACCAATTTGGCTGGCTAAGCGAATACGCTGTGCTTCGCCGCCCGACAGTGTGTCGGCGCTGCGTTCAAGGCACAGGTAATCGAGGCCAACATTGACCAAAAAGCCGAGTCGTTCGCTGACTTCTTTAACGATTTTTTCGGCAATCTGCGCTTTGGCGCCTTCTAAATGTAAACCGGTAAAAAATAGCAGTGTATCTCGCAAAGCCATTTTGGATATGGCATGCAGAGTAATACCTCCAACTTGTACATGGCGCGCTTCGGTGCGTAAACGTGCGCCATTGCAGCTTGGGCAAACTTGATTATTTTGATATTTGGCCAGCTCTTCACGCACCGCCATTGAATCGGTTTCTTTGTAGCGGCGCTCTAAATTCGGAATAATCCCTTCAAAAGCATGGGCGCGCTCGAACTTATTGCCGCGTTCATTGGTATACATAAAGGCGATTTCATCGCGCCCCGAGCCTTGCAAGATCGCGTCTTGTACTTCGCTACTTAATTCATTCCACGCCGTATTGATATCAAAGCCGTAATGTTCGGCAATGCTCATCAGCATTTGGAAATAAAACTGATTGCGTTTATCCCAGCCTTTGACTGCTCCAGCGGCCAAGCTCAGATCGGGATGCGCCACGACGCGCTTGGGATCAAAAAAGGTGCGGTGGCCTAAGCCGTCGCACGAAGGACAAGCGCCCATTGGATTGTTGAACGAGAATAGGCGCGGCTCAAGCTCAGGTAAGCTGTAGCTACAAATTGGGCAAGCAAATTTGGCCGAAAACCAATGCTCTTTGCCGGTGTCCATTTCAACCGCAATGGCGCGGCCTTCGGCGTGGCGCAATGCGGTTTCAAAGCTTTCGGCGAGTCGTTGCTGGATGTCGGCATGTACTTTCAGTCTATCGATGACAACATCAATGGTGTGTTTTTTGTTTTTGTCGAGTTTCGGGGTTTCGTCGAGCTCGAACACTTCGCCGTCGATGCGAACACGAACAAAACCTTGCGCACGTAGTTCTTCGAGCAAGTCGGCGTTTTCGCCTTTTTTGCCCATAATCACTGGCGCTAAAATCATCAGTTTACTGTCTTCGGGCAGCGCCAACACATGATCAACCATTTGGCTAACGGTTTGGCTTTGCAGCGCCTGATTGTGTTCAGGGCAAAACGGTGTGCCAACACGGGCAAACAACAGGCGTAAATAATCGTGAATCTCGGTCACCGTGCCCACGGTTGAGCGCGGGTTGTGACTAGTGGCTTTTTGCTCGATGGAAATGGCAGGCGAGAGCCCTTCAATCAAATCGACATCGGGCTTTTCCATTAATTGCAAAAACTGCCGCGCATACGCCGACAGTGATTCAACGTAGCGGCGTTGCCCTTCGGCATACAAAGTGTCGAAAGCCAAGGACGATTTACCTGAGCCAGATAAGCCGGTGATGACAATCAGCTTGCCACGTGGCAAGTCTAAGTTCACGTTTTTGAGGTTATGTGTACGGGCTCCGCGAATGCGGATCATTGGCTGGTCAGTGGCAAGTGCAGAGCGGTACATGGCATTATCCGGCGGCAAAAGTAACCGTGCATTGTAGCGCTTTGCCGCAGCGCGGGGTAGTGAAGAGTACGAATGTTCACTTTGCTACCAAAGTGCGGGCTAAGCGGGCGAATACGGTGCTTAGAATAATTCAATACTGCCATTATTCGGGCTGTGTTCTTTGATGCTCATGGCATCGATTGCCGCATTCACAACGCGATTGCGACCTTGGTCTTTGGCTTGATATAAAGCTTCATCTGCGCGGCCAAGTACAGTGCTTAAAATTTCAAAATCAAGTAATTGAGTAATGCCAATGCTGATGGTGACTTGACCCACTTGTGGAAAATCAAACTTCGCCACCCGCTCGCGAAACCGTTCGACGGCTTGTAGTGCACTGTCCTCAGATTGTGGACCGATCATGATGACGAATTCTTCTCCGCCAAATCGAAACAAATGATCTTCGCTGCGAAAGCTGGCCTTCATCAGTTGGGCGATCAAAAGTAACACTTCATCTCCATAAATATGCCCAAATTGATCGTTGATTCGTTTGAAGTGATCAATATCCATCACAGCGAGGAAATAAGCCTCGTTATCAGAATGGCTGCGGCGTTCACATTCAATGTCTGTGCTACTGGGCTCGAGATTGTTGATGTTTTTTTGATGCGCCATCACTTTGAAAAATTGTTGCTCTAAGGTTTTGCGATTGAGTAAGCCGGTTAGGGTATCGGTTTGGCCATAGTCGAGCAGGGTGCTGTGATTTTCGTAAATTCGCGTCATGCCATGCAGCACATGTAAATCTTTAGCACTTAAGGCGCTGGTATTGCGGCAGTCGATGAGCAGTTGCGGTTGATTGGCCGAATATAGGCAACGCACCACACGGTAGCCATCCGACGATAAAACGCTGGCTTCGCTTGAGCTGAGTGCTTGGGTAATCAGGGGATCAAGCTCGGGCGACAGATTGCTAAGGATTTCATGCTCATGCTCATGCCAATGCCAAGATTGCGACATTTGGCCATCTTGCAGGTGAATCGTGTGTTTGATTTGCCATGCGCAGTCGGTTTGCAGCGGCGCCGCTCGGTAGTGATAGAGATCGAGCTGCTTGAAGTCAAAAATTTCTTGCAAGGTAATGCACAAGCTTAATGAAAGTGCGTCGCGATCATGCAGGCTAGTCAGTGCTGCTAAAGCGTTTAACATCGTGGTTGGCGCTTGTAGCATAAACCACACTCCTGATTGCGCAAAGTCGCTAAAAATTCAAAATATTGATTTGTACTTTATAGTTGGCGTCAGCTTGGCTTGCAATACCAATATTAATTGAAGATTACTAGACGCTTAAACTGTAAGTGCGAGGAAAATACTGTGAATGCGATGAATCCTTCGGACTATCTAGCGCCGGCATTGGCCTTTGCGGCGCAAGCGGGTTTAACCAATCTGCAAATAACGCAAGAAATTCCGTCGTTTTATGGGCATG